>RFSE01000410.1 GCA_009924135.1 Pseudomonadota bacterium | reverse complement strand
TTAGCCCTACTTGGCGGATTCGACCCTCCTTTCCGCTATTTTCAGGGGTGGCGCATGCGGATTTACCAATGATTTGGCACCAGTTCATCGCCAAAGTGCTTGTAGTGGAGACGCACCCTCTTCCCAGCCGGACGCCGGCTGTTATCCTGCCCGTGAATGTTCTTACGTTCACAATGCCGCAAGAAGGATGGCAAGGAGCACACCTACTGGAGTGTCGTCGAAAACCGCCGGCTCCACGACGGCCGCGTCGTCCAGCGCCAGGTGCTCTACCTCGGCGAGGTCAATGACTCGCAACGCGCCGCCTGGCGCAAGACGCTCGACGCCCACACGCCCGACTCCGCCGCGCCCACCCAGATCGCCCTCTTCCCGCACGACCGCCCCGCGCCCACCGACGACGAGCGCGTCGTGCGCATCCGCCTGGACGAACTCGCGCTGCGCCGGCCCCGCCAGTGGGGTGGCTGCTGGCTCGCGCTGGAACTCTACCGCCAGCTCGGCCTGGACACCTTCTTCGCCACCCACCTGCCCGCCTCGCGCAAAGGTACGCGCTGGGATCAAATCCTTCAGGTCCTGGTCACCCAGCGCCTGCTGGCCCCCGGCTCCGAGTGGCACCTGCATCGCGACTGGTTTGCGCGCACCGCGCTGGCCGACCTGCTGGGCGGCGACTTCGGCCTGGCGGAGATCCACAAGCTCTACGCCACGCTGGATCACGTCCTGCCGCTCAAGGACAAGCTCTTCAACCACCTGCGCGACCAGTGGCGCGACCTCTTCGGCGCGACCTACGAGGTGCTGCTCTACGACCTGACGAGCACGTACTTTGAGACTGACACACCGGCCGATCCGGCGGACCCGCGCCGGCATGGCTACAGCCGCGATCACCGGTCCGACTGCCCGCAGGTGGTCATCGCCCTGGTCGTCACGCCCGAAGGTTATCCGCTGGCCTATGAAGTCCTCCCCGGCAACACGGCGGACAACACCACGTTGAAGAGCTTTCTCGAAAAGATTGCGGCCCGTTACGGCCAGGCCCGGCGCGTGTGGCTGATGGGCCGGGGCATCCCCACCGAGGCCGTGCTGGAGCAGATGCGCGCGAGCGATCCGCCCGTGAGCTATCTCGTAGGCACGCCCAAAGGCGCGTTGAGCGCGTTGGAAAAGGCCCTGCTCGACCGGCCCTGGGAAGCCGTGCGCACGGGCGTGCAGGTCAAACTCCTGCCGCAGGACGAGGAGGTGTATGTGCTGGCCCAGAGCGCCGGGCGCGTGGACAAGGAGCGCGCCATCCGCCGCAAGAAACTGCGCCGTCTGCTGGCCCGCCTGCACGAGCTGCGGCGGCAATTACCCGAGCGGGACCAGCTGCTCATGGCGTTGGGGGCGGCCAAGAAGGAGGCCGGCCGGTTTTACGCCCTGCTCCAGATCACCGTGCCCGCCCCCGACCAGGCCGTCACGGCGACGACCTTTCAGTTTCGTTGGCACCGCGCCCGGCTGCGCGTCGTGCGCCGGCGCGAAGGGCGGTACCTGCTGCGCAGCAACCTCACCGGACGCAAACCGGCCGAACTGTGGACCTGTTACATGCAGTTGGTGCAGGTGGAAGAGGCGTTCAAAAACCTCAAGGGCGACCTAGGCCTGCGCCCGGTCTTCCACCAGAAGATGGCCCGCATCGAGGCGCACATCCTGGTGGCGTTCATCGCCTACACGCTCCACGTCTGCCTGCGGCAACGGCTGCGGGCGGTGGCCGGCGGCCTGACCCCGCGCGCCGTGCTGGAGAAGTTCTGTGCCGTACAAATGGTGGACGTGCATCTGCCCACCACCGATGGCCGCGAAGTGATCCTGACCCGGCACACCCAGCCGGAACGGGAGCTGCAAGTGCTCTTGGAACAACTCAAGCTGACCCTGCCAGCCCAAC
>RFSE01000409.1 GCA_009924135.1 Pseudomonadota bacterium | reverse complement strand
AGGCGCGGGTCGGGGTCGTGGAGGAACTGGGAGATTTCCGGGCGCAGCAACCGCTGCATGCACAACATGGCGGCCCGGCGTACGGCGGGCGACTCATCCCGAGCGGCGCGCTGAATAGCCTCGAAGTCGCCGATGCCAAGCAAGGCCATCATGCCGGCGTGGGTGAGGTAGGGGTCGGTATCGGCGTTCCTCCGGATGAAGTCAACCACATGGCCAGAATCATAAGGCGCACCCCCGACCCTTGCCGCACCTAGTGCGAAGTGTAAGCGCACTGTTGCTAAATTGTTTGTGAGTCCGAGCAATAATCGAAATCCATCCGATGAATCAGAAGCAAAAGAGGCTGCCAAAATTTGCAACTCACCTATTTTGTCGCTTTCAAGGCCGAACGTCTCCAACTTGAATTGGTAACCCCTGACCACGTCACCTTGCGGAAGCGGGGTTCCCTCGGGAATTAGCTTCAACGTGCGCACCGCGCTCACTCGCGACGCGGATGAAGCATTCTCATCTCGTAGTAGCGTCGAAAGTTTCCAATAGAGGGGAAAATTGACTTCAACTTTCCGCCGCGAAAGCGTGGCTTCCCTCGGAGGAAGTGTGCGAATTAGCCGTCGACCGAACTCAAGTTGAGCTTTATTTCGGATTCGTTCATCAGGATGTCCAAGGTGCGATGTGAGTTGCGTATCACTGCAACTTTGCAGTCCGTCGCTTAATAGTCGCTTCACCTCCGCCAGCTTCGCACTCCCCGCCTGCGCCGGATCACTCACCCGGTAAATCCGCCCCTTCTCCGGCTGGCCCCAGCCTTCCACCCAGTCACTTACGTAGAGTGCGCCGTCGGGGCCGAAGGCGGCGTGCGTGGGCAGGAGGTTCCAGAGGAATTTCTCGCGGGCGGCCAGCTCGAAGCTCGCGCCACGGGGCTTGAGGCTAAAACTCCAGATGCCGCCGGGGAAGTCGCAGATGAAGAAGTGGTTCGTGTAACGGTCGGGCAGACCGGTGCCGGGATAGAAGGCGAGGCCAGCGGGGCCTTGGGCCACCTCGCCGCTCCACGGCAGGATGTCACCCGCGCCACCCACCCAAAGGTTCTCGGTCACCCACGGACCGAAGTTCTTCATGTGCTGGTAGCTGATGCGCCAGCCGTAGTCGCCGCCCTCGACGAGGTGGAGCAGCCGGGGCTTGTCCGGTCCGGCGGTGTCGTTGTCCACGGTGAAGAGATTGCCGAGTGCGTCGAATGCTAGGCCCTGCGGATTGCGCAGCCCGATGCAAAAAACCTCCAGCTCCGAGCCGTCCGGCTGACAGCGGAAAACCGCCCCAGTATCGGGGGCAATGCGGCGGAGGTACTCCGCGCTGAACCCGGGGTGCTTCATGCCCGGCCGCAACTCGAAGCCCCGGTCACCCAGGCTGAAGTAAAGCCGTCCTTCCGGTCCAAAGACCAGCCCGTGGAGGTCATGCCCGGAGACGGAGATGTGAACACCGAGGCCGCTGGCCAGGAGTTGTTTCGGGTTTTGTGTTTTGTGTTTCGAGTTGGTAGCGGGCGCTTCGGAGGTTTGCGGCGTTGAACCCGAAATCCCCAACCCCAAACCCGAAACTTTCCAAAGCTCCGGCACGCACGCGAACCACACCTCGTCGTTCCGTGCGAGGATGCCGGCGGCGGGTCCGGCGGTTGCCAGGTTAAAGCCGTCGGCGATGACGGTGGACTTGTCGGCGCGTCCATCGCCGTGCGTGTCCTCGACCAGGCGGATGACCTCGGAGGCGTTGGTGAGCACGGAATAGTTCGTCCCGGGGAAGAGCCGGTGCAGATGCGCCTCGCGGTCGGCCACGGTGCGGCAGCTCAGGTCATCAAGCAGCCAGGTGACCTGCTTGGTAATGTCGAAGACCGCGCCTTTCCACCGGTGCGTCTCGGCG
>RFSE01000408.1 GCA_009924135.1 Pseudomonadota bacterium | reverse complement strand
GTGCCCAGGGCGAAGTGGGAGTTGAAGTTGTAGAGCAGGCCGACGCCGCCGAAGGCGTTGTCGGTGGCGGTGCGGTGGAGGGTCATCTGGTAACCGGCCTCGCCCCAGAGAAACCACGGGCCGAGGTTCTTGCCAAACTGGAGGGGAAGCTGCACGCGCCAGAGGCCGTCGCCCAGGCCCTTGGGGACGCTGGCGGTGGGGGCGAAGAGTTTGGGCGCGAGGCCGAAGGCGGGCACCCAGTTGTTCGTGTTCTCCTCATGGAAGCGCCACTTGACCTTGAATTCCGTGTCGCCGTAGCCCGTTTCCGTGGGGCCGCCGCGCGGGGTCACGGTGCGTTCCTGCAAGGTGAGGTTGAGACGAAGGTTGTCCACGACGGCGTAGTTCAGGTCCAGCACGGGGGCGACGAAGCTGCGGCTGTTGGCGTTGCGTTCCGCCGTGCCGCCGAACTTGATTTCCCATCCGGGGGAAAAGAGCGGGTCGTCGGTGACGAAGGGCGAGTCGGCGCGGGCAGCGGGCGTGAGGAGGAGCGCCACGGGTGCGAGCCAGAAGACTTTGCGCAGGCCGGTGGCGTCCTTAGGGCGCATCTTCCAGTAGATGACCAGGCCGGTGATGGTGAGGCCCATGAGGGCGAGCGCCCAGGCGATGCCGAGTATCATGCCGCCATCGCCGTAGATTTCGCCGGAGTGGAGTTTGAGGATGAAGGAGTCGTCGTCGTAGTCATCTTCCCGGACGAGGGCGGCGGTCTTGGCGTTGAGGAGGAGCTTGCGGGGCTTGAGGGCCTTGGTGCCGCCGAGGTAGAAGGTGAGGGTCGGGGCGTCGCCCTTGAGCTGCCAGGTGATTTTGTCGAGGGGCTGGTCGCCGGCCTTCGCAGCCACGGCGGCCTGTGCGGCGGCGAACTGCGCGGCGAACTCGGCGGGCGGGGTCTTCGCTGAGACTTGGGAGGTGATGTCGCGGAGTTTCTCGCGGAGGGCCTCTTCCTCGCCGAAGAAGCGTTCGCACTCCAGCCAGATGCCGGTGAAGCCGGAGAGAAGGAAAAATATCGCGGCGGGCAGGCCAATCCAACGGTGCCATTTTCTCATAGGTGGTGAGGTGTTTAGCAGGGTTAGAGTGAGGTTGAAAGTGAATCCTCTCGGCACACTCCGACCTCGAAAAAAACTTACTTTCGTCCGACCTCGTTTCCGTATTCCAACGGCTCTCGACCTCATGGGGCGACCAAATGGGGAGCGTCCTCAGCAACGCCATCCTCGCGTTCCTCGAAAGCGAACGCGGCGGCACGCTCGCCGACTTGCGGCGCTTCCTGATTGAACCGGCCTTTCGCGACCAGTTCCTCGCCACCGTGCGCGACCCGGACATCGTGTATTACTGGAAAAAGGGCTTCCCGCAGTTGTCGGGCAACAAGTCCATCGGCCCCGTGCTCACGCGCCTGGAGACGTTCCTTTCGCCCAAGCCGATTCGCTACATGGTGTCGCAGCGCGAGAACAAACTCGATTTTGCCAACATCCTCGACACCGGCAAAATCTTTCTGGCGAAACTTCCGCAGGGACAAATGGGCAAGGAGAATGCCTTCCTGCTTGGCTCGTTGCTCGTGGCAAAGTTTCAACAACTCGCCATGAGCCGGCAGGCGCAGCGCGCCGAATCGCGCCGCCCATTCTGGCTCTACGTGGACGAGTTCCAGAACTTCATCACGCCGAGCATGACGGAGATTTTGACCGGGGCGCGCAAGTATCGGCTGGGATTGATCCTCGCGCATCAGGAGTTGCGGCAGTTGCAGCGCGATACCGAAGTCGCCAGCGCCGTGCTCTCAAATCCCTACACGCGCGTCGTGTTCCGGGTCGGCGACGCGGACGCGAAGGCGTTGGAGAACGGCTTCGCCAACTTTGAGGCGCGCGACTTGCAGAATCTCGGCACGGGCGA
>RFSE01000407.1 GCA_009924135.1 Pseudomonadota bacterium | reverse complement strand
CAGTCGTTGACGCGGATGACCCGGCCCAGCCGGCCATCAATGCGGATCACGTCGTGGACGCGCAGCCGCAAGGGATCGGGCCGTTCCCAGCACAGGGCGAACAACTCCCCCTGCACGGGTATGCCGCTCATGGGACACCTCCTGCAAGGTCAAGCGCCTCGTCGGCGCTCAGGTGCTCCGGTTGCATCCCTTCCTTCTCGAACCCGTGAACTTTGACGAACGCGAAGCGCGACAGTCGGACGGCGATGTCCTCGCGTCCGGTCCTTCCGGCGTCGTCTTCGTCCAGCAGGACGATGATCTGGCTGTGCCGGTCGGTGTGCTGGCGAATCAACTCGGCCTGCGCGGGGGAGAGCGTACTGCCCATCAGGGCGACCACGCGCTTCACCCCACACTGCCAGAGGTGCATCACGCCGAAGAAGCCTTCGACAATGATGAGCGGTCCCGGCGCTTTGATGGCCCGGTCGAGGTTGAACAGCTCCAGCGACTTCTTGAAACCCGGCGGGAGCTTGTATTTGGGCGTGTTGGCCTCGGGCGGTTCACCCGGCCAGCGGCCAGCGTAGGCCACGACCTTGCCGTCCGCGTTGTGAATCGGGATGGCAATGCGCCCGGCCATCATTCCTTTGGCGCAGAAGCCGAGTCCGAAATCCACCATGGTTTCCGGCAAGAGGCCGCGCTCGGCGAGGTAGGGATGCTTCGTGTCGAGATGTTCCAACCGGAATTTGAGCGGCGCATTGGGCGTGCTGTCCTCCGGCTGGGACTTCGCGGTCGTGGGTTGCCTCACCGGCGCAGCCGACGACTGCGTGGGCCGCGCCGGAGGTGTTGTGCGCGGCGGTTCTTCCGCTTCCTCGGACGGGGTGTCCGTCGGGGAGAGGTCGAACCACGCGTAGAGTTTCAAAGCGGCGGCGTGGACGCTGATCTTTTCCTTCTCGGCGACAAAATCGAGGACGTTGCCGCCGTGCTTGCACTCGCTGAAACAGTTCCACACGTTCTTGCTGAGGCTGACGCGGAACTGCGTGGGATTGCTGCCACCGTGAAGCGGACAGCAGCCGCTGAGGCCGTCGCCGCTGCGCTTCATGTCGTCCAGGAGGCCGTAGTGTTGAAGCACCTGCTCCATGGTCACGGCGGATTTGACCTGCTTGAAATCGACAAACTTGGATTTGGGCATGGGAATGCTCCTTTCAACGAACAAGGTGAACTAAGCCCGGCTCAGAATGAGCCGTCTTTCCATTGAGCATCCTATCACGTCGGCGCGCTGACGCCAGAGGGCCAAACTACTGCGACATGAAGTTGGCCGTCTGTCCAACGCGGGCGGTCTGCCACGGGAACGTCAGCAAGTCCTCCGAGCCAAGCAACGAATCAATGTCCGTGAACAGAAACAAGCCATGACCGCGTTCAAGCTGGGCGGCAACGGATGCGATGTTCTGCGCACGCTGGGTACTGGTGGTCACGGTAAGGACACGAAAGCGATGAAAGCCGAACCGAGACTGGTGAATGCCCTGCGTCCACGTCGCTTCGTAGGCGAGGAGTTTTCGGTGGAACGAGCTTTTCGCGAGAGTTGGCCGCGACACCGGCATGGTGCCCCGGTCGGCTTCAAGAAAGTAGAAAGCGCGGTTGCGGCCGGCGGGTTGGTCCAAAAACTCCAACGCGAACACGCGGTCAGGAAGCACGCCGAATTTCGTTCGATTGGCGAGGGTCACTTTCCAGTGGAACGGTTCAGCTTGCTGGCGTGTGGACTCGGGCATGGGAAGTTGATCGTGAGTTAGCAAACTCACGCGTCCATTCCGGCGACAGGCAAGTTCAAGCGCCACCATCACGTCGGCGGTCAACAGCGCGTGTTCAAGGAACAGCCGGCCAATCGCCCGGTGTTTGGCGCACGTCTCGACCCCGGAGCGCATCTGTTCCTGCTGCAAGAACCGAGTGCCGTGATGCCCAACGCCATAGA
>RFSE01000406.1 GCA_009924135.1 Pseudomonadota bacterium | reverse complement strand
AGGCGCTGATGATGCGCTGGCCGGCATTGGGCTGGCCTTTGGCCACGCCGTAGAGCAGGGAGATGCGCTGCGTGGCGCTGGCCATCTGGTGGTTCACGTACTGCACCTGCTGCACCGAGATGCCCAGGTCGGGATCGGTGACGATGCCGGCGTTGCCGTAGCTCGCGCCGGGCAGGGCGTTGAGGTAGTCGCCATCCGCGCGGGTGACGAGGCAGAGCGCGCTGCGGCTGAAACCGAAGCCCGTGAGGTTGCCCGTGGTCGGCAGGTTCGGTGCGTCCACGACGCCGAAGCCGTGCACATCCGGCAACATGCCGGCGGTGATGATTTCAGGACGTTGGTAGGCCGAGAGCGTGACGATGGCGGAGTCCTTGGCCAGCGCGCCGAAGTAGTCGCTGCTCAGGAGCAACGTGCGGTTCGCACTGCCCATGGGCACGCCGCGCTTGTTCAGCGCCGTGCCCACGTCGATGACGGAGCTGCGGGCAAAAGCGTTGAGCGCGGCGGTGGTGGCATTGCTGTAGTTGCCCGAGGTGATGAGCGCGTAGAGCGCATCCACCATGCTCTTGGCCAGCGCGTAGGCCTGGGCGGGCGCGATCTCCTCAAACAACCGGCGCGCGGTGCTCGAGAGCGTCTCGCTGTTGAACGTGACCGGCACGCCCTGCCGTTTGTTGAGCGTCACGCTCACGTCGGTCATCACGGCGTCCTGGTCCACCCAGCCGTTGGTGGCGTCGTAGTCCACCACGGAAGGGATGCCCACGATGCGCGTGTTGATGGTCTGGTTGTAACGCGCGGCCTGGTCGCTGAAGTCCGTGCCGATGCAGGTGAGCACCGGGAACGTGACCTTGAGCAACTCCAGCGTGCGTTGCGTGACCAGGGTGCCGGCGAGCGTGCCGGGCGAATTGGCCGCATCAAGCGGAAGCGGGTCGCCCTCGGCGAGGCGGGGTTTGATCTCCTTCGTGTAGAGTGCGTAGCGGCGGCGCGGATCACGCTCGGCATCGAAGGCGTTCAACGCATCCGCACTGCTGCTGCGCGTGACCTGCACGCTGCGGGTCTGCCGGCCGCCGAGTGCAACGCCCGCAGCGGGGATGGCCTCGAGCATCCCGATCAAGTCGGGGTGGCTGGCACAGTTGGTCTGCCAACGGGCCTGGAGCGCGGTGTCCTGCGCGGCGAGCGCGCCCCGTTGCACGGCGCGTTGTACGGCGGCGGTGGCGTCCTGCTCGCGCCGCGCGGTGTCGCGCGCGGCCAGTTCGGCCAGTTGCGCGGCCTGTTCGGTGCTGCGCAACTCGGCGCGGCGCGCATCGAGCAGAGCGGTTTCGATTTCGGTTTTGACGGCCTTGGCCTCGAGGGCTTTGACCTGCGTCTCCAGGGTGGCCTTGGCCGCCTGGAGTTCAGCGATGGTATGGTTCATTGCTTCAGTTTGGGTTGGGGGTTCACCGACAGCGCTGGGTGCGCCAGCGCTTTTCGCCCACAGGGGCGAGATCTGATGGAAGGCGGGTTCGTTGACCAGGCCGCCGAAATTGAGTCCGGCAAGTTCGTTGCAGACAACTTGCGCCGGGCTGGCGGTGACGTCGTCCACGTAGAACGTGGGCGAGAAGCCCCGGTAATCCCGGCCCGCAATGGCCGCGCGACCGCTGGCGGAGAACTCGCCCTCTACGTACACGCCGTCGGGCTGCCAGGTGAACTGCGCGGGCCAGAAGCTCGCCTTGTCCTTGTCGTGGTTGAAATCGCAGTACGGCTTCTGCGGAGCCTTGGCGCGCGCCACCGCGAGGAGCTGGGCGTTGAGCGCGGCGGCGGAACGGGCGTCCACGAGCATGGTGACTTCCACCGGCTGTCCACCGCGTGAGCATTGGATGCGATGCGTCCCGGCGGGCATGAACATGAAACGACCGGACGTATCGTTCGTGGCGGGGAGGTAGATGCGGGCTTCGAGGGGGTTCATAAGGCTTGCGAAGTTCTTGGTTCTTGGTTCTTGGTTCCT
>RFSE01000405.1 GCA_009924135.1 Pseudomonadota bacterium | reverse complement strand
CCCCATTTCAATACCCCAAAAGTGGGGTTTTTCGCTCCGCTCCACCGGGTCTGGCAGCGTGAGGAAGCGGGCGGATGGCTGGGGTTCCACGGGCGGTCCGCCCGGTTTGTTAAGCTCCCGCCAACCGTCCGGCCCGGGCGGCAAGCGGCCCGGGCGGGCTCCAGGGCGTCAGCGTTGCCGCCGGGGCAGGCCTGGCCGGGACCGGGAGCGCGCTACGCGTCTGAAAGGTGCGCCTGTGACATACAGACGAGACCCAACAATGGGCACACCCAGTCGCTATCTCTCTCAGTGTCATGAGGTGGGACGGCCAGGCGACTCGCGGAATCCGGGCGCAGGGGAGCTGGAATCAGCAGCCCCACCGGATGCCGGCGGCGCGGCCTTGGCAAGGGCATCCGGGCAGTGGCGGGAGCAGGCTTGCTCGACATCGGAATGGTTAGCAAGTATTCTAACTACGCTTCATGGCTGACACGCGGATTTGTCCCCACTGCCAAACCCAGCTGCCGACGGACGCGCCGCAGGGCCTTTGCCCGGCGTGCGGGCTGGGCGGTGCAGGCTCCCAGTCGAACACCAACGCACCGGTCTCTTCCCTGAGGGCGTCTCAGCCCGGCTCCTCCGCAAACACCGCAAACCGGGCCGGGAGCACCGAGGATGGCCCGGGCACCAGCCTGGGTAAGGGACGCTTCAAGCTGGTGAAACACCTCAGCCGTGGCGGCATGGGGGAGGTGTGGCTGGCGGAGGACGCCGTGCTGGGCTCGCGTGTGGCCTTGAAGCGGCTGCCACCCGAGTTGCGCGGCGACATCGCCGGCATGGAAACGCTGCGGCAGGAGACTGCGCGCAGCCAAAAGCTTGCGCACCCCTCCATCGTGCGCGTCAACGACCTGCACGATCACGCGACCGGAGCGTTCATCTCGATGGAGTTCGTCGAGGGGCAGTCCGGCGTGGTTTGGCGGCTGGGGCAGCCTCAGTCTATCGCTACCTGGGAGGCACTCGCGCCGCTGGTAACGCAGTTGCTGGACGCGCTGGAATACGCCCACGGTGAAGGGGTCATCCACCGCGACATCAAGCCCTCGAACATTCTGGTGGACGGGCGCGGCCGGGCAAAACTGCTGGATTTCGGCATCGCGGCGACACTGAGCCAGACGATGAACCACGCGTCACTCCAGCATGTGCGCTCGGGCACGCCGAAATACATGAGCCCGCAGCAGCTGGAAGGCCGGCTGCCCAAACCCACGGACGACATTTACGCGCTGGGCGCGACGCTCTACGAGTTCCTCACGGGTAAGCCACCGTTTCACTCAGGAGACATCGCTTACCAACTCGCGCACGTCCCAGCGACTCCGCTGGCCGAGCGCATGGCAGAACTTGGTGTGACCAATCCCGTCCCGCCAAACATCGCCGAGACCATCATTGCCTGCCTCGCCAAAAATCCAGACGATCGTCCGCAGACCGCCTCGGAGCTGGCGCACCGCCTCGGACTGAACGCGCCCATCGGCATGGTCTCAACCGCGGTGGCCAAGCCCCCTGGCGCACGCTTGCAGCTGGCGCTTGGCATGGTGCTGGATCGGCTGGCGAAGTGGGGCAAATACGTCCATGAATCACTGTTCAACGGGCAGCGGCTGCGCCGTCGCTGGCCAGCGGGAGCGGCAGGTGCGGGGCTGGCGGCTGCGCTTGGGTTGGCGCTGCTGCTGGCGGGCGGACGGGGTGTATTTGAGCGGGGCAGCTACGACTTGCTCTCCCGGTGGCACGTTCCCCCCAAGCCAACAGAGGCTGTGGTGGTGGCGCTCAACGACGAAGCCGGCAGGGTCCTTAAGCAGCCTGCCAATCGGCCATGGGACCGGCAGCTCCACGCGGAACTCATCCAGCGCCTCAACGCCGCGGTGCGTCCGTTCGGCCTGAACTATTCCAAGTTCATCGACGGTCTCGCCAAGGCGGGCATCACGGTGGCGCCGTCGCCGGGCAGTATGCCGGTGTGATTTATAT
>RFSE01000404.1 GCA_009924135.1 Pseudomonadota bacterium | reverse complement strand
CCCGCCCCCGCTGACGCCCGAGGTGGCCACAGCCACGGCCGACGAGTCCCTCTCGTCAGCCCAGCTCGTCGCCGAGATCTACCAGAAATATGACATCCGGCGGCAGATGCGCCGTCCCTACGAAGTCCAGTGGTATCTCAATGCCAGCGCCCTGCGCGGCTTCCCGGACGTGCGCTGGAACGCTGAGGCCAACCGGCTCGAAATCAAGCGCGAGCCCGCCCACCGCAAGCGCCACCGCATCAACCACATCAAGGCCAAGTATGTGGCCCGCGTGGCCAAGTATACCAAGACGCCTCCGGCGCCCACCGTTCTCCCGGCTACCACGGACCGCGATGACATCTTCAATGCCCGGGCCTCCCAGAAAGCCCTTGAATACCTGACGCGCAAAACGAACCTCCGCAGCCAGTGGATGCGGGTCATGCAGTGGGTGCCGATCACGGGCAAGGCGTTCTGGTGGCTGCGCTTCGATGACGACCGCGTGGCCTACGCCCCCACGATGCTCGACGGGCAGCGCCAGCCCGTCATGGGCGACATTGAAGTCGATTACGGCTCGGCCTTCGAATTCCTCCCGGCCGACCCCGGCATTGAGGTGCTGGCCGACCAGCCCGAGATCATGCGCGTCCGCATGGTCAAGTGCCGCGACATCGAGCAGCGCTTCGGCCTGCCGCCGGGCGCCATCCCCAAGGAATCGAACGACGCCGACCTCTTCTTTTATCAGCGCCAGATTGCCGACCTCGGCACGCGTCAGCAGGGCATGGCGTCCCGGGCCGTCACGGCCATGGGCGACGATATCAGCGACGGCTACGCCCTCCAGATCGAATGCTTCACGGCCCCCTGCGCCAAATACCCCCAAGGCCGCTACGCCGTCGTCGCGGGCCACAAGCTCCTGAAGGCCCACATGGAACTGCCGGGTCAGTTCCAGCACACGCACCGCAACCCCTACCCCTGCGTCGAGTTCTGCGACGATGCCGCGCCGGGCCAGTTCTGGCCCGATGCCTTCGTGGAACGCATGGTGGGCCTCCAGTCCGAATACAACGAGTATCGCTCGAAGATGAGCGAGAACTTGGCCATGCACTTCTTCCCCAAGCTGGTGGTGGCCAAGCAGCTCAACCTCGCCGAGGACGCCTACACCAGTGAGGCGGGCGAGCGCCTGAACGTCAACTATGTGCCGGGCATCCCGATGCCCAACTTCCTCCAACCTTCCAGCGTCATTGGCGATGCATGGAACGTTCTCAATACCATCCGGCGCGAGATGGATGACGTCTCCCTCATCTATCCCTCCGTCATGGGGGGCGCAGGCGGGGCGTCCAGCGGCTTCCAGACCAACCTCCTCCAAGAGGCCGCCGACCAAGTCCACGGGCCCGCCATCCAGCGCAACGCTATGGCCTTGGAAGAGGCCTACTATAAGATGCGCCACCTGATGAAGCTCTACTATACGGAGCCGCGACTCATCAGCGTGCTGGGCCGGAACAACTTGCCCGAGATCTACGAATTCACCCGGGACAGCATTGACGAGCAGGCCGACGTCCGGATCGAGCCCGATAGCCTGATGCCCATGCTGCGGTCCGCCCGCGTCGACATGATCCGGGGCCTCTTTGGCGATGGCCTCTTTGGCGATCCCAAAGATCCCGTCACGCGCAAGCGCGTCCTCGACATGATTCGGATGGGCGGCTACGCCGACTTCGAGATTGACCGTGAGCAGCGGGACCAAGAGCAGGCCCAGCTGGAAAACATCCAGATGACCCGCATGGAACCGCTCGACAAGCCCCAAGTCTGGGAAGATCACCGGATCCACTGGGAATCGCACGTCGACCTGTTCAAGTCATCCGAGGCCCAGCGGTGGCCCGAACCGCTCCGCGTGGCCTACGCATGGCACGCCCTCATCCACCTCTCCTACCTGTCCGAGGAGGATGCCCTCAAGATGGCGGGCGAATTCGGCCTGCGCGACAAGCTCGAACAGCTGCTGGCCCTGCGCCACAC
>RFSE01000403.1 GCA_009924135.1 Pseudomonadota bacterium | reverse complement strand
CCCGTCACCAGCTCCCAGACTTCGGTGATCTTCGCTTCCGCATGGCCCTGGCGTTGCGCCGCCTGCCTAAACTCCACGCCGATCTCCGCCACCGTTTCGCGCTTCTGCTTCACCAAGGCCCGGCGCAGCACATCCGCCCGGCCAGGTGACAGGCCCGCAAACGCCTCGCAGATTTGCAGGATGTGCTCCTCGTAAACCACCAGCCCGAACGTGCTCCGCAGACAGGCTTCCAGCGAGGGGTGGGGATACACGGTTGGCTCCATGCCCTGATAGCGCCGGGTGAACGCGAGCTTCTTTCCCTCGTTCGCGGCACCTGGCCGGATGACCGAGACGATGGCGATCAGCCCGTCGATGTCCCGCACGTTGCACATCCGGCAGAGGCCAATCATCGCCGGGCTTTCAATGTGATGCACCGCCCTGGCTCCGCCGCTGGCGATCATCTCCCAGACTTTCTCGTCCTGCCATGGTTCCAACGTGGCAAAATCCACGGCCACGCCTCTGCCTTTCAGCACGTCCTTGGCATCCCGCATCACCGCCAGTCCGCCTTGCGCCAGCACGTCCATCTTCACCAGGCCGATCAGCTCGACCGCATCCATGTCGAAGTGCGTGGTGGGATACCCCTTGGCTGAAACGAACGTGGGCGTCAGCTCGTGCATCGGCTGGCGGGAGAGCACCACGCCGCAGGGGTGCATCTTCGGATAGCGCGGTGCCCCGTCGAGACAACCGGCCATCTCGATGGCGGACCGGTAAGGCTCCTCATCCAACGGCAGCGTGCTGGTCTCAGGATTGGCGCGAAGGAGTTCAATCAGCCCGATACCGCTGGTCGGCGCGGGTTCATCCGGCACCCAGCCCCCGCCAAAACCCCATGGGAAATGCTCCGTGAACTTCCGCACCTCCCGCTCGGCCACGCCCAGGACCTTGGCGACCTCGGCGAACGCGCTGCGGGCTTGGAAAGTCGAGAACCCACCGACGACGGCGCAGTGTTCCGCCCCGTACTTGGCGAAGATCAAATCCACCACGTCATCCTTCCGGTCGTGCGGGAAATCAATGTCGATGTCCGGCAGCTTGTTCAACGCCATCCGGTCTTTGTTCAGGAAGCGCCGGAAGTAGAGATCGAACCGGATGGGGCACACGTCGCTGATGCCGAGGCAGTAGCACACGAGCGAGTCAGCGGCACTGCCCCGGGTGATCCACTCAATGCCCTTTCGACGGCACTCCTGCAGGATGTCCCAAACGACCAGGAAGTAATCCTCGTAGCCCACGTCCGCGATGATGCCCAGTTCCTCATCGACCTGGCGCTGCATCACGGTGTGCTTCAGCGGGTAGCGTCGCCGCAATCCCTCCTCGACGAGCCGGCGCAGGAACTGGCGGGAAGTGGTGCCGTCCGGCGTCAGGAAGGCGGGGAACTGCGGCTTGCCCAGCGGCAGCTCAAAGTTACAGCGTTCGGCCAGTTCAAGAGTGTTGGCCAGCAGCTCGGGGCTCCCGTGGGAGACAAAATGCGGCGGGCGGAAATGAAACTCCCCGTCCAACCGTTTCGCGGGATGCGCCTGTTTCAGGAGCGTCAGCGTGCGGATGCTCTGCACCACGTCGAACTTCCACCGATCAACGGCGGCGGCGTAGTGAACCGGCTGATGCAGCACAACCGGGTAAGGGCCGGGACCATTCTTTAGCTCTTCGCCATGGGAGACGGCCCGGTAATAGCGGGACGGGAAGTGATGGGCGTGGCATTCCTCGGTGCTTACCGCCAGCAACCCCTCCGTCATCCCTTCCAGCCGGGGCTTGGGCGAGGAAAGCAACTGGCACAGGTGGTGGTAGCCGGCGGCGTTCTGCACGTAGAGCCAGAGTAGCTGGCCATCCAGCCTCAACTCGGCTCCGATAACCGGCTTCACTCCGGCCTTTTTCGCCTCCCGGAAGAACTCCACTGCGCCATGTAGGTTCGGGTCGGTCAACGCGATGGCCGGGAGCTGGTGCTGTTTGGCCAGGGCGACAATGGC
>RFSE01000402.1 GCA_009924135.1 Pseudomonadota bacterium | reverse complement strand
CGCCCCGCACCAGGCCAATACGGATGTGCGCGGGCAGCCCTTGCACCGTCTGGCGCAGGAACTCCGCCGCGCCGTTGACGCAGGCGGTGTTGCCCGCGCGCAGCCAGTAGTTGGCCATCAGCTTGGCCTCGGCCAGTCCGGCGATGAGCGGGCGGTGACAGGGCTTGAGGCCGCGCCGGGTATAACCCACGGCCACCCCTTCCTGATGCCCGTCCTCGTGCAACAAGGCCCACGAGTCCAAATCCAGCGTGTAACCCTCCCGCCGGGACGGCAGGCTGGAAAGAGCGCGGGCGTGCAAGCCGGCCAGCGCCTGGCAGGTGCGCTGGTTGAACACGCCGAAGAACCGGCTCAACGTGGACTGGCTGGGGACCGCTTCGACGCCCAGCACCTCCGCCACGGCGGCGTCACTTTGCAACCACGCCACGCGGGAGAGCTTGTCCGCGCCGGCGAGGATGCCCCCGACATAACCCAGCGCGACATCGGTGGGGTCATAAGCGTTGGGACTGGTGGGATCATGGGGCAGGACTTCGCGCAGTTGCTGGCGGAAGCGTTTCTGTCGCAGAAAGTGCGACCAGACAATGAGCCCTCCGTGGGCGGTGAGACGCTGGTCGGTGAAGCCGATGCGGATGGACGGCGTGGCGTCCTTGGTGTCAATTTGGAGCCGCACCGTTTGGTGCGCCTCCCGTCGAGGCCCGGGAACTTGTTTGGGTTTCATCACCGCAAGCCCGCCAAACGGTGCTTACCCTTTCAAACTGAATCGTTCCGGCTAAGGCGAGGAAAACATTACCAAATTCGCTTTTTCCAAACTCACGCTCAAACATGGTAGATGTTATTGCAAAGTTGCGGCATGGCGAATGTCGGGTTGGCCTATTCCCGTTCAAACCCATGGGTATCAAACTTCAGCGTGCGGCTGTTCTCGGTGACCGTGCGGACAACCGAGTCGGATGCTCCAGCGGGAAGGGTGGCTTCTATTTCCAGGGTAACCCGAACCTCGGCACCAACTTGTCCGGCCAGGTGGGCAATGACCTCCTCGGCAATGCGGCTAGCATCGCGTCCGACGCGAGTCGGGTCGAGGCGCACAGTTCCGTGATAACGGCGCGACACGAGCGTGGGAGAGGCTGAAGTTCCGCCCGAGGGAGCAGCTCCGCCTTCAGTAGTCGTGCCCTTCCCCTCCGTCGCTCCGCCTGCGCAAGGTCCTGAAGCGGGCGTTTGCGTCTCGGCATCGAGCTGGCGGCGGGCAATGTACGGCTTGACCAGCAAGCCTGGATCGTCCTCGCCGATGACAATGGTCCGCCCGCCTCGCAAGCCCCGGTAGCGTCCGGCCGTCTCATCGTGGCTTTCTGCGTAAGCGAATGTGTCCGATGGCCACGTGAGCAATTCCACGCCATCGCGGATCGCTTGGGCCAAAACCTCCGGGCCGGCGAGGCGAGGCAAGTAGATGTAGCGTGCGAAATCCTCCGCCAATTGTTTGACGGCCACGTGATCGCCGCGCCACAGCGGAACGTCATCGAGGTGCTTTCGCAGAATGGTCGCGCCGAGCGCGGGTACCAGTAATTCGTCGTTCTTCAGCTTCTTCCACACCCGCACCGCCAGCGGGTCATTGCCACTGACTCGCAGAGCATTCCATAAAATGTCCGCCTTTGGATTCTCCTGGGCCGGAACCAGCACCATGTTGAAGGTCTCGGCGATCCGGCTCTGCACCGTTTGGTCCACGGTTTTGCGCTGTGAAGTCGCCTGCGTGCGTTGGAAGTTGTCGAGGTTCAATGAAGGCCGTTCTCCTTCCGCGTCGGTCAGAATGGATTTCCAGGCCAGAAAACTTCTTACTGCTTGCTCCAGTTCCTCAAGCCGCGTCCGCTCCGGCACGAGGAAGACCACAGCATTCCGGTATAGGCGCGGCGTATTGCCGCGAGAGTCGAGTATCGCCTGAGCGGCCTTCAATGCGGGGGAGCTGGGCTCCTTGGACCACTCCGCTTCAGGCCCGAGGATTACCAACCCGGTGGAGTGCTCATCCGGCACATCTAAGCCCGTATTGGGGAACG
>RFSE01000401.1 GCA_009924135.1 Pseudomonadota bacterium | reverse complement strand
CAGAGCTACGCCTTCGCTGGTTCTCGGGTAGCGGGCGACGGCACCGAGCAGTTTGTGTTCGCCGTCGAGGGCTCCAATAGTTGCCCCTTGAACTGCCTGCTCGGCTACCCGGGTCCCGGTGAAGAACGTGAGGACTGGGATGCCAACGCCAGGAAGTTCGGGTGGTCCCGCTACTACGCCAGCCTTCAGCCGCTCATGGCTGAGGTACTACGCAAGATGATCGATGTTCAGAAGAGCGGAAAAAAGGCCCAGTTGATCATTACCGGCCACAGCCTGGGTGGCGCCGTTGCCATGATCGCTTACGCGGACTTATTGCCGTTTCCAAAGGGCGATTTCTATCCGCTAGACCAAACCGACGTTCTCGCCCGAGGCAAGCGCATCTGGGACAAGTACGCCGAAGCCATAGGTTCTCGCACTTTCTCGCTGTCTGATGTCTGGCAGGCGGTGAAAAACGCCATCACGGTCTATACCTTCGGCGCTCCCAGTCCCCTAATCGAATGGCTCAAACTTCCAGGGGGGCTCAGTGCATCTGTCGAAAACATCAAACGCGATGGAATCGGCGCGCTCTTCAATCTCCTTGTTGGCCTGCCCGTTCCAGTAGATGCACGGTGGCCGGCAGCTTTCACGGATTCGGAGATGAGGAATCGGATTTTCCAATTCGAACATAAGGGAGAAGAGGACTACCCTGACGACGTCGTGGCTAAGTTAGGAAGCCGTGATCCCGGGTACCAATTCGAGATCAGGCTCAGACCTGACATACAAGAGGGATATGCTGGTGGCTATTGGTCAGCGAAGTTACCCGCTGCAACCCATTCGATCGGACTCTACAACGAGTCGCTGATCCGGCTTGTGACGTGGGACGCCCTACTGGCCAATTCCGCCCCCGTGGAGGGCGTCGTCGGATCACGGACGCCGGGGGGCAACGGAGTTGACGGACGAAACGACGTATTCCGGGAGATGATTCCCAACTGCAGTTCCAAGCAAGAGTGCGAGTTCATCGGATACACGCCAAGTCAAGGTGATTCAAAAAACAACGTGGGTAGGGGTGGGAACGACTGGTACGCGCCGGCACTCGGAACTTCCTATCTTGTCAACGGAGGCCCCGGTAGTGACCTCTACGCTCTCTACAAGAGCAGCATTGAAGGGGTAACCATTGATGGGCGCTCACAGTCCGGCACCGATGCCGTCGTCTTCTACGGCGGGCTGGAGGGGTCTGATATCGAAGTGAAGCGGAATCAAAGAAGCGGTGGTGTGGCCGTGAGCTACACGTCGAAGGCAAGAAACAGCTCTACAACTTTGCTTATCCAAAACTATGACCGCTGGGCTCCCAGCGACGTTTTCTACACGAAGAGTGTCGACGGTCGTATGACTCTGGCACGGCTTCCCAACCTCAAGATCGGCCCCGTCAGCTGACTTACACCCGCTAACCCAGCCGCATCGAGGTCCCCGGCACCAGCGTCTGCACCTGCCCGCGGCACTCGACCTCGATGGCCGGATGCTCGGCCGGGTCGATGGAGAGCTCGGCGTTGCGCCCGGTGATCCTCAGGTGCAGGCGGTGGCCGCGATAGTAGATCGGCATCCGCAGTGCGCCCAGGCTTTCCGGCCACATCGGGTTGAGGATGAGGCGGTCGTCGCGCACCTCCAGGCCGGTAAAGCAGCGCTGCAGTAGATCGATGCTGCCGGCCATGGCGGCGATGTGAATGCCCTCGGCGGTGGTGCCGCCCTGGATGTCGAGCACATCGGACATCAGCACCTGCTGGAAGTAGTTCATCGCGCGCGTGCGGTCCCCGCGGGCCAGCACCCAGGCGTGCACCACCGCGCTCAGGGTGGAGCCGTGCGAGGTGCGGTGACGGTAGTAGTCCACCGTGGCCGGGATCTGCTCGGGTGCGAACCGGTAGCCCAGGCGGGCGAAGATCTCGCGCAGCTCGTCGGCGGAGAGCAGGTAGAACAGCATCAGCACGTCGGCCTGCTTGGAGGCCTGGTAGCGGGTGACGCTGTCGTTGTCGGCCTCCAGGATGCGGTCCAGGCGCGCGATGTTGCC
>RFSE01000041.1 GCA_009924135.1 Pseudomonadota bacterium | reverse complement strand
ATCCCCGCCGAAATCCGGCCCCTCACGGAAGCGCCGATCCACGCCCGGGCCAGCGGTTATTTGAAGCGCTGGCTCGTGGACCTCGGGGCCAAGGTCGAGGCCGGCCAGTTGCTCGCGGAAATCGACACGCCGGAGTTGAACCAGGAAATCGCGCAGGCCCGGGCCATGCTCGCCCAATCGCAGGCCGCCCTCGACCTCTCCAAGATCACCGCCACCCGTTGGGCCGAGCTGCTCAAGACCGCCAGCGTGAGCGAGCAGGAAGCCGCCGAGAAACAGGCGGACCTCGCGTTGAAGCAGGCAACCGTCGAGGCCGCGCGCGCCAACGTCCGCCGGTTGGAGGAACTGCTGGCCTTCGACCGTGTCCTGGCGCCCTTTGCCGGCGTCATCACCGCGCGGCGCGTGGATGTCGGCGACCTCATCAAGGCCGACAGCGGCACCGAGCTGTTCCGGCTCGCTGAAATGCAAAAGCTGCGCGTGTTCGTGCGCGTGCCGCAAGGGGTGGCACCGCGGATGCAGCCGGGCGTGGCCGGTGAACTCACCATCCCCGAGCTGCCGGGCCGCAAGTTCGCCGCGAAGGTCGTGCGCACCGCCGGCATGCTGGCCACCGATTCGCGCACGCTCCTCACCGAACTTGAAGTGGACAACGAACGCGGGGACATCCTCCCCGGCAGCTATGCGCAGGTCACCTTTCCGGATGACCGGCCGGCCGCGTCCCTCACCCTCGCGGCCAACACGCTCATCTTCCACGCGGAAGGCACGCTTGTGGGCGTCGTGCGGGCGGATAACACGGTCGAGCTGCGCCGCGTGAAGCTGGGCCGCGACTTCGGACCGGTGGTGGAGATCGCCTCCGGCATCGCGGCCGAAGAACGCGTGATCCTCAACCCGGCGGACTCCCTCGTGGCCGGCGCCACCGTGCGCGTGCTTGAACCCGTTGCCCCGGAATCCAAGTGAGCCCGCGCCCTCTCCCTCTCGTGGTGCTGCTGGTGGCCGGCTGGGCCGCCGGTTGCGCCGTCACGTCGGATTACAAACGCCCGGGCGCGCTCGGCACCGCCACCGTCCCGGCGACCTTCGCCGAGACCGGTGCGGTGACGAATGCCGGCTCCTGGAAGCCCGCTGAACCGGCGGCCGACCAGCCCCGCGCCGCCTGGTGGACGCGCTTCAATGACGCGGAACTGAACCGGCTGCAGGCCCTCGCCACGACGAACAACCAGTCGCTCGCCGGCGCCTACGCGCGCTTCCAGCAGGCGCGGGCTTTGCTGGACGTCTCGCGTTCCGACCGGCTGCCGTCCGTCACCGGCAACCCTTCGGCGAACCGCCAGCGCACCAGTGCAAACGCCTTCGAGCGGAACGGCGTGCCGGCCGCGTTCAACTACAGCACGTTCAACCTCACCGTGAATTCGAGCTGGGAAATCGATTTCTGGGGCCGCGTGCGCCGGCAGATCGAGGGCTCGCAGGCCCGCCTCGCGGCGGCGGCGGATGACATCGAGTCGGCGCGGCTGGCGGTGCTCGCCGAGATCGCCGCGGATTATTTCACCGTGCGTTCGCTGGACGTGGAGCATGCGTTATTGGAACAGACGCTCACCACTTACCGCCGGTCGCTCGAACTGACCGAAAACCGCCGCAAAGGCGGCATCGCCACCGATCTGGATGTCGCGCAGGCGCAGACCCAGCTCAAGACCGCCGAAGCCGAGCTGCCCGCCATCGAGCTGCAACGGGCGAAGCTGCGGCACGCGCTCGCGACGCTCTGCGGCCAGCCGGCCACGGGCTTCGCGCTCTCGCTGACGAAGGAAGCCCCGGCCAGTGCACCCCCGGTGCCGGCGGTGCTCCCCAGTGAACTGCTCGAACGCCGGCCGGACATCGCGGCGGCCGAGCGGCGCATGGCGGCGGCCAATGCCGACGTGGGCGTGGCGCAGACGGCGTTTTATCCGCGCGTGACGCTCGCGGGCACGGCGGGTTTGCAATCGGCGAACCTGGGTTCGCTTTTCGACTGGCCGAGCCGGTTGTGGGCCATCGGTCCGAACGTGGAGTTGCCGCTCTTTCCGCTCAGCCGCCTGCGGGGCCAGCGCGCCGCCGCAATCGCCGGCTACGACGCCACCGTGGCGAACTACCGGCAGACGATCCTGGCCGCGTTCCAGGAAGTGGAAGATCAATTGGCCGCACAGCGCCAACTGGCCGCCCAGATCGGGTCCGCGCAAGCCGCCCTGACCGCCGCGCGACGCACGCTGGAAATCGCGAACAACCGCTACCAGGCCGGCCTTGTCACCTACCTCGAAGTCGCCACCGCGCAGAGCGCCGCCCTCGTGCTGGAACGCACCGTGGTGCGCCTGAACGCCGAACTCCTGCTCGCCAACGTCGCCCTCATCAAGGCCTCCGGCGGCGGCTGGGAAGCCCCCGTTGCCAAGCCGGTCAAGTGAGGTTGGGCAAGGGGTGACGCTGGCCTTTATCTTTTCCGCAGGCCGTGTGCACCCACGGGGGACGCCGGTGAGGGCACCAGGCCTACAACACGGCCCCCTGTAGGCCCGGGTCCCCTGACCCGGCGTTCGGACGCATTTTCCACCCTCTCCGCCTCGAACGTGGAGCATGGACGCCTACGTCCGCTGCCGGGTATTGGTAGGGTGAGACTCCGTCGAACCCCATTGGCCGGCCCCGCCGACGCGAGCGCAGCGAGCATCTTCGGGTTTGCGCGTTGCCCCGTGAAGCTCGCTGCGCTCGCCTGGCGTTGCTCGGAATGGGGTTCGACGGAGTCTCACCCTGCCAGATTATCAGCGCTCCGGGTCGGAGACCGGCGCTCCGGGGTGCGGCTTACGGGCGTTTCTCGATGCGCCAGCGGCCCCAGAGTTGCGGGGTGAGCTGGGCTTCGCTGGGCACGTCGGCCGTAATCGCGGTGGCTTTGTTGCTCCAGTAGGCGCGTTGCACGGTCTCGAAGCCGTTTCCGCGCAGCACGCCGAGATCGGCCTGCAAGACCATGCCCTCCGCCGGGGTCAGGCCCAGCGCGGCCAGCGGAATTGAAAACTCGTAGTTGCCGTCGTCGGCGGCGAATTGCAACTGGCTGCTGACCTCCTCCACGCGGTCGAAATGAATCGTCCGCCACGGTGAGGAGAACGGCACGCGTGCGCCCGGCGCGGTGCCCGGTACGACGGCACGATAGAGGGTCGCGACGGGCTTCTTGTTCACCACGGAGACGAGCAGGCGCAGGTCGCCCGGGGCCGCGTCCGCGCGGTTGGCCGAGGCTTTCGCGTTGGTGCCCAGCATCACGTCGAGCGCGCCGCCGGTCTTGAAGAGCGCGTTGGGCGTGTCGCCGGAGTTCTTGAGCAGGTTGGCATCGCCGGTGCGGAAGGCGACGAAGAGGCGGTCCCCGGCGATGCTCGCGGCGGCGCTCACGTCGTAGGGTTTGGCGTCGCTGTTGAACCACGCGCGCGTCCCACGCTTGTCCACGGTGGCCCATTGCGCGGTGCTCCATTCGTCGAGCTTTCCGTCCACGACCGGCGCGCGATCGCGCCACGCGATGACGAGCGTCTCGCGGCCCACGGACTGCTGGCGCGCGGCTTCGCTCTGCACGGTCCATTGCTGGGCGCGGCGGAGGTCGGCCTCGCTTACCGTGAGTTCCTGATCGGGCAGGCGGAGCAACGTCGCCAGGCCATCCACGCGCACGAGACTGCTGCGGGCACCGTCCTGGATGAAGACCTTGCCATCGGGCGTCTGGCCGATGCTGGGGAAGAAGTTTTCGTCGTGCGGGGTAACGCCGTTGAGGAGCATCCCCCGTTGCGCCGCTGGCATGGACCAGTGCTGGCCGAGCCGGATGTCCTGGAAGAGGGCCTGCACAAACAAGCCGTCCGCCGTGAAGAGATACATCGGCCCCATGTTGCCGTTGACGCACCAGAGCGGTCCTGCCGGGCTCTCGACGAAGCCGCCGAGCAGGCGTGTGGACCCAATCACTTCGCCCGGCCGGTCCGGCACCGCCGCCTCGTGCGAGGCGTGCAGGCCCGGCCACACGCTGGGATACGACCAGCGCGCCTCGCCCTTGAACACGCCGCACAACGAGTACGGCGAGAACGGCGCGACGCCGAGCGTCACGACGCTCCAGCCGTTTGAATGCACCAGCACCTGGTCGCCGCCGCTGCTCTTCGGCCCCTGCACCCCTTCGGCGAGCACGTCGCGCGTTTGGAGGTCATAGACCGGCACGCCCGCCGGGGTGAACCGCTGGGCCGTGAGCCGCACCGCCTTGCCCTCCCAGCGCGAGAGCACGAAGGAGAGGTCCGGCATCACTGTGACGCCGCCGCACTGGCCGGGCAGGATTTGCACCTCGTCCGGCTGCGCGAGGCCGTCGCCGTTCAAGTCGCTCCACGCAAAGACCGCCGGGTTCTTGTTCGGATCGCCGGCCGGGTCGATCCCTTGCGGCCAGCGCGAGCGGAACTCCGGGGCCTTGAGCACATTCCAGTCCTTCGCGCGGCCAATGCCGGCGACGGGGGTGGCTTCGTGGTCGCGTTCCACAAAGAGATACGCCGTGCTGGAGCCGCCGGTGGGGTTGTTGTTGTAGCAGTTCGAGAAGTAGCGCCGGCCCTGCCGGTAGAACGCAAACTCCGGCGGCTTGTTGCGGAAACCCAGCTCGAGCTTCGCCGCGTCCACGCGATACGGGACCGCGATGAGGTCGTTGCGCCCGGTCGCCCAGTCGAGGCGGAAGGTCATGCCGCTGTAGTGGAAGAGGCCCGGATCGCCGCTGTCCAGGAAGCCGCCGCCGCCGTACTCCGAGGGGCCGTAAAAGGCGCGGAGGAACTTGCCTTCGGGCGTCCACACGCTCACGCGCTTGGGCTGCTCGTCCTGCTCGGTGACCCAGAGCTGCTGCCGGCTGTCGAGCGTGAGTCCGGCCGGATGGTTCAGGTGCTGCGGCTCGTAGAGGCCGCCCCGGGGCACGCCGGGCTGGCCGATCGCGTGGAGCAACTTGCCGGCGGGGCTGAAGACCTTGACCTGATGCGCGCGGCCCCAGTCCGAGATGTAACAACGGCCCGTCGCATCCGTCATCACGTGCTGCGGGTCTTCAAGCTGGCTCGCGATGACCACCTCCGGCGCACCGAGCTTGCCGGACTTGTCGAACGCGAAGCGCAGCAGCCGGGTGCCACTGAGCGCGAGCAGCCGGCCCTGCGGGTCAAACGCCAGTCCGCGCGACTCGCGCAACTCGTGTTCGCCGAGCCGTTGCTTCGTGCGCACGTTGATCAGCACGAGCTTTTGCAACCGCTTGAGCGCCACCACGACGACGCCATCGCGCACCGCCAGCCCGCTGATTTCCGCCGCGAGCTGGTTGTCCTTCGAGTTCTTGGACGGCAGGGGCCACGTCTCGCGATAGACCGCGAGATCATCCTTCGCCGTGAGCGCCGTGAGCCGCAGTTCCGCCTCGGTCGTGCCCTTGCCGGTGGTCCAGACGGACGCGACGTAGGCCAGGTGTTCCGGCGCTCGCTCGCTGCCATCATCGCGCGCGAGGTAGGGCGCCCCGGTCCACACGCCGCCGACCCACTTTTCGCCGCCGAGCTTGCGGCCATCGAGATCCACCCACGCGAGTCCGTGCGTGCCTTCGGAAACGAAGCTGCCGAGGTAAACGCGCGGCTGGCCATCCGGCGAACGGTCGCCGGGCAGGGAGACGGCGGCACTGGGCGGGGTGTGGTTCGCCAGCCACGCGCCGGTGTTGTCGGCGGTGTTCCAGGCGGGGTTGCCGGCGGTGTAAATGGGGAACTCGTAGCGTAAGGCGAGTTCGTCGTGCACCAGTCCGCGCACGCGATAACGGCCCGGCTTCACCAGCGTGCCGGGCACGGAGTAAATGCCGTGCTTCGCCGCCTCGGGATCGCGGCCGAGGTCATCCAGCCCGTCCCACCACGCCGTGTTGTCGCCGGCAGGAAACGGTGTCTCGCTGAGGAGATTGCGGATGCGACGGCCCGCCACGTCTTCGATGACCAGCGTGACCAGGCCGGCCCGCTTCAGCGAAAAGCGGAGGGGAATCGGTGGGTGCGGCAATTCAACTTGCACGGCGGGCAGCACCACTGACGCCAGGGTTGCGCTGCCGAGTGAATGCAGCGCCATCAACTCACCGAGCCACACGCGCTGGCCGTTCTTCGTGGCGCTGTTGAGGTGCGGATGATTCACCTTCGCGACTTCACGCAGCCGCAACCGCACCGCGCGCGTGGTCACGTCCTGGCCGAAGTCCAGCCAGTTCACTGCAAGCTGCCGGGGATACTGCGTGTCCACGCCGGACCACGTGCTGACGGCCTGCCAGTCCGCGTCGGTCGCCTCCAGCACGGGGGATTGGGTGGTCGCCGCCAACGCCTGAATTTCAGCCGTGGCAAAGCCTGCCCAGAGCGCCGCCAGCCCGCGCAACTGTACGGGTCGCGACCACGATAACACGACCCAGGCCGGCTGGTCCTTGATCGAGGCGCGCGGCGTTTCGCTTTCCGAGTCCCACAGGTCGCGGCTCCACTTTTCGAGCTTCTCGTTGTTCACCAGCGCCGCCTTTTGGGGGTTGTCACTGGCGGCGGCGACGGCCTGGGGCGCGAGGTTGGCGACGCGTTCGCCCAGCACCAGCAGGCCGCCGAGCGTGCCGGCGTAAACCTTGTCCGTCGCCTGCGCCGTGTGCGTGAAACGCAGCGCCCGGGTGGTCGTGCCCGGTGGGAGCACCCAGAGCGCAAACCCGTCACCCTCCACCTCGGCAGTGGCGGGCGCACGCTGGACCAGCCGTTCCGCCGGGAGCCACGCGCTCTCGTCGTCGAGTTGGCCGGGAGTTGTTGTTCCATTACGGAGCACACTCAGGGTCCCGCCGCCCCGCACCAGCACGCTGCCCACGGCCACCGGCTGCTTGAAGCCGATGCGTAGGTGCCGCACGCCGGGACTTTTGCTCTCGCCGAAGAGGAGGGCGGAATGGCTGGGCGCAGTCTTGGTGGTCCACAGCAACGCGGCCACGCCGTCCTTATTGACCACCGGCGTCTCCCGGCCCTCCGCCCACTGTGCGAAGGCGGTGTCGTCCACGTCCTCCGGTCGGATGGCGGTGGCAAAGCCCCCCGCAGAAGTTCCCACGCGCGCGGGCGCGGCGGTGGAGTGGGCGGTTCCGAGGGAAAGAGCAACCAACAGGAGCACAAGGTTCTTCATCATTCGGATCACCAGCGTCCCTGAACCCGGAGTGGCAGGCAAGCGGGAGGTTGGCCGGGAGGGAGAAGTGGAGTCCACGCGTCCCTAGGCGCAACCTTCAGGTTGCGGCGGTCAGCCGGGTTTGACGCGCAGGCTGAAGAGCCTGTGTGAAAACTTGAAGCCCCATCGGGGAGCAACGGAGTTGCGACAGACAGTAGCCCACGGCGCGAGCCGTGGGCAGGAGTCGAGGAGGCCGTGAGCCGCTGCGCGGCGGTAGAATTTCTTCAAAAACCGATTTTGGACGAGAGTTCTGCCGCCCCTACGGGGCTGGTGCCCATCGTCCATATACCCACGGCTCGCGCCGTGGGCTACTTTCTTACGCAACTCCGTTGCTGAAGCCGGCCAACTCCAGCGTGAGTTGAAGTTTTCACACAGTCTGTGAAGCCTGCGACTACGGGGGCATATCTCACCCTGCCCCTGGTTCGGCAAGGGGCAGGGGAGTTCCACTGGTTACAAACAGCCGGCCACCCAGACCTGGCGGCTGACGGTTTCGTAGTGGCCGGGCACGAACGTGAGCTGGGGTTGGCCGTAGGCATTGGCCACGGTTACGTAGGCACCGGGCACATAAATCGTCTCGTACCGCGTGGTCCAGTGGCCGGCGGGGACGCTGGGCAGGCAGCCGATGACCGAGATGGGCCCCAGGCGGAAGCCATGGGACTCATGGTGGTTCCAGCGGTCGTGGTGGAAGTTCTCGGCGGAAGCCAGGTTGGCGGCGAGGGCGAGGGCGAGAAGCAGGAGCTTTTTCATAATCAGGTCTTTCGTCTCAGTTGCGAATTTGTTGTTCAATTCGTGGTGATCAATAACACCTGATGGGGAGAATGCGTAAATCGAATGACTTGATCCCGTCATTGGGGAATCTGATGGGGCTATGAGCCGGAAGGGCTCATTAGCCACGGATGAAACACGGACGGAACACGGATGGGAACATCTGACCGCCAGTTCACCCCGTGGTGAAGGAGTTCCGGGGGGCGTATCTTGAGGCACTGCCCCCGGAGCGCGGGGCAGTGTCAAGATGCGCCCAGTTCAGGGCGCTTATGCCGGCTTATCCTGGTCCATCCGGAATTGAAACCGCAGATATCGCGGATGACACGGATGGGAAAGGCTTTTCAGCGCTGCATTGGGGAACCAACCCGCCGGTAGCGAGCTTGCGCAACCGGTGCTTTATTCGTGTCATCCGCGTCATCTGCGGTTTTCCCTTCGGAATTTGGGATCAGTTCGATTGCACCTTGCTATTGGCCGTGAGCCGGTCGCGAACGAAGGTGATGTGGCCGCGCAGGCCATAGAACTGATCGCCGAAGGAAGCTGGCAGCTTCAACTTGGAAACCGCGCTTTCAATCTGATTCAACCGCAGCAGCAAGGCTTCCCGCTTCTCGACCGTGGTGTGCTCGGACAGGTCGGTTTCCAGTGCCAGCAGGGCCCGGTACCACCGGTTGATCCGCAGCCTGATCCGCCAACGGTAGAGGGTGGGAATGAACCGGAAGGCCGGGATCAACACCACAATCAACGGCACGAAGACGATCAGGATGCCGTTCAACAATGCAGCCAGCCAGAACGGCAGGCTACGGTAGAGCATGCTCTTGCCCGTTTTGTAGTAGCGTTGCGCGTCCGGACTGATACGAAACTCATGCTCGACCGGGGACGGAAACTCGCCCTGGCGCTGGAGCAGCGTCGCGTTGCCGTGAACCTCCTGGGCCGCCTCCAAGAGCAGGTCCGAGAGAGCAGGATGCAGATCGGGTCGAGCCACCAGTTCCACCGTCGGGCCGATGAGGTGGATGTCCTGCGGCGGGATGTTCCGGCCGAAATCGAGCGTGCCCATCGGGATTTCCAACTGGTTTAAGTAACGGAAGCGGCGCGTGTAACCATTGGCCTGCTTCACGTCGAAAATCCGTATGCCGGGCGTGCGCAGGAGCTGCCGGGTCACCTGGGAGGAGGCGGAATCGGCCATGAAGAAGACGGCGTCAATGCGTCCGTCCAGCAATTCCTTGGCCGCCGCCTCCGACTCCATGGTCAGCAGCTCGGTGGCACCTCCCGCACTGACACCGTTGGTGGCCAGCAGGGTCTGGGTAAGGGCGCGGGTGCCGCTGCCGAGCGGGCCGATGGACAGGCGTTTGCCGGCAAATTCGGAGAGCAGGGTGAAGTTGGTTTCGGCCCGGTAGAAGATGAACAGGGGCTCATAGAAAACGCTGCCCAGGGAAAACAGTTGCGCTGTGGGCAACGCATTGGTTGGCCCGCCGGGGGAAGCCGCTGCCCGGTTATCCGAACCGCGTTGCCCGGAGCTCGTCGCATTTGTCAGCCCAACTGGTTCGGAGCCCAAGGCATTGGTCAGCCCGCCCTGCACGAAGCCGATGTCCACCCGGGATTTGGGATTGTGCAACCGGTTTAGATTTTCCAGTGAACCGTGGGAGGTCAGGATGCGCAGCTTCACCCCGTTGCGTGCCAGGATGGTGGCATACTTTTGGGCGTTCGTTTCAAAGAGGCTGCCGGGCGGGCCGGCGGTGATGGTGAGGTGGGTGGGCGGTTTCAGACGGGCGAACAAGTAGCCCAGGAACAGGAGGAACCCGGCGATGAGGAGCAGGAAACAGATTGATCCGCCCCGGCCGAGCCCGAAGGTGTCGGTGAAAAATGCCAGCAAGCGGTCAGGACTGGGTTTGCGTGCCATACAGACCGTTACGCTGGCGGCTGGACGGCACGCTGACAAACAGAATCACATGTCCCTGCCATTCGCGTCGGCCGACGGGGGCAATTCTTTGGCTGGCCCCGCGACCACGGGATGCCGGCCGATTCCATTGGCAAATCCGGCCCAAGAGTCCGGGAAGGTGGTTTAGTGCGGGGCGCTTAAATCAAGCCCCCAAAAATATCCCTGCAAATGGCGAAAGTGTGCTATCCTGCTGTGTGGCTGTCATGGGCGCGAATGTTGGTTGATGGTGTCAGTTGCAGTCTAGACGGGTTAGTTGCAGATGGCAGTTGGTCAGTTAGTAAGTGCGCCCATGCCAGCCCGTTTCATTTTCCCCGTTGGTTTGGCATGGGTTCCCTCACGTAACAACTGCTGCCCGGACGGAGGAAAGCCAGCGAACCAGGATCACTGGAGGGTGAAACCGGGCAGGGCAACGACGAGGCGGACGGCAGCGGTCCGGTCAGTAACGCCCAGTTTGAGGAACAGGTTTTCGCAGTGCTTGTCCACCGTGCGCTTGCTGATGAAGAGAGTGCATGCGATTTCGCTCCGGTCCCGGCCCGCGACCAGCCAGTAAAGCACGTCGCCTTCCCGGCCGCTGAGGTGTAAGAGCCGGGCGATCCCAGCAGCATCCAGCACCTCCTCTTCGCTCGTGAGAACCAGGCAATGGGCGTTCACGCGCTCGACCAGCCGCAGCACCAGTTGCCGGACTTGCTGGCGGCAACGGAGCGCCTCCGGTTTGGTTTGGTGGGTGATTTTTGCGAGCCAGATGGTGATCGCGGACTGCACCTCCTCGTCCGATTCGGGGGGGAAGTATTTTGGGATCCAGATTTTTGCCTGTTCGCTGGCCCATAGGATCTACACCGCCGCGTTGTTCCAATTCCAATGGCTCTTCAATGGCAATCCCATTCCGGGTGCGACCAATGCCACGTATGCCCTCGGTCCGCTCAGCCGTACCAACAGCGGGCTCTATGCGGTGACCATCACCAACGCTTTCGGCAGCGTGACCTCGAGCAACGCCAACGTGTGGGTGCAGGTGCCGCAGCGGCTGCTGTCCCCGCAGCGGCAGCTTGATGGTCGGGTGCAACTGTACTTCAGTGACCCGGATGGCACGCTGTCCGCCGACCCCGGCCGGTTTGAAGTTCATCACACGCTCAATCCCAGTGGCCCCACCACGGTCTGGACCACCAACGTGGGCGGAGTCACTACCAGCAACGGACGCTTCCTTTACGTGGATCAAACCTCTGGCGCGGTTTCCCGGCGGACTTACCGGATCATCGAACGGTAATCGACGCCGGACCACCAGGCGGCTGGGTTAAGGGTTTCGTAAGTGCCCGGTGCCCCCGGAAGTTAAAGCAGGTCGGAGCCTTTGGTGATCTGCGCTTTCCCTGCGCGGCGCGTTGGCGCATTCTCCACGCCATGAACCGCACCTCGACCGCCCTGTCCCTCCGGGTTCGCAGCTTGCTCGGATCGGTGGGCGCGCTGCTTCTCATGAGCCTGACCGCCTCCGCCGCTGACAATACGTTGCACCTCAACCTCCGTTCACGCACTGCCGGCGGTCGCGGAGACTTCACCGAAAAAACCGTCGCCTGGGAGGCGAAGCAGACCGCGCTCATCCTCTGAGACATGTGGGATGATCATTGGTGCAAGTCCGCCTCCCGGCGCGTGGGCGAGATGGCCGGGCCGTTGAACGAGGTGGTGAAACAGGCCCGCGCGCGCGGCGTGTTCATCATCCATGCACCCAGTTCCGTCACGGGGTTCTACAAGGACACGCCGCAACGCCGGCTGGCCCAGAGCGCGCCGTTCGTGAAAACGCCCGTGCCGCTGGCCTCGGCGGAGCGCTGGGGCACGGCGTGGTGCTGGACCGATCCCAAACACGAAAGCGTGCTGCCCATCGATGATTCGGACATGGGCTGCTCCTGCACCGGCGCGAAGTGCGTGATCCGCGAGGCGTGGACCCGGCAGATTGCCACCCTCGAACTCGCCCCGGGCGACGCGCTCACGGACAACGGACAGGAGACGTGGAACCTGCTGGCCGCACGCGGCATCAAGAACGTGATCCTGTGCGGCGTGCACTTGAACATGTGCGTGCTGGGCCGGCCCTTCGCCATCCGGCAGCAGGTGTATCTGGGCCTGAACGTGGCCCTGATGCGCGACCTGACGGACACGATGTACAACCCCGAACGTCCGCCGGGCGTGGATCATTTCACCGGCACGGACCTCGTCGTCGCGCACGTCGAGCGGCACTGGTGCCCGTCCTTCACGAGCACGGATCTCACGGGCAAGCCGGCGTTCAAGTTCAAGGAAGATCAGCGGGTGCCGGGACGTCCGGGCAGTGTTCCCTGAGCGGTTGAACTCCCGGAGCGGATTAACCAGTTGGCGCAACGTGTCCTCGCGGACGTCAACTGGTGATGGACGGCATGAATTCCAAGTCAACCCTCGCCCTGATCGGCTTCATCGGTCTGACCTTCCTGGCCCCGCTGGCTGGGGCAGGGTCGCCACCGGGCGACTGGTATCGCGGTCTGGCCAAACCTGAGTGGACCCCGCCCGGCTGGTTGTTTGGCCCGGCGTGGACCGTCCTTTACCTGCTCATGGCCACGGCCGCGTGGCGCGTGTGGCAGCGCGTCGGATGGACGTTGCCGTTGCGCTGCTGGTTGATCCAGCTCGCACTCAACGCCGCGTGGACGCCGCTCTTCTTCGGTCTGAAGCAGCCCGGCTGGGCGTTTGGTGAAATCGTGCTGCTCTGGCTGGCCATTGCGGTGACCCTGCGGCAGTTCTTCATGGTCGAGCGCTGGGCGGGCGGGCTGCTCGTGCCTTATCTCCTTTGGGTGACCTTTGCCTCGGCTTTGAACTTCGCCATCTGGCGGATGAATTCCTGATTATCGAGGCGGCCCGTACACTTGCCTGCCCGGAGTGGATGATGCATTTTTGCCTCGGCTGGGGATGAACCAACCAGCCAGCGGATTTGGCAACCATGCCCCCGAACGCCTCATCGTTTGTCAGCGCAGGGATGGTGATTCTGGCGATCACCCTGGCCGGTGCTTTTGTGGTGGCATGGGGAAAGGCCGCACCCGCTGGAACACCTTCCAACCGCAGTTACCAGTTGGGCGGCCTCGTTATGGCGGTGTGGCTGGGCTGCTGTGCGGCACTCGCAAGCAGCGGTGTGCTGGCACGCTTTGACCAGCGACCGCCGCCGCTGGGGTTGTTTCTGCTCATGGTGTTCGGCGCGGCGCTGGTCCTCGGCTTTTCGCCAGTGGGACGGCGCGTGGCGGATGGATTGCCATTCTGGGCGTTGATCGGTTTGCAATCCTTTCGGCTGCCGTTGGAACTGGTCATGCACGAGGCGGCGCGCGCGGGCATCATGCCGGTGCAGATGTCGTTCTCGGGCTGGAACTTCGACATCGTCACCGGAGCCAGTGCGGTGGTCGTGGCTTTGCTGGCCCGCAAGGGACGCGCTTCGCGCGGGTGGCTGCGGGCGTGGAATACCTTGGGAATCCTCCTGCTGCTGAACATCCTCGCCATCGCCATCGCCTCCACGCCGGTGTTCCACGCGTTTGGGACGGACCCGGCACGGCTCAACACCTGGGTCGCGTATTTCCCCTACGTGTGGCTGCCCGGCGTGCTGGTGCCGGCGGCCATTTTCGGACACGTGGTGATCGCCCGCAAACTGGCCGCCTCGGTCGTCCCGTGACTGACTGGTCCGAGGAGCAAGTCCGCACCGAGGTGAACCGCCTCTTCCTCCATGCCCGAGAGTGACTTGTTTCTGTTGCTGCTGCGTCCGTTGAACAGCGCGGGAATCTCTTGATGACCACGTCCTATCGGCGACCCGCCAGCCAAGTTTGGAGCTTTTGCCCCAGCACCTTCGCAATCGCGGCATTTCCTTCGGCGTCGGGATGGACACCGTCCTTCAGCAGCGACGCCTCGGGCACCACGCCGAAGAGGCTGATGAATTCGCAATGCGTCTCGGTGGCGAGCTGCGCAAAGGCCGAGCCGAGTTCACGCAGATTGGCCTCGCGCTGCGCGCCGATGGGTTTGGTCGGGCCCAGCGCTTCGCGGTTGATGTTCGTCGGCCCGACCAGCAGCACGGGGAATTTCTCGCCCTGGGCCTGCCGTGCCTTGCCGATCATCGCGCGCACATGGGCCACGGCCTTGGGCACGCAGTTGGTCGTGATGTCGCGTGAGTCGTTCATGCCGAGGGCGATGACCAGTGCGTCGGCCTTCGGGCGTCGTTGGAGCATCGCCTCGAAGTCCTTCTCCGAATTCGTCGGGCGGCCGCCTTTCCCTTCGTTGAGCAGGATCAGGGTGCCGTTGGACAGGGCTTCGATCTGCTTCAACCACACGCGATCGCGCTGGTCTTTGGGCAACGCTCCGCCCTCGGTGATGGAATCCCCAAAGACAATGACCGTCCGCAGGCTGCTGGCATTTTGCGCGAAGGCTGCAACGGATAGCGCGAGCAGCAGCAGGAATGTGCGGGTCATGGGGTTTCAGCCGGCCTTGGCCGGTCGGGGAGTTTGCTATTGGGTGACCGACGGGGGTGGCCGGCTGGTTTGATTCTGGTTGGGATTGTCCAGGGCCGCCTGCCCTTCAGCCGAAATGTTGTCGGCAACGCTGGAGCGCAAACTGGCCAGACTCTTCAGGGCATTGAACCAGAAGGGCGCCCCCAGGCTTAAAAGCAGGGCGGAGAAGAGCATGCCGATCGCATGTTTGAAAATATTGCGCGGGGTGGCGGGTTCGCTGCTCCAGCGGCATCCATTGCTGGGAAACAGATCGAAGCCGGTTTTATCCACTGAGGCATTCAGCGTGGTCCAGGCCGCGCCGGAGGTGTTCAATTGAGCCCGGACTTCGCGCGTTGTCTCCTGGTCAAAGGCGGCGAGCACCGCTTGCAGGTCGGCGGCCGGCGCATTGGAGTTTGCGCTGCGGATTTTTGCCTTCACGGATTCGACCGTGTCGGTCGGAGCAATGGCAATGGTCTTCAAGGAGGCGGTCACCTGGTTGGCAGCAGGGGTAGTGTTGGCGATGGTTGTCAGCGAGGACGCCAACACCGGGCCGCCCTTGAGGATGGCTTCGCCCTGCTCGGTCACCAGCTTCACCTGGGCAACCAGGTTGTCCCGCACGGTGCGATTCGAGGAGACCAGCTTGTAGATTTCGATGGTGTCCAGCTGGAGCACCAACGCCGCGACGATCCCGAGAATGGCGGTGATGACCCGCGCATGGGTGGCAAACCATTCCTGCGACCGCTCCTGGCCGGTATCAAACCAGTGTTCAAACTTCGTGTACATTTTCTGGATGTCCGCCTCTCCTTGGGCGGCCCAGCGAGTGGCGGCGTCTCCAGCATAGGCGGCCGTGTTGGTCAGCCTGGCCTCCGTGTCCGCTTTTACTTTCAGCAACTGGTCCTTCACCGGACCGGCCGGCAACACCGCCAATTGGGTATCGAGGTCGGCTTTCAAAGCGGCCAGGCGCTGCTTTTCACTCTCCACCAATTCGAACACGCTCGCCGGCACGCCCAGGCTCTTGAACAGGACGATGACGTCATTCTTGATCGCCGCCGGCGTTCCAGGCTTTTGGTCGGTAGCGATGCGATGCAGGAGGGCGAACAACTCGTCGGCCCGGACGGCGCTGGCCAGTTTGACGCTCTCACCGATTTGGGCGTCTGATAACAGATGGTCTTGCAGCAGATGATCGGCCAGCAGCTTCCCCCGGCCTTTCTCCTCTGCCTCCAGTTCCGGGGCGATGGCCTCGAAGGCTTCCGCAATTCCCCAGGCGAGATTTTTCCCACGCAGATTGAGGGCGGACGCGACAATCTGAACCACGATGGTGATGAGCAGGCTGACCACCGTGAAAATCAGTGCAAAGGCGATCAGGGTATCGACACTTTCAAACATGGGCTTTGAGTGGGTTGAAGTTCAGGGTGGCAGAGGGTGCCTTCGCAAGTCGGCCCGGCCGGCCGGGGAATTTACTTTCAGCCGTTCTTCGCGAGATCGAGGAAGACGATGATGGAAGGGTTGCCGACGGGCGTGTAGTGGCCGGTGAACTTCAGGCCGCCGGTTTGCTTGTCCACCCGGAAGACGGCGAGATTGTCATCGCGCTGGTTGCAGACGTACAGGAACTGGCCGGTGGGATCGAAGTTGAAGCTGCGCGGGTAGTTGCCCCGGGTGTGTTCCTCGCCGAGATAGGTGAGGGTGCCGTTGGTCCCGATGGCGAAGATGGCCGTGGTGTCGTGCAGGCGGTTGCCAGCGTAGAGGAACCGGCCGTCGCCACTCACCATGATCTCGGAGCAGAAGTTGCTGCCCGCAAATCCCGGCGGGAGGCTGGAGATGGTCTGGCGCGGGGTGAGCCGGCCCTTCGCGGTGTCGTAATCAAACAGCACCACCGTGGAGCCTTCCTCCTGGATGGAGTAAAACCAGCGGCCGTTCGGGTGAAAGGAGAAATGACGCGGGCCGTCGCCGGGCGGCAAGGTGACGGACGGCGGGTCGTTCGGCGCGAGCACGCCCTTCTGTGCGTCGAACTTCCATACGAAGATTTGATCCAGTCCGAGGTCCACATGGAGCACGTAACGGCCGGAGGCATCAGCCTCGATCATGTGCGCATGGGTGCGGTCGTGGCCACTGAAGGCAAACGAGCCCGGTGGCGCGTTCTTTGCCTGCTTCGGTCCCACGGTACCCTGGTCGGTCTGGATGTCCGTGGCGGCTCCGAGACTTCCATCAGGCAAAATGGGCAGCACGGCGACTGAACCGCCAAAATAGTTCGCCACCAGCACGAACTTCCCCGAGGGATGGATGCTCACATACGTGGGACCGGCCCCGCCGGAACGGACGGTGTTGAGGAGCTTCAACTGTCCGTCGGCACGGTTTACGGCAAACGCGCTGACGGTACCTTCGTTCGTCGCCCCCACGCGGTCCGTCTCGTTTGCGGAGTAGAGGCGCGTGCCGGCGGCGTTGACCACGAGGCAGCTCGGGCTGGTGCCGAGTTCGTACACGCCGCGCGGCGTCAACGCCCCGGTGGCGCGGTCCACCTGGAACAGGTGGATGCCCCGGCCATTGCCCGGCGGCAAATCCACCTGCGTGGGCAGCACATCGCGCAACGGTGAGCTGAACGTGCCGACGTAAGCCATGAGCGGAGCTTTGGCCTCGGCGGATTGAGCGTTGTCAGAGCCCGCGATCCAGGGTGCTCCTGCTGCGAGCACGGCCGAGGTTTGCAGGAAGGCCCGCCGGGAAGCGCCGGCCGGCACGGAGCTGGTATTCTGGTGCATGATGCGACGGACGTTAAAAGAGAGCCGCCGAACGGGTCGAGGAGTATTCCGTAGCGCGGGCAGCCGTGCCCGCGCTACGGCGATTCGGGCGGCGAAGGCGGTTGAGTTCGGCCGTCCGTTTTCGTAATGCTTGCGCCATGCTCCGACCGCGCAAGAAATACACCGTTTACGACCTCCAGCAGCTCAAGGGCAAACGCTGCCTCACGCACATTCACATCAAATCGCCCGAGGAAGCGGCGGCGGCGGAACAGGCGGGCGTGGACCTGATGAGCTGCAGCTTTGATTCGCCTGAGGCCCAGGCGCGGCTGCCGTTGCTCGTCGCTGCTGCGCCGAACAGCTTTCTCTCCTGCGCCACGCCGCACGGTCTGGCGTCGCCCGAGGAGGCCATCCGCGTCGCGTTTCGGGCGCTGGAACTCGGGGCCAGCTCGGTCTATTGCTCGGCCAGTCCCTTTATCATCGAGGCGATGGCGCGCGAGAGTGTTCCTGTGGTGGGTCACCTCGGCCTCGTGCCGCGTCACATCACCTGGACTGGCTACCGGGCCATCGGGAAGTCCGTCGAGGAGGCGCGGGAACTGCATCGCCGCATGAAGGAGCTGGAAAGCGCCGGCGCGTATGCGGCGGAACTCGAAGTCGTGCCGCACAACCTCGCGCGCTGGCTGAGTTCGCAGACGAAGCTGCTCCTGATGTCGCTCGGTTCCGGGAGTGGTTGCGACACCCAGTTCCTTTTCTCCGACGACATCCTCGGCGACTACGAGGAACGCCCGCCCCGGCACGCAAAAGCCTACCGGAACTTCCTCGCCGAGCATCGACGGCTGCAGGCCGAGCGGCTCGCCGCCTTCCGCGAATACATTGCCGACGTGAACGAAGGCCGCTTCCCCGAGCGCGCCCACCTGGTCGAGATGGAGGCGCAGTTGCTTGAGGAAGTGGTGAAGACGGTTGGCGGTGCGCCCAAGCCGGTGGCCTGATAATTTGGATGTTTTCGGGCTGCCGCTTTTGGCATGGAAAGGCAGTTGCGTGAAAGCGTAACCCATTCAACCCGGTTGGCCTGGGTGCCGTCGTGGAGTCCTGAGGGACACGGTTCAACTTGCCCCGTTCAGCGACCTGTAACGGTGTTGAAGCCAGGCCGGGAGCGCCACCCTCCCTTTCTGGATCGCCTCGGGCGCAAGCGGGATTGGGGCTTGGATTCCCAGCGTCTGGTGTTAAGCTGCCAGCATGTCAGAACGCATCACAATCAGCCCGGATGTCTGCAACGGCAAGCCGGTGATTTGCGGCACCCGGATCACGGTGCAGACGGTGCTGGAGTTTCTGGCCGCCGGTGATTCGATCGAAGACGTGCTGGCCGAGTATCCGACCCTCCGTGCTGAAGACGTGCGGGCCTGCCTGGATTATGCTTCGCGGCTCATGGGAAATCATTTCACCCTGCTGCCCGTGGCATGAATGGGCTGCTGCTGGACGAGAACCTGCCCGTGCGGCTCACGTTCCTGCCAAAATTACCCGTGGTGTCCGCGTCCGTGCTGGGAGCCAGCCCCAGCGACACGCAAGTCTGGGATTACGCACGGCGAGAGGAGCTGGTTATCGTCACCAAGGACGCGGATTTTTCCGGGCGCATCATCCTGCACACGCCGCCGCCGTGGGTGGTGCATTTGCGCTTCGGCAACCTGCGCCGCCGGGAATTTCACGCGCTGTTGGCCAGGGTGTGGCCACAAGTGGAGGCGTTGTTGAGCACCCACAAACTGATCAACGTCCACACGGACCGGGTCGAAGGCATCAGCTAAATCCGAACTCCGTAATCGGAAGTGCCGTCGTTCGTAGCGCAGGCTGAAAGTCCACGCAATGGGAACGGGTCGTCGTCGGTTTCAGAGTTGGGGTTGGGTCCTGCAAGCGCGAGGTCAGATGACTCGCAAAGTTCACAGAACAGGGCAATCGTCATATCCCACTCAGGCCACCGCGATCACGGCGCTTTCAGCCGTCGGCGGCAACGAATGCAACTGCGCATTACGAAACCCCGCTTCGGTGAGCATCTTCTCATACTCGGAGAACGTGTAGGCGTCCCCTTCCGGCGTGGTGCCGAGCATGACCAGGCTGAAGCTCGCCGACGAGGGCGGGGTGATCCGGTCCTCGTTGGGCACGAACTCGATGATGACCACGCGGCCACCCGGACGAAGCGCGGCGTGAACGCGGCGCAGGAAACGGGTGCAGTCGGCGATATTGAAGTGATGCAGGAAGTTGGGCACCAGCACCGCATCGTAGTCGCTGCCGAGGTCCACCGTGAAGGCATTGCCGACGATTTTGCTGAAGCGCCCGGCCAGTCCCGCAGCGGCGGCGTTTGCCTCCGTGACCGCGAGCACCGCTTCCCAGTCCAGGGCGACGAGGTGGGCCCGCGGGTTCCATTTCGCAAACGCGATGCCATAGGCCCCGTGGCTGGCCGAGATGTCGAGTACGCGCGTGTCGCGGCAGGGATCAAGCCGCGTCAGCTCGGCGGCTCCCTGCGCGGCCAGCGTCATCAGCGGTCCCATGGCGCGGGCGAACTCCACCCACGCGGGATGATCCGGTGCGGTGGTGCCATGCTCCGAGGTGTGAATGCGTCCCAGGCGGATGGTGGAAGCCAGATCGGCGAAGGCCTCCGTTAGTCCGGGGGCGAGCAGGAATTTCACCGCATCACCGAAGTAGGCCGGTGATTTCGCGTCGAGGAACACGGCGGACGAAGGAGTGAGCGCGTAATGCGAACCGGTCTTCGTCAGGAAACCGAGGATCGCGAGGTTGTCGCTGAGGATGCGGATGCCCCGCTCGGGCGACTGGCAACGCGCGGCAATCTCCGCCGCCGTGGCCGGAGCCGCGCCAATGGCCGTGAACACACCGAGATCAATCGCCGCCTTCAGCGCCGCCGTCCGGTGAAATGCATTGATCGTTTCGAAGAAGAGCTGGGGTGAAGGAGAATGTGGCTCAGACATGGAGGGAATCTGGCAAGGACAAGGCGGTTGATAAAGCGTCAATTGATTGGGTGCATTTTGACGCTGTCCCGGAGCGCGGCTGTGTCCCGCTCGGAGCGGGATCAGCCGCAGCAACGTCAGAAGGCCGGGCGGGGCGTAACGCCGCATCGCCTCCAGCCAGGCGCAGCCGCTGCGGCTAGTCTCTGCGACACAGCCGCGCTTCAGAAGGTTGCGATTCTCGGGGCAGTGTCTCGATGCTGCCCTCGCGCGCGTTCCTTGCAGGGTCTCTTGACCAGGGAGCAAGGGCAAAATAGGGTCGGACCATGTGCCCACTGAGATGGACTGCAACGTACAACCTCCCTAAACGTTAGGTTCCAATGCCCAGCAGTCCGTTTTCACGTTCACCCGACGCATTGCTTCTTTGTTTCGATTCCATGCCGAACGAAATTTATATTTCAGCGTTTGAGTCGCAATGGGGAACCACAGATGAGCAGCTCGTTTTTTACAAAGGCACGCTCATGGGTCAGCTTGTGCAGGGAAGCCATGTAGCCGTCGCGCTGGTTCCAAACCTCGATCGGCTTCGCGCCTATCCATGGCCAACAGCTGAGGAGTTCTGGGCTGCCCTTAGGAGGCTCTTGGCCGATTTACCGGGCTGGCACATTCATTGCGAGCGCGACTGTGACCAAGAGCCGATCAACGAGATTCGAGACATGGAAAGCTTGCACAATCAACTTGTTGCAACCCTTCAAGTTTGCGCAGCAGGTGTGGGCCTAATACCCACGTTTTCCGCAAGCGCACAGGTGTGTCGACCCAAACAATGCGTTCAAGCTGAGCCTGCATTAGGAAGTTCGGGTGCAGCCATGCGCTGTGGCCTGCATAGCCCCTAAGCTTGTCCTCCTTCGTCGCTCTTGCCAGCCGGCCGGGCCCACGAATACAGGGTCCTCCCAACTTTCCGACCGGCTTCTCAGGAATCCTGGTTGACAGCCAAGAATGCTTGAAATACGAGTGCAGTCATACCAGCCAAGATGACCCATACCCGCGATCAAATGCTTGAGGTTAACAAGGACTGCCCATGAAAATATCAAAGTCAGACTTGGAGTGGGCCGCCGGCCAGGGCGTGCTTTCCCCCGAGCAGGCGGCCGAACTTTGGAAACGCCTTGAAGAACGGCATGCCCAGCAACCGCACTTTTCCGCCGATCACGTGGCCTACTACTTTGGGGCCATGATCGTCATTTCGGCCATGGGCTGGTTCATGACCCTGGCCTGGGAGACCCTTGGCGGCCTGGGAATCGCCGTGATCGCCGCCCTTTATGCCCTGTGCTTCACCCTTGCTGGAAAAACCCTGTGGCGGCAAACGGGCCTGCAAATCCCCGGCGGACTGCTCTTCACCATCGCGGTGTGCATGACTCCTTTGATCGTTTACGGTCTGGAGAAAGCGGTGGGATTTTGGCCTCAGGATACGCCGTCAAGTTTTCGTGATTACCACGTGTACGTCAAAGGCAGTTGGATCATGATGGAACTGGCGACGGTCCTGGTCGCGGTCGTGTTCCTTCGCTTCTTCCCTTTCCCATTCTTGACCGCGCCCATCGCTTTCTCGTTGTGGTATTTGTCGATGGATCTCACCCCCATCCTTTTCGGCGTCCAGGACTTTTCCTGGGACGAGCGCAAATGGGTGTCGGTCTGGTTTGGCCTGGTCATGCTCCTGGCAGCCTTTCTGGCTGATCGGCGGACGGGGGCGGATTATTCCTTCTGGGGCTACCTCTTCGGCTTGCTCGCCTTCTGGGGCGGGCTTTCCCTGATGGATGACGGCAGCGAGTGGGGCAAATTCTGTTACGGGCTGATCAACGTCGGGCTGATGGTCGTTTCCGTGTTGCTCGAGCGACGGGTTTTCATCGTCTTCGGAGCCTTGGGATTCTTCGGTTATCTGGGGCATCTTTCCTATCATGTCTTTGAGAACTCACTGTTCTTCCCTTTTGCACTCACCATTCTGGGCGTGGGCGTTATCGTCTTTGGCATTCAGTTCCAGAAGCATGGGGAGCGGATTCAGCAAGCCCTCCTGGCACGGCTGCCGCGCGGATTTGTCCGCCACCTGCCACGCGAACGGAGCCGGCCTGGTGCCGCTCCGGAGGGTGGGACTAGTTGAGTTGCAAAGTGTTCCCAACTCTCAAAGAGATTCGGTCAAGGCCGCTGTTGTCGGCGGGACGCCCGCAGTCCGGTTCACGCCTTCCGTTCCCAGCGGAACTTCCGGTCGCTTTCCTGGATCGGCAGGTCGTTGATGCTGGCGTAGCGGAACTTCATGTAGCCGAGTTCGTCGAACTCCCAGTTCTCGTTGCCGTAGGCGCGATACCATTGGCCGGAGTCGTCGTGGAATTCATACTCGAAGCGCACGGCGATGCGGTTGCCGCCAAAGGCCCACAGTTCCTTTTTCAGCCGGTAGTCCAGTTCACGCGCCCATTTGCGCCGCAGAAACGCGACCACTTCCGCCCGGCCGTTGACGAACTCGGCGCGGTTGCGCCAGTGCGTGTCCTCGGTGTAGGCGAGCGAGACGCGCTCGGGGTCGCGGCTGTTCCAGGCGTCCTCGGCGGCCTGCACTTTCTGGCGCGCGGTTTCCTCGGTGAAGGGCGGGAGCGGTGGGCGGGGGTTCATGTCAGGTTTTGAGCTGGGCTTCCAATTCGGCGATACGCTGGCGCAACGGCGCAACGGCGGCCTCCACTTCAGCCGCCGTGTAGCGCGGGGTGATGTATTTCGGACAGTTCCAATCGAACGAGAGGACCTCGACAAAGAAGATCCGTTCGACGAGACCGCGCACCGCCGGCTCGGCCAGTTGCGTGACGAGTTCGGGATGCTGGCGGGCGTCCTCGACCCGCGCGTGTCCAAGAATTTTCAACCGTTCGCGACGCGGGTAGTCCATGAGGAACAGCGTCACCCGGTTGTTCACGGCGAGATTGCCGGTGGTGAGGAGCTGGCGGTTGCCCTTGTAATCGGCGAAGGCGAGTTGCGTGGGGCTGAGCACGCGCAGGAAGGCGGGCGCGCCACCGCGATGCTGCATGTAGGGCCAGCCGTTCTCCGTGATGGAGGCCAGGTAAAAGGAGTCCCGTGCCTCGATGAAGAGGCGTTCCTCGTCGGTGAGCGGGTCGTTGCCCGACGGGGAACCCGGCGCGGCACAACGGCCGTAGTAGTGCGCCTGCGCGTTCAGCACGGACGGCGTGAACAGGGTTTGGAGGAATTGTTCAGCCATGGTAATGACGCCCTGCGATGATCAGAACGCGTTCAAAAGGTTCAGGCCTTCTTGACGAAGCAGGCCTTCAGGCCGACGGCGATGCCGTCCACCTTGCAGGAGATTTCGTGGTCGCCGTCCTCGAGGCGGATGGGTTTGGACTTCGAGCCGCCCTTGAGCACCTGCGAGCCGCCGAGCTTCAAGTCCTTGATCAGGATGACGCAGTCGCCGTCGGCGAGCACGTTGCCGTGGGCGTCCTTCACGACGCGGGCGGCCGGCGCGGCTTCCGCAGCGGCCTCGCGGGGCCACTCATGGCCGCACGTGACGCATTCCCATTTGGCGGGAAGCTCTAGGACATCGGTCATTTCACACATCGGGCAGGCTGGTTTGCTCATGTAGCGAGAGGGTAACGCGGTCGTGCGCCCGGACTCAATCCTGCATCAATAGTCGATGGTGAAACGGACGCATCCTGCATTCGCCCGCGGATCAACTGGCCGCCGGTTGCTCCGCCAATCCCTCACGAATCCGCTCGATCTGCACGCGATGAATGGCCATGTGGGTGCCGGCGATCGCGTGCCAGCCAAACGCATCCAACGGTCCAAACCACGGATGCGCGAACCGAACTGAGGTCTTTAGGTCCGGAGCCGCCGTGGCCGCGAGCACCGCGTCGCAGGACGCCTCGTAGGCAGCCACCACTTCGGCCGTCACTTCCGCGCCGGGTTTGACTGCCGCCGTGCTGGCCACGCCGGGTGGAACTTCGCCCTTCGTGAGCGAGCCAATGACCCGCATGATGGAGGTGTTCACGATTCGCAGGTGGTCAAGCGTCATCCACACGGACCAGTAGCGGCTGCTGTCCTCCAGGCCCCTACACCGGCGGATCAGCACCCGGCGCGAGGCCGAGGCCGCATCACAATCCTTCACCAACGCATTGATCAGCGCCCGCTCCTGGCGGAAACGGGCGTCAAAGGCGGCCTGACTCCCGGTCCAGCACTTCCACGCAAAGAGCCGGCGGGCGATGAACAGTTCCAGGGCGGGCAGGCCCGCTCCGGGCGGGGCGAGCTGCGGTGCGGTGCTCGAATTCATGAGGGTCAAGCTGCCATATTACTTTAAATTCGCAAGTGAAAAGGCTTGTGGATTGCAAGTGATGTTTATGGCAGGTTGGGCGCATGGCAAAGCAGAAGAACGTGCAACCGACCCGCCGGCCCGCTCCCGACCGGCGGTCCCCGTGTCCCGTGGCGTGCTCCTTGGACCTGCTCGGCGACCGCTGGACGCTCCTGGTAATCCGCGACCTGCTGCTGGGCCGTTCGCGTTTCCGGGATTTCAGCGCCTCGCCGGAAGGCATCCCGACCAACATCCTGAGCGACCGGTTGGCGCGGCTGTTGGAAAATGGGGTCGTCGAGCAAATCCCCGCCTCCGATGGCACCAAGCGGTACGCCTACCAGCTCACGGCCAAGGGCAGCGCGCTGCGTCCGGTGCTGGTGGCTCTGCGGGATTGGGGGCTGAAGTGGGAACCGGGCACGCGCGCGGCGCTCAAACCAGGCCCTTGATCGGCTCGCCGCCGGTGAGGGTGTCCACGAGGGACTTGGGCAGGCCATCCATCACGCGCACTTCACCGAGGTCGAGCAGCGTGTGCATGACGGTGGCGAGCAGGTTTTGCATCGTTACCGGGCTGTCGGAGGGGGTGCCGCCGTCGCGGGCGGAGGCCCCGATGACGTGGCCCATTTGCAGGCCGCCACCGTAGAGCAGCAGGGGAGCCAGCCCACCCCAGTGGTCGCGTCCGCCCTTCGCGTTGATGCGCGGGGTGCGGCCCATTTCACCGCAGCAGACGAGGAGAATCTTGTCCCGCAGGCCGCGCGCTTCGCAGTCCTCGATGAACGCGGAGACGGCGTGATCGAAGGGGCGGCCCACGTAGTCCATGCCCACGGTCATGGGGGTGTTGTTCACGTCGGCGTGCATGTCCCACACGAAGCTGGTGGTGACGGTGACGAAGCCCGCGCCGCGTTCGCAGAGGCGACGCGCGAGGAGCAGGAGCTTCCCGAGCGTGGCGGAGTTGTCAGCGTAATGTTCGCGGTTCTTCCAGGTGGGACTGAAGCGGTCACGGGACGAGAGCGGCGCGGTGTCGTAACGGGCCACGACGCGCGGGTCTTCCTTGCTGAGATCAAAGGCGTCGGAGATGCCGCCCTCCAGCGTGGCAAAGGCCTGTTGCTGAAAGGAATCGAGGCCGTCGAAGGCCCCGCTGGCTTCGGCACGGCGCTTCCACAGGTCGAGGGAACTGAGCAGCTCGCGACGGTCATTGAGGCGGGACTGCGGCAGGTTGAGCTTCATGTCCGCCTGCAAACCGCCACCGGCACCGGGAACAAACGGAGCGTAAGAGGACCCGAACTCGCCGACCGACTCGAAGTTGCCGAACTGCGTGATGGCCGGGCCGGAAACCGGGTCCACGGCGCGCGGGAAGAGGGCGACGTTCGTGGGCATCGCCGTGTCCGGGCGCAGGACGCCGGCGACGCGCGAGTAGAGCGTGCCCATGTTGGCGCGCAGGGTATCGCGGCCGACAATCGGCTTGATGTCATGGTTCGCATCGCCGGTGGTGAACGAGCGGACGATGGAGAACTTGTCGTTCAGCTTGGCCAGGCGCTCGAAAGTGGAGCCGAAGGTGATGCCGGGAATCTGCGTGCGAATTTCGCCCGTGGCCGAACGGATCTCGCGCGGCGCGTCCATCTTCGGGTCGAAGGTCTCGAACTGGGACGGGCCACCATGCTGGAAGAGGAAGATGACCGACTTGTCGCGCAACGCGAGCTTGTTGGCCTTGGCGTGGGCCTTGAAAGCCAGCAGATCGGCGAGCGTGATGCCGCCCAGAGAAAGTCCCCCGACGCGCAGGAACTGGCGGCGGGAATGGCCGCCAGCGGGGTGCCGGGCGTCTTGGAGCGTGAGCATGTTGTGGGGCGTTGGACGGGCGAGCGCGGGCGAAAATTGAAGCAGAGTGGCAGGGGGCGCATCCCGGCTTCTTGCACACCGGGAAGCCACTGGGGGAGAAGGTGGCCGGAGGCCGGATGAGGGGTGAGGTAAGGCAAAAGGAAAAAGGCAAAAGGCAAAAGTGCCGGTCCACGTCTGTCCCCCTTTTGCCTTTTACCTTTTGCCTTTTGCCTTCTTCCAACCCCTCACCCCAACCCTCTCCCCTTGCTCCGCAAAGGGAGAGGGAGTCGAAGGGCTACGACTTCGTCGCCTTGCATTCTTTCCGCTGCCTGCTTGCCCAGCGGTTGAAACCGGTCGGAGTTTTCGGCGGGACGCCGAAAACTACCCGCGAGACGCGGGTGCCACCCGAGGCCGACGGATGCGTTGGGTTCTGCCCGGTCTCCGCGCTGCAAGAAATTGAGATGCGCTAATCAGCTCGACAACAAGCAATTGCAACACTAGACAACCAGAAATCTGCAACCCGGATAGGCCTCAAAACTTTAGCCCGACACACTGTTAGTCGACTAACTTCACCTTCGCACATGAGCGTTTCCATTTATTACGAAGCAAAGCGCAAACAGCCGCTTACAGCTAGCGAGCGAGCGGCGATTGAGGCAATTACACAGAGATTCTCCGTGGATGATCAGATTGAGAGCTACATTCGGTCTGGCCAAGGACTCAACTGGGAATCCTTCTGTTTGTATGACGAGCCAACGGCACCAGACATCATATTCGAGGGAGCGACCAAACTGCCCGACAACACCCAAGACGCGATGTGGATGGGTGTTCAGCATTGGTGTGCAGCGCTTTCTGAAATGCGCCGTGCTGTGCCCGATGCCGCGTGGCGGGTCGCTGTTGACGACCACAAGATGACATGGGATGCAAGCACTCAGAATTATGATCCCGCCGCATGACCATGCGCTGTAGCGACCCCGGCTTGACGCGTGGTTTGTAATCCGGGCGTCTTGGGGCGTGAGCAAGTGTGGGGCCTTGGACAGCGACGGTTGATTAGAAATTGAAGCGGAGTGGCAGAAAGGCGCATCCCGGTTTCTAGCAACTGCCAGATGAAGCACTTTCGCGGCCATGGCGAAGCCCCCGCGATCCGGCATCCGATAACCCAACCCTGGCGGGCACGCTTTGCATTGGGGTGGCACCCGCGTCTCGCGGGTCGGTTCGGGCGTCCCGCCCGAACCGCTGACGTGCGGAGTCCCGATGGGTGCGGCTACCACTGGTCGCTCGCACGACCAAGTTTTCGGCGGGACGCCGAAAACTACCCGCGAGACGCGGGTGCCACCCGAGGCCGACGGATGCGTTGGTTTATTGCGATGCGCCCTGGCGAACCTGCCAAACCCTGAATTGACGACGGCGGCGTCCGGTCTAGCCTTGTTGCGTGAACCACCTGATTCGTTCGCTCCTCGTGTTGCTCATGGGGAGTGTCATTGCCCATCTTCCCGCCGCCCCGGCGGCGAAGCCCGCCACCACCCTGGCCTACGACGGTCAACCCGTCGGCCTGGACAAACGCGTTCCGCTCACGACCTCGCGCGTCGTCGGCTCGCCGGACCCGGCGCTGCCCTTGCGGGCCAAGCGCGCGTGGCCGGCCCTGAACTTCCACCATTCGCTCTTCATCGGACGCGACGCGAGCAGTGATGGCTTCCTCGTGGGCGAACAGGCGGGGCGCATCCTGTCGATCACGCGCGATCAGGCGGGCACCACGACCAATATCTTCCTGACGGTGCCGGACCACGAACTGTATTCCTTCCACTTCCACCCGGGCTTCGCGACGAACCGGTACGTGTTCACGTTTGTAAATGGTCCGACGACGAAGCAGACCAACAGCGCGGGCGTGGTGCTGGGCGGAACGAACCGCTTCAACCGCATCCTCCGTTACACGGTCACGCCTGAGGGCAAGGCGAACCCGGACTCCCAGTACGAAATCATCCAGTGGTGGTCGAACGGCCACAACGGCGGCGAGATGGCGTTCGGCTTGGACGGGATGCTCTACATCACCTCCGGCGATGGCACGAGCGACTCGGACGGCAACAACACCGGACAGGACATTACGGACTTGAATTCCGGCCTGCTGCGGCTCGACATCGAGCATCCCGACAAGGGCAAGGCGTTTTCGATCCCCAAGGACAACCCGTTCTGGGACATCCCCGGCGCGCGGCCGGAGCTTTGGGCCTACGGGTTCCGCAACCCGTGGCGCATTACGATGGACCCGGCCGATGGCGGACTGCTCGTCGGCGACATCGGCCAGGACCTCTACGAGATGATCGAGCTGGTCACGCGCGGGGCGAACTTCGGCTGGAGCGTGCGCGAGGGGAATCATCCCTTCCATGCGCAGCGCAAGCCGGGACCGCATCCTTTCACGCCGCCGCTCATGGAGCATCATCACGCCGAGGCGCGCTCCATCACGGGCGGCGTGGTGTACCAGGGCAGCCGGTTCGCGGAACTGCGCGGAGCCTACCTCTATGGCGACTACGGCACCGGCAAAATCTGGGCGCTCAAGCGCAAGGGCAGCCAGGTGACCTGGCACCGCGAGATCGCGGACACGCCGCACCAGATCCTCGCGTTCTGCGAAGGCCGGGACGGAGAAATCTTTTACGTGGATTACGCCGGGCAGCTCTACGAGCTGGAACCCATGCCGACGGAGACGAAGAAACGCCCGCCGTTCCCGAAGAAACTGAGCGAGAGCGGCCTGTTTGCGAAGGTGAAGGGGCACGTGGTTGCGCCGGGCGTGATTCCGTACTCGGTCAACTCGCAGTTGTGGTCGGACGGCGCGCACAAGGAACGGTTCATCGCGTTGCCGGGCGAATCGAAGATCGATTTCAGTGAAGGCGGCGGATGGAAATTCCCCGAGGAGACCGTCCTGGTGAAGAGCTTCGCGCTGGACCTCGAAGCCGGCAATCCCAAGTCCCGCAAATGGATCGAGACGCGTTTCATGCTGTTCGAGCAAAACGAATGGGTGGGCTACAGCTACCGTTGGAACGACGCGCAGACGGAGGCCGAACTCGTCGAGGCGAAGGGCGTGGACCGCGACTTCAAGATCAAGGACGCCCGTGCTCCCGGCGGCACGCGCAAGCAGACGTGGCACTACCCGAGCCGTGCCGAGTGCATGACCTGTCACAGCCGCGCCGCCCAGTTCGTGCTCGGGGCGACGACTTGGCAGATGAACCGGGATCATGATTATGCGGGTCGCAAGGCCAACCAGCTCCGCACGCTGGCACACATCGGCGTGTTCAATCTGAAACCCGACAAGGACGGGGTGGCGAAGCTGCCCAAACCGCCTGAGAAGATGGCCAGCCTGCCGAATCCCTACGACGAATCCGCCGAGCTGGATGCCCGCGCGCGGTCCTACCTGCACGCCAACTGCTCGCATTGCCACGTCGAGGCCGGCGGCGGCAACTCCGCGATCACCCTCCGCTGGAATACGAAGCCCGAGCAGATGAAGCTCATTGGCGTCGCCCCGTTGCACGACAAGTTCGGCATTCAGGACGCCCTGCTGGTCGCGCCCGGCGCCCCGGAGCGCAGCGTGCTGATGCAGCGCGTCCTGCGCATCGGCCAGGGCGGCATGCCCCCGCTGGCCAAGTCGATCGTGGACGAACCGGCGGTGAAGATGCTGGGGGAGTGGATTCGTTCGGTGAAGTGATGGGGTGGGAAAGCGGTTAGCGGTTAGCAGTTAGTTAGGCGGCAGTGCGCGCCATGAGCACTCACACGCAGACTGGTCGGGATGCCACCGAGGTTGAAATTCGGGAGGCCGAGAGAGTCTTGAGCCTCACGCCATTTCAGCAGCGCGGCCATCCGTCCACTGTGGCAGCCGACCACAGCCAGCTTTCACACATCAACACCTACGGGGGGTTGCCAGAGTTTTATCTCGACCAGCCGTTTACTTGTCGTAAGTGCGGCAAGCGAGAGATTTGGAAGGCCAGAGACCAGAAGTGGTATTACGAAGTGGCGAAGGGGCACATTGATGCCCGGGCTGTTGAGTGTCACGATTGTCGCGCTGCGAAGAAGCGAGGTGAGACGTGACGGTGTTGCTGCCGAACAAGAAACTGGAGCCAACAGCCGAGAGCGCTGTCAGTCCGCTTTCGCGGGCGGCTGTGGTTCAGCGTTTTCGTTAGGCTGGCTTGCGCCATGAACACTTGCCGCAAGCCAAAGATAAATTGGTGGCTCTGGATGGCACTGAGCATCCCACCGATTATTTACAGTTGGGTTACACCTCGCGATGTGAAGGGTTGGATGATTTCGGACTGGGGCTACTTGATGCATTGCTTGCATCGCACCGGCTACACTGTCACTCACGATATTTGGAGTTTCTTTGTGGAGACATCCATTTGGAGCGTTTTGCCACCGCTGGTGGTCGGATGTATAGCACAGTATCTCGTCGTGCTGGCTTGGGAGGCATGGCGAGACAGAAGGCGCAGAGCTAAGATTTGAGATGACATTCGACCATCTGCCATGCGCTCACTGGAACCCGGCGTGAACGTCGCGGGTTCAATCGTGGCGTCCCGCGTGCCGGGTCGCTGAGCCTGGGTCGTTGGGAGCGCCCTGAGTAAACCACTAATCACTAACAACTAATCACTTCCCCGCCCCCGCTCACCCCGCCAACTGCCCATCCAACAACTGCACCACCCTCGGCGCGCGTGCGGCCACCCGGGCGTCATGCGTGGCGATGAGCAGGGTTGCGTTGGTTTCCGCGCGGAGTTCGCAGAGGAGATTCAGGATTTCCTCGCCGGTGTGGGAATCGAGGTTGCCCGTCGGTTCGTCGGCCAGGATGAGCGCGGGCTGGTTCATCAGGGCGCGGGCGATGGCCACGCGTTGCTGCTCACCGCCGGAGAGTTCCGCCGGCCGATGCTCCAGCCGGTGCTCCAGCCCGACCCGCCGCAGCAGTTCGCGGGCGCGTTTTTCGGCCTCCGCCGCATCCCGTCGCGCGACGCGGGCGGGGAGACAGACGTTTTCCAGTGCGTCCAGCTCGGGCAGGAGGTGATAGGCTTGGAAGACAAACCCGACCTGGCCGAGGCGCAGCTTCGCCAGTTCGTGGTCATTGAGCGCCGCTAGACTCTGGCTGCGAAACTGAATTTCACCGTGATTGGGCCGGTCCAGGCCGCCAAGCAGGTGCAACAGCGTGCTCTTGCCCGCGCCAGACGCGCCCCGCAACGCAACGAACTCACCCGCTTCGACCGCGAGATCCACGCCGCGCAGGACCTCGACGAGACGCGCGCCGATGCGGTAGGTCTTGCGCAGGCCGGTGGCGCGGAGAAAGGGCCCTGACGGCAGGGTGTTAGGTGGTGGGTTCATGCTCGGCGAAGCTCCAAACTCCAAATCCCAAGCTCCAAATCCGACCCGCACTCCGAAGTCATACGGGAGCCAACGACGCGGGGCGCGGCGTTCATGCCGCCGCCTCGGACGAGACGTGGGGAGCTTCGAATTAACCCTTTCCCAGCAAACCACCTGTGACATGACCACCGCGCTACGCGCATATCCTTGGGAGTAATCGCGGCCGCAGCACTGGGGCCAAGCCGGAACGATGCAGTTGAAACTGGCGTTAGCTTTAACACGGAGACGCAGAGAGCGCGGAGAAACGCGGAGTTGGGCCAAACCAATCTGTGCCACCGGTTGGCACCCTTTGCCGATCGCTTCTCTGCGCCGCTTTGCGGGCTCTGCGTCGCTGCGTTCAAGTGGGTTGATAAAAGAACAACTGCATCGGTCCAGCGACCCAAGCTCAACGACCCGGCCCACGAGGGCGTTCGATTGCAACCTGGACGCGATGGCCGGGTTAGATGCAGCGCATGGTTAGGCGGTGGGCAGTTAGTGTGGTGGTAGTGGGTCGCCATGCTGAATAGTGTAACCATAGGCAGTCGCTCCAACAAAGCTCACGCCGTCCAGCGTCGCTCCGTGGAAATCTGTAGCCTCGACAGCCGCAAGCTCGAACGACGCTCCTGTAAGGTCAGCGTGCCGGAAATCCGCACATTTGACGTGACACTCACGAAAGCTCGTGCCGCGTAGGCTCGCTCTGTCGAAAATGGTGCTAGAGAACCAAGACCACTTTTCAAAGCTCGCGCCGTCCAAAGTGACGCCGCTGAGGTCAACATCACTCAGATCGGTGTCGGGAAAACTCCGCTCGCCGCTGGTATAACGCTGAAGAAATTCCTCGCGGCTCTCTGGCGGTTTGTAGTTGTTCGGTCGCTCTGACATGAAAGGGTGCTCTCTGCCGCCTAACTAAGGATTAGCCGTTCAGTCTCGACAACGCTCAAATCTTCAGCGAGCCGGGGAAGGACCAGCCGACGCTTTGGAGCTTGGGGCTTGGAGCTTCTTTGGGATTTGGAGCTTGGGATTTGGAGCTTCATATCCTTCCCCCAGATGTTGTCGCCTCACTCATTCCTCAACGCCTCCACCGGTTGCAGCCGGCCCGCATTCCAGGCCGGCAGCAAACCGGCGAGCAGGCAGATGAAGAGCGACCCGCCGCAGATGATGGCGATGTCGCTGGGGACGATAAGGGCGGGCAGCCGGTCGAAGGCGTAAATCGTGCGCGGAAACAGCTCGAACCCGGTGATGCGGTTCATGACATCAAGGAACTCGTTGCGATAGTGCAACGCGAGCAGGCCCAGGCCGAACCCCGCGATCACTCCCAGCACCCCCACAATCAAACTCTGGCTCAGGAACAGCCAGCGCACCTGGCCATTCGTCGAGCCCAGCGCCTTGAGCACGCCGATCTCGCGGGTCTTCTGCACCACGAACGTGATCTGCGCGCTGGTAATACCGAAGGCGGCCACGATCATGATGAAAAACAGCAGGTAAAACATGACGTTTTTCTCGACCAGCAGCGCGTTGAGGATGCCCGAGTTGTCATCCAGCCAGCTCCGGACGAGGAACTGCGGCCCGAGCGCCTTTTGCAACTCGTAGCCGGCCTTGTCCGCTTCGTACGGATTGTGCAGCATGATCTGCAGGGCGTGTACGTCATCGCCCAGCTCGAAGAGGTCCTGCCCGTTGGCCAGGGAAGTTACGATGAAGTTGGCGTTGAACTCATAGTAGCCCACGTCGAAGACGCCTTTGACGGTGTACTCGTCGGGTTTGCGTACCTCGGTGAGGTCCTTGCCTTCGCTGCGCCGCATCGCTTCCCGCATCTTCTTGGCCAGGGCTGGTGAAGTAATTTCCACATGGTCGCCAATGCGCAGGCCGAGGTTGTTGGCCAGTTCGCGGCCAACCAGCAGGCCGTTGCCGCGCAGGTCGAATGCGCCGCTGATGATGTTGGTGCTAAGGTCGGCCACGCCTTCGCCGCGGCCCGTATCCACACCGCGCACCACGGGGGCATCCACCAAGGAGCCATTGCCGTCGGACTGCGTCTCCAGCATCACCTTCCCTTGCACGAAGGGCGCAACCCCCTTCACGCGGGGATTGGCCATGATGACCTTCATGACGGCATCACGATCGGTGAGCAAGGAGCCGGGCTGGACGACGCGGAGGTGGGCGTTGAAGCCGAGGAGCTTGTCGCGGAGCTGCTTGTCGAAGCCGCTCATCACGCTGATCACGATGATCAGCACCGCCACGCCCAGCATCACGCCAATGACCGAGATCAGGGTGATGATGGAAACGAACGTGCGCTTGGGCCGCAGGTAACGCAGCGCCAGCAGCAGTTCGAAGGGCAATCGCGACACGTCCGCACCGTAACGGACAAGGCAGACTGCGGGCAAGATTTCGCGGACGAGGAATGGAGGAGGGGAATTTATAAGGAAGGCAGGAAGGCAGGAACAAACTATTGCTGCTGCGGGTTACTTTGGGGTGCAGCTCGACACTGCCCCCGAGAACGAAATCTTACGGAGCGCGGCTGTGTCGCGGAGACCAGCCGCAGCAGTTGCGCCTGGCAGGAGGCGCAGAGGGGTTCCGTCCCCGCTCGGCACTCGAACGTTGCTGCGGCTGATCCCGCGCCGAGCGGGACACAGCCGCGCTCCGGGGGCAATGCCAAGCTGCGCCGCACGATTCCTTTCCTGCCTTCCTGCTTTCCTGATTAACCCTTTCCCGGGTTCCTTTTTGGGCTTTCAACGTTTCGCGCGGCATTCAAAGCTTGGGCCATGAAATCATTGTCCTGCGTCCTCGCTGCGAGCCTGGTCCTCGCACTGGCTGGCTGCACCAAGTCCGCGCCTGACGCCGGCGCACCGTCCGGCTCGTCTGGCTCGTCGGCTCCGGCGGCGAAGGGCGATGTGAAGGACGCGCCCTCCCGGATCGAAGGCAAGATGGTCCTGCTGCGCGGCAATGGAGCCGAGCCGTCTGATCTCGACCCGCAGCTCGTCACCGGCGTGCCGGAGCACATGATTCTCATGAGTCTCTTCGAGTGCCTCACCGGGCAGGACCCGAAGGACTTGCATCCCATCCCTGCCGGGGCCGAGCGCTGGGAAGTCTCCACCGACCTGCTTACCTACACCTTTTACCTGCGCAAGAACGCCAAGTGGTCCAATGGCGACCCGGTCACCGCAAACGACTACTACCGCAGCTACCGGCGCATCCTCGAGCCGACCCTCGGTGCCCAGTACGCCTACATGCATCACATCGTGAAGGGCGCGCAGGACTACAACGAAGGCAAGCTGAAGGACTTCGCACAGGTGGGCTACAAGGTCGTGGACGACCACACCTTCCAGATCACGCTCGTCGGGCCGACGCCGTACTTCCTCTCCCTGGTGAACCACACCTCGTGGATGCCCGTCCACCTGCCGACCGTCGAGAAACATGGCAAGGCCTATGAACGCGGCGGCAAGTGGACGCGCCCCGAGAACTTCGTGTGCAATGGCCCTTTCAAGCTCGCCAAGTGGGAAGTGAACCAGTTCATCAGCGTGGTGCGCAACCCGCTGCATTGGAACGCAGGAGCCGTGAAGCTCGACGAAATCCGTTTCCTGCCGATCACCGACCAGGCCACCGAAGAGCGCATGTTCCGCGACGGCAAGCTGCACGTTACTGACATCGTGCCGCCCACGAAAATCGAGGTGTACCAGAAGAACAACCCGGGCCACATCCGCATCGATCCCTACCTGGCCAACTACTTCTACCGCATCAACGTCACCAAGCCACCGCTCAATGACAAACGGGTGCGCAAGGCCCTCGCCATGGCCATTGAACGCGAGAGCATCGTCAAATTCGTCACCAAGGCGGGGCAGATCCCGGCCTTCAACATGACCCCGCCCGGCACGGCGGGCTACACCTTCCGCGGTGCGGCGACACCCACGCTCGAAGAAGCCCGGAAGCTGCTGGCCGAGGCCGGTTACCCGAACGGCAAGGGCTTTCCGGCCGTGGAAATCCTCTACAACACCCAGGACACGCATCGGAGCATCGCCGAAGCGATCCAGCAGATGTGGAAGAAGAACCTGGGCATCGAGGTGAAGCTGCTCAACCAGGAGTGGAAGGTCTATCTGGACTCGCAGCGCCAGCTCAACTACCAGGTCTGCCGCGCCGGCTGGACCGGCGATTACGTGGACCCGAACACCTTCCTCGACATGTGGGTGACCGGCGGCGGCCAGAATGAAACCGGCTGGGGCAACAAGGAATACGACCGGCTCATCGCCGAAGCTGGCCGCACCGGCGATACCGCCGCCCGGCTCGAACTCTTCCAAAAGGCCGAAACCATCCTTATGGACGAGATGCCCATCCTGCCCATCTACTTTTACACCCGCCCGCACCTCGTATCGCCCAAACTCAAAGGCTGGCAGCCGACGCTCCTCGACCTGCATCCTTATGAGCACCTGTCGATCGACTGATAATTTGGCCACAGATGAACACAGAAGGAACACAGATGAATCAGGAAAGCAGGAAGACAGGAATCCGAAGCGAGGTGTCAGTCCTTCCCTTCCTGCCTTCCTGCGTTCCTGATGATCAT
>RFSE01000005.1 GCA_009924135.1 Pseudomonadota bacterium | reverse complement strand
AAGGGTTTTTGACGTAATTTCGGTGAGCCATTCTGATTCAACCAATGCGGCGACGGTGCGGACGACCTTGACTGCCATTATCGGCGAGTTGACCGGGGCCGGCAATTCGAAAGTGGCTTTGCTCGTCTCAAACTCCGCCAGCGTCTGACCGGCCTCGACCCGCTCGCCACTGGCCACCCGCCAATCCAGCAGCCGGGCCGACTCGTCGTTGTTGTTCTCCTTGGGGAGAAACACCTGCATGGGCAATGAAGCCGGGGCGGACATGATCAGCGGGCCGGGGTCACCGGCCGTTTAACGAGTTCACAAGCAGCAGCCACCACCTGGGCTGCGCCGGGCAGAAGTTGCTTCTCCAACGGACCGGCGGAGGGAATCGGATGCTCGGGGGCGGCCACCCGCGCCAGTGCCCCGATCGCCGTCGGAGCCTTCTCCATCAACTGTGCCGCAACTTCGGCCCCAAATGCGGCGAAGCCAAGCCCTTCCTCCACGATAAGCAACCGCCGGCTGGACCGCGTGGAATCCGCCAACGGCTCCCAGGCCAGCGGATACAGCCGCAGCGGGCAGACCAGCTCGGCCACGATTTCATGCTCGTCAAAGAGCCGCTCCACCGCGGTCTCGACCTCCGGTAACATGCCGCCGTAGCAAACAATGGTGAGGTCAGGGACGACGCCCAGCGGCCGGAGCCGCATCGTGGGCAACGCGTCTCCGGTACGCTCCCAGACAAACCCGTCCGGAGCCGCCCCACCAGCACGCACGCCGTAAAGCAGCTTGTTCTCGATGACCAGGGAAGGCCCATCCTCGCGCGCCAGCACCTGCTCGTAAACCGCCGCCGGGTCCAGCCGGTGATGCAGCGCCACGACGTGCAGGTCAGGGATGCCCAGGAAATGCTTCTCCAGGCTCTGGCTGTGCGTGGCCCCGTAGCCGCGGCGGCCGCCCATCGGGGTGCGGATGACCAGCGGCACGCGCACTTGGTCGTCGTACATGTAGCGAAACTTGGCCGCGTGGTTGATGAGCTGGTCCGCTGCGAGGGTGAGGAAATCACCGAACATGATCTCGCAGACCGGCCGCCAACCCGCCAGCGCCAGCCCGTTGCCCAACCCCGTGATCGCCGCTTCACTGATGGGCAGATTGCCCACGCGCCCCGGAAATTCCACGCTCAAGTTCTTGGTGACCTTGAAGGCCCCGCCATACGGCCCCTCAATGTCCTCCCCAAGCAGGATGGTCCGCGCGTTGCGACGCATCCCCTGTTGCAGCCCGTCGTGGATCCGGTTCACAACCCGGTCCAGTTCGGGCAACTCGACCCGCTCCCATCGCAGCGGGACCGTGCTCGGCACGGACGCCGGTTGCGGCGCGGCGAAGGGTGCCTGCCGGCTGCTTGCCACGGCCGCACCGATCCGCTGTTCGCAATCGGCCAGCAGACGGGCTGCTGCGATGGGGTTGGCCTGCTGAAACCTCGTCAACGGGTCGCTTTCCCAGCGGGCGCTCACCTCGGCCTTGTCGCGGTTGTCATCCCCCTTCGAGTGAGCCATTAGCCGATAGGTGTCCACGCACAGGAAATACGGACCCTCGCCGGCGCGGACATGCTCAACGGCCTGCGCGGCGGCGGCCAACAAGGCAGACGGTTCATCGGTATTGGTCCGGGCGCTCACCAATCCAAAGGCCCGCGCCCGGGCCTCGATGTCACCGGCCAGCGTCTGTGCCTGCGAAGTGCTTTGCGCGTAATGATTGTTCTCCAGCACGAACAACAACGGAAGCCGCCATTTGGAGGCGATGTTGAAGGTCTCATAGAGCACCCCTTCGCCGAGCGTGCCGTCGCCGATGAACACCACGGCAATGTTCCGGTTCCCCGCGTGCTGCAACGCGAGCGCGTACCCGGCCGCCACGGGGGTCATCCCGCCTTGAACGCCGTTGCTGAAGAATCCTTCCCGGCACAGGTGCTGGCTGCCGCCCCGGCCACCGCAGACCCCGGTCTGACGGCCCATGATTTCCGCCACCAGCCCGGCCACGTCATTGGTGCGCGCCAGATAGTGCCCGTGACAACGGTGATTGCTGAACCAGACATCCCCTGGCCGTGCGTACGCCGCCAGGGCCACGCCGGTCCATTCCTGACCGATGCACGTGTGCACGGTGCCAAACAATTCGCCCTTGGCAAACAAGTCCAGCAAGGTCTGCTCGACGCGCCGGATGAGCAGCGCCTGGCCGTTTTGGCGGACCAGTTCCGGGTTGAGGGCGATTTCACTCATGCGGGCGTACCTCCGTCAGCACCCGGGCTTGAAGCACCTGGGCAGGATTGCCCGCACTGATGGTCCACGGCGGCACATCGGCGAACACGCTCGAACGAGCCCCCACCACCGCGCCCTGACCCACCGTAACTCCCGCACCGATAAACACATCCGCTCCGACCCACGCCTGATCCTTCACGCTGATGGGAGCCATGGTGGGACGGAAACCGGGGTCGAACGGGTCATGCCCCGCCGCGCACAGGTAACTGTATTGGGACACCGTGGCATGCGCACCAACATGGATGGCCGCAACGCAATAGCAGTCCACATGGGGCCCGATGGTGGCATGATCCTCCATGGTCAGGTTCCACGGAGCCCAGACCACGACGCTGTTGGCCACCTGCGCTGTACGGGCCAGCCGCGCGCCAAAGAGCCGCAACAGGAAGTTGCGCCAGCCATGGAAGTTCCGGGGCGTGGGCCGGAACAGGACCAGCCAGACTGCCCCCCACACTGCCCGCGTCAGCTTGTGCTGCCAGCTGTAGGTGGATGGGGCATCGCTACGGACGCGCAAAAGGTTGCCGGATGGATTCATGGCAGGAGCCTGGTCACCGTAGCGTTCCCGTTGATACAGGCAAGCTGCCGCCCTTGGTCGCGGGCCGGAGGCTTCCGGCCAGACCATGGTGGCGCTTTCTGTTCAATTGTTCGTTTCGCGACCAAAGCCGGAAACACTGAGCCCGGAGGACCGGGCGCCCATTACTTACCAAGCAACCGGATCAGCAGGGGCAGGACGGTGGCCGCGCGGCCATGCCAGGACTCGAGCTGCTTCACCCGTTGGCCGACGTGCTCCCGCTGCTCTGCGGGCACCATCTCCGCCAGTCGTTTGAGCCGCGCCAGCCGGTCACTGCCATTGCTCAGACGCGGTTCGATCTGTTCCTTCAAGAAACCGGTGGCCAGGGTGCGCAGCCCGGTTTCTGCCTGATAACGGTCGCAGCGCGACCCGTTTTCATCGCCCAGCCGGACGGCCCCCGTCGTGCGCAGGAACTTCAGCCCCTGACTGGCGGAACCCTTGCTGATGTCCAGCCGCCGGGTGATATCATCCAAGCTCAAGGGGGTGGCGGAAATGTAAAGCAAACCGTAAATCTGGCCGATCGACTTGGGCAAGCCAACCACCTGGGCCAGACCAACAAAGAGTTCGACCGCCTCAGTCTCCAACGGCGAAAGACCCGCCAACGGGGGGGCGCTGGGCAGACGGGACGGACGGGCTTCGAGGTGGAGTGCCATCAACAATTGCCGGGCACTTAACCACAATTCGCCCGACTGTTCAATATTTTTTGAACAGTCATTATTCCGTCACGGTTAGCCCCCAAACAGCATCGTGGGCGTCTCCCGATCCTGATCCAGCTTGTAGCGCGGAAAGGCCTTGAGGTTGAAGGTGAAGCCGACGGTGTAATCGTGCACCCCGTTGCCCAGGTCCCGAATGCGCACGGTAAAGGCGCCGACCCAGCTCCGGAAGTCCCGGTAGAGGGTGTAGTACTGCTCTTCCATCCGGCCGTTGCGCGCCTCGAAGAAATGCCGGGTGCGCAGGGCGTAGTTTTCGTTGATGCGCAAATGGAAACCCGTGGTGATGAGGTTGTTACCCAGTCCGGGCAGGAACGTGGGATCGGTGCGTACGTACCGGTGACCGAGCGACAGGCTCCAGTCATCGCCGGGCGTAAACGTCGCCCGATGATCGGCGACCCGCCAGTGGCCGCTGTCAAAGTTATAGCGCGTTTCCGAGGAGAGCGTGAGCCAGTCGCGCGGCTTGAAGTCCAGATCGGAAAAGCCATCGGAGAAAGTCCCCTGGCCGGCCCGGGGTTTCACGCGCCAGTCCGTGTAGAGCGCCCACTTGAGCAGGGTATCGATCCGGTCATTGCGCTTGGTTTGGACGGTGTTCTGGAGGCTGAAGCGGAAGACGTTTTCGCTGTCCACCGAGTCAATCGCGTTGTAGTCGGGGAAATCAATGGGCAGCAGGCGCAGGCTGGCCTGTTCGCCGTCAAACTGCGGCAGCGTCGTCGGCAGCCGGTTCGGCGAAGGGACAAACGCATAATTCACGCCCGGCTCAATGATGTGGCGGATGCCCTTGGCTTGCAGCCACGGGATTTCCTTGTCCGGCAGCGTCTGGTGCAGCTTGAAGGTGACCTCGCAGCCCGTGTTGAACACGCCCCGGTTGGCTTCGGTGGTGGTCGCGCCCGCCCCGTCCGTCTCGGTGTAATGGGTCAGCCGCCCGCCGACCCGCGGCGTGACGTTCAGCCAGCCGAACAGGTTCCACGGCAGCACCACCTGATGATAGGTGTCGGCCCGGCCAGCGCCGAAACTGTTGGTCAAGTTGTCGGCGAAGGTGTGCCGGTAGTAGCCAACCGTGCTGTCGCTCTCATAATAAAGCGGCGTGACCCCGATCTGTTGCCGCAGGCCGGTGAGCTTCACATCTGGCAGCCGTTCCACTGTCTCGAAGAAGTCATTGATGCGCGGCTGGACCAGCAGGTTGAGGCTCCAGTTGGACCAGAGCTGGTTCGCCTCCAGGAAGGTGCTGGGCTGCGGGTTGTGGTAATAGTCCGTGAGCCGGAAGTCGCGCACCACAAACGGGTCACCTTGTTCGCGGACGACGGCCTTGACGGTCAAATTGGTCCGGACCTCGACAAGGTGTGAAAAGTTGATCCAGTGCCGGTCGCTGTCGATGGGAAAGCCCAGGGTATTCGTGCCCGACCGGTCATCGTGCGAGTAGTAGAATTTGAAATCCCCGTGTCCCCAGCGGCCCACGTCGTAATGGAAGTCGGTGCCCGTGCCCACGCCCCGCAACTGGCGGTAATCCAGATGCAGGTCCGCGTTGAAATTGGTCGAAAAGACATGGTGATAGGTGCCCAGCGCAAACGGTCCGTAGAGGCTCCGGTAGCCCGGGGTAAGCACCCAGTAGTCCCCGTGTGACGCGAGATCCCGTGAGTATTTCGGCCAGTACATGACCGGCACATCCCCGATGTAGAGCGTGCACTCCTCCGCCACAAAGCTCTTCCCCGGAATGAGTGTCAGCCGGCGGCAGCGAATCCGGTGTCCCGGTTCGCCCAGGTCGTCCGTGGTAACGAACGCATTCGTCGCCATGAGCGTGCTGGTCTTTTTGTCCTCCTCCAGATTCATCCCGGCGAGGAAATGGTTTCCCGATCCGGTCCGGAATTCCTCCCCCTTCAGCACCTTCGTCTTGAAGTTGTACTCGAGCCGCTCACTCCGCCAGATGTGCCCGTCCCCGCGCAGGAAGACGGCTCCCTCCGCCAGCGCGTCGCCCGTCGCCTGGTTGAGCTGCACGCGGTTGGCGGTTAGTTCCACTTCCTTGCCCTTGGCGGTTTCATAACGGACCCGCACGCCGCCCTCGGCCTTCATCACGCCCGTCTTCAAGTCAAAGGACTGGGAGCCTTCCTTGGACAACGGCTCGATTTGATAACTCCCTGGCGTCTCCGCCGCCCGGGCCACGCCGAGGGTCAGAAACAGCCCCGCCACCCACACCGCGATGCATAGCCGCCGATTCATGTGTGCGCGGAGTCAACCAAACCCCGCGCACAGTGCCAAGCCGAGAATCAGGCAGGTGCGTTTCTGGAAGTTCAGCCTGGCCTCGTAGTCAGATGGCTGAATTGACTTCGCCCCCGGCTTCGCGGACAACTCTCCCGTGACCAAGACCCGAACTGCGACTTGCAAGTGACCAGAGCAGACAGCGTGGATTACCCACTTCATCAAGTGCCTGCACCCCGCAGGAGACAACGGACAGCCTGTCCGTCTGGATTCCGCATTCCGCATTCCGCATTCCGCATTAGCCAGAGCCTCCTCACGTCGGCACCTACCACGGAGGACATGGCTTGACCACCTGGTCCTTCGCCTCCTCACCTTTGCTCATCCTGCTCGGCGCTGCCGTGTGGGGCGGCGCGGCGTGGCTGTGCTGGCAGAATGCCACCCGGCGCGGCGGGAAGGCGGCTTTGTTCATGGAGTCGCTGCGGCTGCTCATCATGACGCTGCTGGTTTTCACGCTCTTCCGGCCCGAACTGGTGCGCCGCATCGAGCGCAAGGAGTCACCGCAGATCGCCGTGCTGCTGGATGCCTCCGGGAGCATGGCTACGCGGGACGTGCGGGGCGGCTCGAACGTGCTCACGCGCGCCGAGTGGCTCACGGCGCGGCGCGCGGCAAACTTTTGGAAGCCGCTCGAAAAGTCCGGCAAGGTCATCGTCGAGGACTTTGCCGCGCCGCCGACGGACACGAACGTCAACGTGCAGGCCGAGGCCGGCACCGATCTCAGCGCAGCGTTGGAGGCCTCGCTCCAGCGCCACAAAAACCTCCGTGCCGTACTGGTGCTGACGGATGGTGACTGGAACCAGGGCAAGCCGCCGCTGCTCGCCGCCGCCCGGTTCCGCGAGACGGACACCCCGGTTTTCGCCGTGGGCGTGGGCGCGGAGCAGCCGCTGCCGGACTTGATTTTGGAACGCGCCTCGGTGCCGAGTTACGGGCTCATCGGGGAACAAATTTCCATTCCGTTCCGCATCGCCAGCCATCTGCCGCGCGAGGTGAAGACCCAGCTCATCATCGATGCCGGCGACGGCGAGGAAGTGAAGAAGGACATCACCATCCCGGCGGGCGGGCAGTTGCAGGACGCCATCGTGTGGTCGCCGCGCAACGTCGGCGAACAGACCATCACGCTGCGCCTGCCACCCGAGGCGGACGAGGCGTTGACGGATAACAACGCCCAGCAATTCCGCATCGCCGTACGCTCGGAGACCCTCAAGGTGCTCGTGGTGGACTCGCTGCCGCGCTGGGAATACCGCTACCTCCGCAACGCCCTCGAACGCGATCCCGGCGTCGAATCGCATTGCGTGCTGTTTCATCCGTCCCTCGGCCTCGGCGGCGGTCGCAATTACCTCAGCTCCTTCCCCGGAACGAAGGAGCAGCTGCAACGCTACGACGTGATTTTTCTGGGCGATGTAGGCGTCGGCGAAGGCGAGCTGAAGGAGACGGACCTCGCGCTCATTCGCGGCCTGGTCGAGCAGCAGGGCAGCGGCCTCGTCTTCCTGCCGGGCCGGCGCGGACGGCAGATGTCCCTGCTCAACGGCCCGCTCGCCGACCTGATGCCCGTGCAGTTGGACGACAAACGCCCCGACGGCGTGGCGTTGCAAAACGAAGTGCCGCTGCTGCTCTCCAGCGTCGGCAAGGGCCATCTGCTCACGCGCTTCGATGGCGACGAAAACCGCAACGACGACATCTGGAAGAACCTGCCCGGCTTCTACTGGAGCGCCGCCGTGGAGAAGAGCCGCCCCGGCAGTGAAGTGCTCGCCGTCCATGCCTCGATGCGCAACGCGTGGGGCCGCGTGCCGCTCCTGGTCACGCGCCCCGCCGGCAGCGGCAAGGTGCTCTTCATGGGCACGGACAGCGCCTGGCGCTGGCGGCGCGGTGTGGAGGACAAGTGGCATTACCGGTTCTGGAGCCAGGTCGTGCGCTGGATGTCGCATCAACGGCACCTCGCCGAACGCGCGGGCGTGCGGCTCACCTTCAGCCCCGAGTCACCGAACGCCGGCGACACCGTGTTCCTCCAGGCCACCGTACTGGATGCCAGCGGATTCCCGATGGAGAAGGGCAAAGTGGACGGCAAGATCACCACGCCGGGCGGTCGCACGGAGCAGCTCGACTTCGCCTCGCTCGATGGCGGCTGGGGCGTGTTCAAGTCCAGCTTCGTGCCCCGGCAGGGTGGACCGCACAAAATCCTGCTCACCGCCGATGCCGCCGGCCGCAAGCTCGAAGTGGAAATCCCGGTGTCCCAACCCGTGCGCGAAAAAGTCGGCCAGCCGGCGAACTTCACCGTCCTGCGCGAACTGGCCTCGCTCACCGGGGGGGGCGTCGGCTCCACGGCCGAGCTGGCCCGGGTCATCGAACAGATCACCCTGCTCCCGGAGCCGAAGCCCCTGGAGCAACGCATCCGCCTCTGGGCCGACCCCTGGTGGGCCGGCAGCATCCTCGGCCTGCTGACCGTTTACTGGGTTAGCCGCAAGCTGGCGGGGATGATTTAGTTGCCATGGTCTGGATGACGGTTTCCCCCTTGAGTCGCTTGCGGTTGTCGGCCATCTTCAGTTCATGGGAAAAGTCATTGTTCAAATGAAACTGACCAACCAAGCCGATTTGGTGTTAAGTGCGGCAAAGGTGTTGAAGCACCGCCCTCGCTCGGTGGAGACCGAAGCCCTGGTGGACACCGGAACGACGCGGCTCTACTTGCAGGCCGGGATCATCAAGGCGCTGGGCCTCGGGCGCGACAGCGAGATTCAATCCAAAACCACCAACGGCGTCCGCCGTCGGGCGGTGTATGAGCCCGTGCGGTTGGAGTTGATGGGCCGGCGGGGCATCTTCGAGGTGGTGGAGGTGGATGACGACGTCCCAAACCTGCTCGGGCAAATCCCGTTGGAATATCTCGATTTTGTGGTGCACCCCAAGGCGCAGAAACTCGTCCCCAACCCCGAGCACGGGGACAAGCAGATGAGCGAGGAATATTGAACCGCGCGACATCGCCGATACTGAGGCGGTTAAGGTGATGAACCGGCTTGGAACATGGCAGCCGTGGCGGCAGGCATCTTGCCTGCCGTAGAGCCGTGGCTTCCAGCCCGGCGGAACCAGACGTCCGGCCACCCGATCACGCGCAAATAAGCCGACGCTACAGGACTTTCCACTCCAATCCGGGCGGCAAGATGCCCGCCCTCTACGGCAGGCAGGATGCCTGCCGCCACAGCACAGGCAATATGTCCCCCAAACCCTTGGCCGTAACGCGGCGCGACTGACGATTCCAAACCATTCCTCCATCGCCCCCAAGGCATTGCAAACGCTGCTCCGACAGGCCGGCGTTTCGCTGGAAGAATTTCTGGACGCGTTGTGAGCCATTGCCCCCGCAGTGAGCCGCAAGCTGGCGGCGATGATCTGGTTACGAAGTTCGAGAGTTTCTCAATAAATCTCCAACCACCCGGCCGTCGGGTTTGCACCGAAAGTTTCAATGTCCGTGAGGCTTTGACGCAGCAACTTCTGGATAACGGTGGTCGGCTGGTTGCCGCATCGAAGCCAAATCACCTTGGGTGGCGGACCATGCAACATGGAGAGGTCAACAAAATCGGCATCCTGTGTCACGATGGTGAAATCGTGAGTTTTTGCGTAGGCCCAGATGTCGCGGTCGTTTCCCGATCCAGCCCGAGTAGTCGAACTTGGTTCGAATTAGGGAACAAGTCCCGCGGTTCTTGGCATAATCGGCAGCTGAGGTTCTGGTCAAACAGGAGCTTCACACGGGGCGATCTTTGGTTGGACATGGCGGTAGTAGTTAGCTGCTACTAACTGGCCCGAAATTGACTAGGGCGCGTAAGCGGTTGGACATGGCTGGTAGTAGTTAGCTGCTACTGACCCCTCCGTATGTGATTACCTGACAGCTACCAAATGAGCTTTGTGCTCACGATCAGCGGCATACGCGAGGCACGCACGGATGTCTTCCTCCCGCAGTTCGGGGAAGTCCGCCAGAATCTCCGCGTGCGTCATGCCGCTGGCCAGCCAGCCCAGCACATCCGCCACGGTGATCCGCATCCCCCGGACGCACGGACGGCCCCCGCGCTTGCCCGGTTCCAAGGTGATGACGTTCTGATAGTTCACGTTGAAAAAGTAGTCCCGGAGTGCGAGCTTGCCAAGCCCTCGATAAGAGGCGGCGACCGGAAATCTCAGGGAACTTGGGGATTGTGACGGAGCACGGGAGTGCTAAAGTCCGTCGGTAGTTCCAATGCCAAACGAAACCCGCATCAGCCTGCCGGACACGTTGCGCGCGCAATTCACCGCGCTGGAGCGGGCGTTGTGGCGGACCGAGACCACCCATGCCGTGTGCGGCGGAGTGGCGGCGCTGGCCGCTTCGTACGCGGGACTGTTCCTCTGTGACCGCGTGGGCGACACGCCCATGGTGCTGCGCACGACCTTGCTGGTGGCGGGCGTCGGAGGTGCGGCGTGGTATGCCGTGGGATGGTGCCGGAGCTGGGTCTGGCAACGGCGGGACCTGCGGGCCTTGTCAAATGTCGTGCAACGCGGACACCGGCGGCTGGGCGACCGGTTGCTGGGCATCGTGGAACTGGCGGAGGAGAAACAGCGTCCGCAAAACATGTCCCTCGCCCTGTGCCGCGCAGCCATCCGCCAGGTCTCAGCCGACGCGGCGAAACATGATTTCTGTTCCGTGGTAAACGGACGTCCCGCCCGGCTCGCGGCGTTTGCCTTGACCGCCGTGCTGGTCCCGGTGGCCTTCGCGTTCGGCATCGCGCCAGCGGCGGGCTGGAACGCGCTGCAACGCTGGGCCGTCCCGGTCGCGGGGATTCCCCGCTACACCTTTGTGGCGCTGGAGAATCTGCCGGCCCAACTGGTCGTGCCCCACGGCGAAGCGTTCGACATCGTCGCGAAGGTGAATTATCGCTCGTTCTGGAAGCCCGCGAGCGCCAGCAGCCGGTTCGAGTTGCAGACGAAACTTTCCGCGCCGGTCCAAAACGGCACGGTGAAGCTCACCATCCCCGGCCAGACGCAGGATGGCTCGCTGCGCGTCCGGCTCGGCGACGCGACGTACACCATCGCGGTGCGCCCGATGCACCGGCCCGCGCTCAAGCAGCTCGCCGCGATCGTGGTGCTCCCGGCCTATCTCCAGTACCCGCCGACGAACCAGATCGTGCAAAACGCCACGCTGCCCGTGCTCGAAGGCAGCCAGGTCACGCTCAACGGCACGGCCACCCGCACACTCGCCTCCGCCGAGGTGACCGTGGACAAGACCGAGCCGGTGTCGCTCCTGTTGACCGGCGACAAGTTCAACAGCGGCTCGCTGAAGCTCGATGCCTCGGCCCAGGCCACCTTCGACTGGCGGGATGAATTTGGCCTGAAGCCCGTCGCCCCGTGGCTGCTCGCGCTGCGTCCCATAAAGGACGCCGCGCCGCGCGTGGATCTCGGCGATCTGCCGCTCGAACTTTCCATCCTCGAAACCGACGTGCTGCAACTGAAGCTCACCGCCGTGGACGACTTCGGCGTGCGCGAGGCACTCGTCGGCACGGAAATCGTTTCATCCCTCGACCCGACGAACACGCCGGCCATTGCGCAGTTCAAGAAGTCCGCCGTCGGCGCGCAGGACCGGCGCTTCACCAACACGTTCCTCTTCAGCCCCACCGTGATGCGCATCCCGGCGGACTCGGTGGTGGAAGTTCGCGGCCTGGCCACGGACTTCCTGCCCGGCCGCGAGCCGGCGGAATCTACCGCGCATCGCATCAACATCGTCGGCCTCGCCAAGCACGCGGAGCTGGTGCGTCAGCAGTTGGACCAGCTCTTCGCCCAGGTCGAGGAAGTCACCCGCAAGGAGGAATCCATTGCCGCCGCCACGCGCGAACTCATGGGCCTGCCGGAAGACAAGCTCAAGTCCGACGAAGCCGCCAAGAAGGCCGGCGAGCAGGCCGACGAACAGGCCCGCAACGCCGCCCAGCTCGAACGCATCGCGCAACAGGGTCAGGACATCGTCCGCGAGGCGATGCGCAACCCGACGCTCACCCAGCAGACCTTGCGCGAATGGACGCAGAACCTGTCGCAGATGAAATCACTCGCGCAGGGCGACATGAAGGACGCGCAGCAGTCGTTGCAGAAGGCGCAGGAGAGCAACGCGGGTGACAAGCGGGCGCAGGAGACAACCAAGGCCCGTGAGTCCGAGGAGAAGGCGTTGGACAAGCTGCAGGCGCTCCAGAAGAAGATGAACGACGGCCTGGACAACTTGCAGGCGCTCACCTTGTCGCAACGGTTGAAGAAACTTTCCGAATCGGAGCAGGGCATTGGCAACCAGCTCGGAAAGGTGGTCGGTGACACCATCGGCCTGCTGCCCCGCGAGCTGCCGGAGCGGTTCAAGAAGATCAACACCTCGCTGGCCGGTGATCAGGCGAACGTGAAGGCCGAGGCCGAGAAGGTCGTGGCCGAGATGAGCCGCTTCTTCGACCGCACGCAGCGCGCGAATTACGGTGAGGTGGCGAAAGACATGAAGCAGTTCAACACGCCCACCGAGTTGGACCGCGTGCGCGGGCTGATCGATGCGAACATCTCCATGGATGCGATGGGCAACCTGACCACGTGGAACAAGCGCTTTGCCGACTGGGCCAAGAAGCTGGAACCCCCCGAAGAGGAGAGCGAAGGCGGCGGTGACGGCAAGGGCCAGCCCAAGGAAGACAAGTGGCTCAAGATGTTGATGGCCGCCATCCGCCTGCGCGCGGGCGAAGCCCGGGTGTTGCAGCAGACCACGCTGCTGGAGGAGGAAAAGGCACGCAACACGCGTCATGCCGAGGGCGCATTGAAGGTGGCCGAGCAGCAACGGACGTTGCGCGGCGATCTGACGAAATTGCAGATGAGCAGCGAACTCGAGGACGCGCGCGACTTCCTGCTCGATACGCAGGATGGGATGCGCGACGCAGGGTCGGCGCTCTTTGACAAGCTTACCGGGGAGCCGGCGCAGAAGCCCGAGACCGCCGCCCTCGCGCACCTGAGCGACCTGATCAATTTCATCAACGAACAGGCCAAGCGGCAGAAGCCCAAGGGCGATCCGCAACAACAGCAGCAGGCGCAGCAGGAGGCCGAGATGATGATGCAGATGGCGAAGCAGGAGCAGCAGATCGGCATGAAACCCGGCCAGCAGCCGGGCCAGAATGCGAATGGTGGCACCACTGACAAAGCCAGCCCCGGCTCCTTCGGTGATGCGCGCGGAGCCGAAGCCGCCGCCCGGCGCACCGGCAAAGGCAGCGGGATCACGCGCCAGGTCCCGGCGGAATTCCGCGAGGCGCTCGAGAATTATTTCAAAGCGGTGGAGGCGAAACCGTGAAAAGGTTTCAGGTTCAAGGTTTCAGGTTCAAGGTGGGCGCTTGGCGCTTGGTACTGCTTTGGAGCTTGGGATTTGGGATTTGGGATTTTACCCCGCGCGCTTCCGCCCAGCAGTTGTTCATCGAGAAATCCGACGCCAGCCCCGCTGCGATCGACCCGATGTACGTGAAGGGCTTGCAGTACCTGGTGAAGAACCAGGCCGCGGAGGGCGGCTGGCCGGACGTTTACGGCCGGCAGCCAGGCGTCATCGGCCTGTGCGTCGTGTCGATGCTCGCGCATGGTGACGATCCGAACGTCGGGCCTTATTCCGCCGCGATCAAGCGCGGCTTGGGCGCCATTGTCACCATCCAGAGCAAGGAGACCGGCTACATCGGCAACTCCATGTACAACCACGGCTTCGCCACCCTCGCGCTCGCGGAAGCCTACGGCGCAGTGGACGACGCGCGCATCGGCCCGGCGCTCCAGCGGGCGATCAATCTCATCGTCGCCTCGCAGGCCCGCAACCCGGCGGGCGGCTGGCGGTATTCCCCGGACAGCACGGATGCGGACACCACGGTGAGCGGCGCGCAGATGGTCGCGATGTTTGCCGCGCGCAATGCCGGCCTTGCGGTGCCGGAGGAGGCGATTCAAAAGGGCCTTAACTACTTCAAAAGCTGCAAGACCCCCGAAGGCGGCTACGGCTACACCGGGACCAGCGGCCCCAACGCCGCGCGCTGCGCCATCGGCGTGCTGGTCTTCGCACTGGCCAAGCAGAAGGACTCGGCGGAGTTCAAGAGCGCCTGGCAATACCTGCAGCAGGCCGGCGGCGAATCGCACTACCAGCAGTACTACCTTTACTACGGCGCGCAGGCTTACTTCCACGCCGCGCCCGACGCCTGGCGTAAATGGAATGCCGCCAATATCCGGGCCCTGGCCAGCACCCAAAACAAGGACGGCAGCTGGGACGGGTCGTTTGGCAACTCGTTTGGCACGGCGGCCTCGCTGCTCTCGCTCGCCCTGAACTACCGCTTTCTCCCGATTTATGAGCGCTAGTCTGTGAAGCTCCCAATCCCAAGTTCCAAGTTCCAAAGAAGCTCCAACTGCCAAACTCCAATCCGCGCGCCGCGTCCGGCCACGAGTCGGGTTTTGGGTTTGGTGTTTGGAGCTTCTTTGGGATTTGGAGCTTGGAGCTTGGGATTTGCGACGAACCTTCCGCCCGCCACCGTCTCCTTCCTCGATGGTTCGTATCTGCGCGGCGAAATCGAGTCGTTGAACAGCGAAGTGCTGCGCTGGCGGCATCCCAATGCCCGGCAGCCCATCGAATTCAGCACCACCAATTTGAACGTGGTCCAGCTGGCCACCCCCCCGCCGCGCCCGCTCACCAACACCGGGCCGGCCTGCCGGCTGCGGTTCTCCAGCGGCGATGAAATGGACGGCCACCTCATTACGTTGGACGAAGCATCGTTCGAGGTGGAGACGTGGTTCGCCGGCCGTTTGCGCGGCCGCCGTGCCGGGCTTTCCAGCCTGACTTTTTGGGGCACGAATCAGGCCACCCTTTACGAGGGGCCGCAAGCGGCGGATGAGTGGAAGGTAAGTTCGTCGTCGGGCCTCGTAAACCGGGGGGTCGAGGGAGGAAATGTGCTGTTCAACGGTGGCCGCGTGGTCTTTCCACCGGCCCAGCCGCTGCTGCGAATCGTCGAGCCCGAGCCGTTGCGTGGAGTCGCCCCGGCTGGTCCCAAACCCAATATCAACGAACTGGTCGCGAAGCTCAAAGACCAGCTCAATCAGCTCGGTGAACGTGCGACACCGGTGGTGAAGGAGACGGTTGAGCGGGCGCTGAAAAGTGTCGAGGTACTCGCCGCCAAGGAGGAGGCCAAACCCGCTGCCCAAGCCGTACCCACTCCGCAGGAACTCATCCGCCAGCTCAAAGCGGAGCTTGCCAGTCTCGGCGAGAATGTCTCTCCCGTCGTGAAGCAGGCGTTGGAGAAGCGGCTTAAGGAAGTGGAAGCGGAGGCGGCTAAAGCTGCCCCGACGGAACCGGACAAGAACCCAACCAAGCCCGAGGAGAAGCCTGCCCGCACGACTTCAGCCAAAACCCCGGCGGAACGACGAACCAAAGAGCTGGTGAACAGCCTGGTGACCCGGCTCGAACGCGCGGGTGAAAAGCAGCTGGTGGAACACATCGTCGGCTGGGAGCTGGCCATGCAAGATGGGCAAAGGACCGCCGCTCGACCGCAACCAGCGAGTCCAGTGAAACCGAGCCCCTTGGAAGTTGCGCCGGGAAATCTGCCGATGCCGATCCCCGGTGGTCCGGCCCGCAAGACCTTCACGGAAGCCGAAGTCACAAAACTTACCGAGGCCGCCGAAAAGGCGACGACCGTCGCGGAGTTCCTGAAATCCGACCTCATCACCACCGCGCTGGCGGAGAAGCAGACTTCGCGGGCGGCGCAGGACCGGTGGTTTGCCGAGTTCGAGAAGCCGGTGGACTGGCAGAACGACGCGGTGAAAACCGCGCGGTTCCAGGCGATGCTGCGCGCAGAGACTGACCTGCTTGGCCGACGGCTGCTGGGACGTGCTGCCCCCTTCGGCGAACAGCCCGCCCCGGAAGCAGCCCCTGTCGCTGCCCACGAGCCACCGCGCAATGCCCCCGGCCTCGTCCCGGTCTTGCAGATGATGACCGACGCGATGAAGGCCGAGACCGCCGAGGCATTCCTCAAATCCGACCTTGTGAAAGCCGCCGTGGAAGGCGGAGTGGCCTCACTGAAGGCCGAGGAACGCTGGATCGGGGACTTCGCCAAGCCCGCCGAACTCGAGGCGGACAAGGAGAAGCAGGCCGCCTTCAAGGAACGTGTGCGGGCCGAGGCGACCCTGCTGGCCGGGCGGCTCGTGCCGGCACTGGCCCCGCCGGTGCGACTCGATCAACCGCTGTTGGCGAACAACCTCCAGATGATGCTCGGTGGCGATGGTGCGCCACCCCGCGCCGCCACCGGTCCCGCGTGGACGTTCCGCGATGGCGCGTTTTACTCAACCGGCACCGGCACCCTCGGACGTGAATGCAATCTGCCCACCAAGGCGCGCGTGGAATTCGACATGGGATGGCGCGGCCAGCCTTATTTCCGGTTCTCCTTCTTCACGCGCAGCCCGGATCAATTCGACTACAGTGATGGCTGGCAGTTTTACGTTTCCGGCAGCGGCTACGTTTATCCCATGCGGCGTGGCGGCGCGGGGGCCGTGAACATCAGCTCCAGCCGCATCCCGCAGATGCAGACGAAAAACAGCGTGCGCCTGAGTTTTCTGCTCGATACGGAGAAGGAATCGGCGATCCTCCTGGCTGACGGCGAGAAAATCACCGAGTGGAAGACCCTCGGTCGTCCCGGCAACGGTACCGGCCTGGTGTTCTACAATTACAATTCCAACTCCCGCATCCGCATCAGCAACCTGAGCATCACCCCGTGGAACGGCATTCACGGTGAGCCCGAGCGCGAGCCGGACCAGAAGGAGGCGGAGGTGCGCTTTGCCAATCAGGACCGCGCCACCGGCACGCTGTACGCCATCCGCGAGGGCAAGCTCGTCCTGGGCGTCGCCGAGCGGCGCCTGGAAATCCCCGTCAGCCGGGTCGCCTCCATCACGTTTCCGATCGAAAATACGCCGCCACTCGCCGAGAATACCGGCGTGCAACTTTCACTTCACCGGAGCGAACGCCTTACGCTGGTCCTCGAAAAATGGGAGGCTGGCCGGATCTCCGCCGTCAGTCCCGTGTTTGGCCGTTTGCAGTTGTCGTCCGATTCCGTGCGCAAACTGCGGTTCAATCCGGCGATGCCACGCACGGGGCCGGATGAATTGAACTGGCCCGGCGACGCTCTATCTACTCGCCCGTGATTCAGTATTCAGTATTCAGTATTCAGTATTCAGTCCACCGGCTCATGGCCGTACTTGGGACGTGCCTTGCCTTGGCTCTGCCCGCGTTGGGTCAACCGGCGGTGGATGTCTTCCAGTTGCTGGACGGCTCGCAACTGCACGGCTCGCTGGCCGGCATTGATCCGCAGAAGGGGGTGCGCTGGAATCATGTGGCGTCCGGCACGCCATTGGAATTCCTCACCCGCAACGCGCATCTGATCCGTTTCGCCCAGACCGCGCCACCTCCGGCCCAGGCGAGTGCTCATCACACGTGCCGCTTCCGTTTCGTCAATGGTGACGAGATGACCGGCAACCTTTTGTCACTCGATGCGCAGCAGATTGAGCTGGAGACCTGGTTCGCCGGCAAACTCCGCGCCCCGCGGGACGGGGTGCAGTCCATCGCGTTCCTGGCGCGGGGATTTGCCACGCTCTACGAAGGGCCGAACGATCTGTCCGGCTGGGCCACCGGCCCCACTCCGACCGCCTGGCAGCTCCGCGACGGCGTACTGACCGCCACGGCGAACGCCTTCATGGGCCGCGACCTCAAGCTGCCGCCCCAGTCACGGGTGGAGTTCGACGTGGGCGGCAACGGGACGCTGAACTTCTACCTCAGCCTCTACACGGATGCCGTCGAACGCTTCAACTTCGCGAGCACCGGCTACCAGTTCAACCTCGGCCTTGGCTACGTGAACCTGATGCGCGGGCAGGGCAACTTCGGCATGCAGCACCTCGGCCAGGCGCAGATCCCAGTGGCCTTGCCGGGAAAAAAGCTGCATGTGGAAGTCCGGGCCGATTTGCTGGCCGGCTCGCTGATGCTGCTTGTGGACGGCAACGTGGTCCAGCAATGGCATGACCCGGCGATGCAACGACAACCGGCGGGCGACCCGAATGCCCCGCCGGCCGCTGCCCCGCGCGCGCCCGCGGTTCCCGGTTCGGGCCTTTCCTTCTTTACGTTGAACAACGGCATCCAGTTCAGCGCCATCAAGGTCACGGCCTGGGATGGCCGGGCCATCGAACCCGAACCGGTCGCGACGAATTTCACCGGCCATCTCGTGCGCCTTGCCAACCAGGACCGGGCCACCGGCCAGGTCGAGAGCATCCGGGACGGCAAACTGACGTTGACGGCGGCCGCCGCCGGCAAGATCGAGATTCCCCTTGCCCGCGTGACGCACGTCATTTTCGCCGCTCCCACCGCAGGGGCGATGACCAACCGGCCGGCCGGTGAACTGCACGCCCGCCTGAGCAGTGGCGAGGTGCTCGCGCTGGCCCAGCCCCGGTGGGCCAACCAGACCCTGGCCGGGGTGAATCCCCATTTTGGCCCGCTGCAGTTGGAAACCCGCTGGGTCCGGCAGCTTCGGTTCAACCCTGACCGTGAACCGACCACGCTTGACCTCCCGTTCCTGGGCGCGGAGGGGCAATCGCTTTTTGAACGATGAACTGCGCTGTTTCACTTCCCCGACCGTCCGGACTGCGCACTGCCCTCGCGCTGTGGTTTACGCTCGCGTACGCCGCCGTGGCGGCCACGCCGCAAACGATTTACTTCCGCAACGGGGACATGCTGCTCGGCCATTTGGAGTCCATCACCCCCACCAACAATCTGCGCTGGCGGCACCCGGACTCGGTGGCGGCCATCGATTTCCAAACGCAGGCCATAACGGAAGTCCAGCTCGGTTCCGCGCCGCAACCCGCCACCTCCTCGCCCGCGTATTGCCTCGCACGGCTCACCAACGGCGACGAACTGGCCGGCAATCTGATCTCGCTCGACGAACGTCAGGTCGTCCTCGCGACCTGGTATGCGGGCACGTTGAACTTGCCGCGCGGACAGGTGGCCAGCCTGCGCCCGCTGGGCCTCGCGCCGCAGGTGGTGTTCGAGGGCCCGACCGGGTTGGACGGCTGGACCATGGGCAAGTCCGTGCTGGTCGGAGCCGTACCAAGCCAGTGGCAGTATCAAAACGGCGCGTTCGTCGCCGGGCAACCGGCTTCCATCGCGCGCGACGTGAAACTTCCGCCCAGTGCGAGCCTGGAATTTGACCTGGCGTGGCGCGGCAGCTTTGCGTTGGCGGTGGCGCTGTTTACGGATTCGCTCCAGCCCGTGCGCCTGGCCCAAACGGCGGACGAAGCGCCCTTCTGCCCGTTCTACAGCCTCCAGTTGAACAGCTACTCCACGCAGTTGCTGCATGTAAAACACCAGGAAGGTGCCCGGCAGGCCGGCATGGCAGTGATCCCGATGCTCCAGCAAACCAACCAGGCCCGCATCGCGATCAAGTGCAGCCGCGAACAGAAGACCATCACGCTGTTTCTCAACGGTGTAATGGCAAAACAATGGCACGACCCCGCTGGCTTTGGCGGTGACGGCACCGGCATCCGGCTCGTGCATCAAGGTCAGGGTCCGATCCGCCTGTCCAATCTACGCGTCACCGAATGGGATGGCCGGCTCGAAGAACCAGCCGCGCCGTTGGCGGCGAACGTGAAAGACGATGTCTGCCGGCTGGTCAATCGCGACACCCTCGCCGGCACCGCCAAGAGCTTTCAGGACGGGCGGCTCACGTTCACGACCGCCGATCGCCCTGTCGAGGTGCCTCTGGCGCGCATTGCGCAGGTGGATTTCGCGACTGAGAAGAACCAGCCGGTGCCAGCCCAGGCCGGAGCTGCGCGGATCTATTTTGCCGGGCGCGGTCGGCTTACCCTGGCGTTGGAGGGCTGGACGGAAAAGACGGTCACGGCCCGCAGCGGCAGCTTCGGCCGGACGGACTTCGCGCCGCAGGCCTTCAGCCGTATTGTCTTCGAACCGTAAACTGAGCTGATGAAGGTTTATTTCCTGCGCCACGCCGCCGCGTTGGACGGCCCGGTTGATGCCGCGCGTCCGCTCTCCCCCGGCGGCCGGCGCCAGGCCCGCAAGCTCGCGCGCTTCCTGCGCCGTGCGGGCGTGCAGTTCGACCTCGCCTTCACCAGCCCGCTGGTCCGCGCCCGGCAGACCATTGAGGCTGTCTGCACCATTACCAACCAAGGCGAACGCATCGAGCCCCAGGTGACCGAAGCCCTGCTGAACGATACCAGTCCGGCCGCGTTCGCCCAATGGCTCGAAGCGTTGCCGAAGGAGGGCCACGTCCTGCTCGTAGGCCACGAGCCATCACTGAGCGCCCATGTGCGGCGAATGTTGGAACTCAAAAACGCGGTGTCCCTCGAACTGGCCAAAGGGGCCGTGGCCTGCATCAAAACCACCGACCAACGCCGGGGCGTGCTGAAATTTCTCATCACCCCCAAGTCCCTTGGATTGGGCCGGGACCGTCCAGCATGACTGACGTTCTGCAAACCGAGCTGCAACGGGTCGCCGCCGAACTGGGGGTGGGCAATTTCCACCGTCACATCTTCCTCTGCGCCGATCCCACCAAACCCAAGTGCAGCCCGCGCGAGGCCAGCTTGGAGGCATGGGAATTTCTCAAGCGCCGCCTCAAGGAATTGAACCTCGTCGGCCCACAGGCGCTCGTCTATCGCACCAAGGCCAACTGCCTGCAAATCTGCACGCGCGGCCCCATCGCCGTCGTGTATCCCGAGGGCATCTGGTACCACTCCTGCACCCCGGCAGTGCTCGAGCGGATCGTGCAGGAACACCTCATCGGGGGCCGCCCGGTGACGGAGTACACCTTCGCCCAACATCCACTTTGAGCGATCAAATGGAATTTTGGCGTGACAAGCCCCTGCGTCCACAGGCTTAATTACCACCGTCCGAGGCCGACCCTATCGTCCAGCGGTTAGGACACCGCCCTTTCACGGCAGTAACCGGGGTTCGAATCCCCGTAGGGTCGCCATTCTTCTTCTCCGAGCCCGGAGCGCAGCCCCTCCGGCTGCGGGCTCCGGTAGCGCGGCATCCCAGTTCCACCATGTTTACGTTTTCGCGGTTTTGCGTCCTGACAGTTACTACCGCGACTTCAAATACGCCTGCGCCAGTTCCTCTCCCAACAACAACGTCCCGCGCGTGCCGAAGTGCAGTCGCTCGTGGGGTAGTTGTGCCGTCGGGATGACGAACACCTTCGGCTCGGCTTGAGCCATCGTCTTCAAGGCCGTGTTGACCGCTTCCATGTTGCGCCAGATCGCCTTGGGATGCTGCTCGGAGATGAACCACGGCAGGGCGGGCTGCTGGAGATCGAGCCGCGTCTGGGCGATCAGCTCCTTCATCGCGGCGGCGTAGTTGCGCTGGTAGGGGCCGAAGAAGGTGTCGTTTTCGCCGGTGTGCCAGAAAACCCCTTCCACCGTGCAATCGTAACCCTGCCGGACCAGATCGGCCTTGGCGTCGCGGACGAAGGCGATGAACTTGGGATAGAGGTTGCGCCGGGCCTCCGGCGAACCCCGGGGCGACCAGTCGGGCGACTGCGCGCCGCTGTGGGTGAACTTCACGATGGCGATCCCGTCCCGGGCCTCCAGTGACTTCCGCAACCGCGCTCCGAAACTGAGTTCCGGTCCAAAGTTGTCGAGGTAATCCACCGGGCCGAGCGGTTCCCAGCCGGTGGAAGTTTTGACTCCGCCGCCGAGCGAGTAGCGGTAGAAGACATCCTTCTGGGCTTGCGCGAGCGCGGCAAACCCGTCGGCTTGCGGAATCTGCGAGGCAAACGCATCTTCGCCCTCCATGTTGCGCTGGCCCGCGAGCACGAACAGGCGGACGCGCGCCCCCTTCGCAACGGGCAGGCGGTCCTTGAACGAACGGTCCGGCGGGGCCAACGGTTTGCCGATTTCCTTGAGATACGCGGCGGCGAAGGCCTCGCCCATCTGGAGCTGGCCTTGCGTGCCGAAGTGATAGTGCGGCTGGCCATGGTTCATGACCTCGAAGGCCAGGTGCGACGTCGGCACCCAGCGCAGCAGCGGGTCCGCCGCCAGCACCTGGTCCTGCTGCTCGCGCAGGATCGCGAGGTTATGCCGGTTGTCCATGCCCCAGATGCCCTTTTCACTGACCTCGCCGATGAACCATTTGAGTTGCGGGGCTTTGAGATCCGTCCGCAGCCGCGCGATAAGTTTGGTGAAGCCGGCGGCGTAATTGGTGTTGAGCTTGCGGTCGAGCATGTCGTTTTCCCCCTGATGCCAGATGACCGCCTCGAGCTGATAACGGATGCCGCGTTGTTCCAAGTCGCGCAGCGCACCTTGGACCAGGGCGAGGGTTCGGGGGTAAAGCTTCTGGCCCGGCTCCGGGGCATCGGGATTCCAGTCGAACGCGACCGTGGTGCCGCCGATTGCCGATTTGATGATCGCCAGCGGAGCGTCGTCCTGGGCGCGCAGACGGCGGGCAAAGGTCAGCTCCGCGCCAAAGGACTGGAGCGGACGCAAGGGTTCCCAGCCCTTGAACCCGCTGTCGGCCTTGCTCCCGAGATAGGTGTAGAGGACCTCGGGCTGGGGTGCCCCGACACCCTTGAACAGCGGAAACTCATCAATCCGCTCCGGCCGTGCATCCGAGCCCACCATGTTCGATTGCCCCGCGAAGAGGAAGACTTTGACCGGTTTCGCTGACGGCGTGGCAGCATGTGCGACGAGCGGGAACAACAACCAGGCGAGGAGCGCGAAAAGGTGTTTCATGTGATCGGCACACCCTGCCAAAAGCCCGGTGCGCTGGCCACTGCTTTAGCCCGCCACGGCTAACGGGGAGCGCATCTTGCCACTGCCCTGGGAGCGCGGCTGTGTCCCGCTGGGAGCGGGATCAGCCGCAGCAACGTCGGAATGGTGAGCCGTGGCGCAACGTCGGAACAATTCCTGTCAGGGCAGCCGCTGCGGCTGGTCTCCGCGACACAGCCGCGCTCCGGAAAATCTCGCTCCTCGGGGGCTGTGCCAAGATGCGTCCGCTAACGGGGTGCCTTCGTGGCAGTGATCAAACAGGGTTGGAATCGGAATTAACGGTATCGCTCGGCGGGTTTGAGAGGGTAACTGCCTGAAAAACATTCAAACCCACACTCCAATTGAAGAATTCCTTTCGCCCGGCAATCAGACCTATGTGCATATCAACCCGTTACGGCCCGTTTTCGCCCTCGCTGTCCGGCGCGGCCGGCCGGCGTGGCTGGCGGGCCTGCTGCTGGCGCTGCCGGTCTTCGCCGCTGAGAGACTGCGTCCGGTCAGTTTCGTCAATGATGTGGTGCCGGTGCTGACGAAGGCGGGGTGCAATTCCGGAGCCTGCCATGCCAAGGCGGGTCAGGGACAGAACGGCTTCCAGCTTTCGTTGCTCGGGTTCGAGCCGCAGGAGGATTACGAACATCTGGTGAAGGAATCGCACGGACGCCGGGTGTTCGCGGCCTCGCCGGACCAGAGCTTGTTGCTGAGGAAGGCCGTGAACCGCGTGGCCCACGGCGGTGGGCAACGGCTCGAAGAAGGTTCCGAGCCGTACCGGTTGCTGCGTTCCTGGCTCCAGCAGGGCATGATCTTCGACCGCGACACCGCGCCCAAGCTGGTCTCGCTCGACGTCCAACCGCCGCGCAAGACGATCAAGGTGAAGGGCGAACAGCAGCTCAAGATCACCGCCCGCTACAGCGACGGTCGCACGCGCGATGTCACGCCAGTGGCCCTCTACGAGGCAAACGACCGCGCAATGGCCGAAGCTTCCGAGACCGGCCGGGTGAAGATCAGCGACATCCCCGGCAACGTTGCCGTGATGGTGCGTTATCAGGGGCTGGCGGCGGTGTGCAATGTCTCCATTCCCTTGGGCGCTCCCGTTAAGAATCTGCCGCCGAACAAGAACTTCGTCGATGAACTGGTTTTTGCGAACTTGAAACTCATCGGCGTGCCGCCTTCGCCGGTGTGCGATGACGCCACGTACCTTCGCCGCGTGTCACTGGACATCGCGGGCCGCCTGCCCTCGGCGGCCGAAGCGGAGGTGTTCCTGGCGAGCAAGGACCCGGCGAAGCGCGACAAGCTGGTGGATGCCCTGCTCTCGAGCCCGGACTACGCGGATTACTTCGCCAACAAATGGACGGCGCTGCTCAAGAACAAGCGCGACGGCGCGAGCGACATCACCGCGAACTTCGCTTTCCACTCCTGGGTGCGCGACAGCCTGCTGGCCAACAAGCCCTATGACCAGTTGGTGCGGCAGCTCCTCGCGGCCACCGGCACTATCGAGGGCAATCCCCCGGTGGCCTGGTACAAGCGCGTGAAGCAGCCGACCGAGCAGATCGAGGATGTGGCGCAACTTTTCCTGGGCGTGCGGATGCAGTGCGCCCAATGCCATCACCATCCGTTCGAGCGCTGGAGCCAGCATGATTATTACAGCATGTCGGCATTCTTCAGCCAGATCGGGCGCAAGCCCACGGCCACGGCGGGCGAGGACGTGATCTTCCACAAGCGCGGCGTGGCGCAGGCGGAGAACAAGAAAATTGACCTCAAGGCCGTGGTGCGCGTCATCACCCAGTCGTCCACCTACCAGCTCAGCGCGACGCCGAACCAGCACAACGGCGTGGACCGCCAGAACTATTCGCACTTCTACCCGCGCCGGATGCAGGCCGAGGTGTTGCTCGATTCGATTGACCAGTTCACCGGCGCGAAGACGGACTTCGCTGATCTGCCGGCCGGGACGCGGGCGATTGCGTTGCCGGACAACAGTTACAACCGCGGCTCGGCCTTCCTGAAAGTGTTCGGCCGACCCGAGGGGGCCAGCGTGTGCGAATGCGAACGCGCTTCATCCGCGAGCCTGGCGCAGAGCCTGCACCTGATGAACGCCAGCGATGTGAAGGGCAAACTGGGGGCCGGTGGCGGACGCGCGGAGCGGCTGGCCAAGGACGACAAACCGGCCGCGCCGAAGATTCGCGAACTGTATCTGGCCGCCTTTGCCCGCGAGCCGCAGTCGCACGAACAGGCCGTCGTCGAGGAGTATCTTTCCCGGCCCCGCGAAGATGCGCAGGGGAAACCGTTGCCGCCTGACCAGGCCCGCCGCATCGCCTATGAGGACCTGCTCTGGGCGCTTATCAACACGAAGGAATTTCTCTACAACCACTAGCCATGTCGCCCAAGTCTGCTGTTATTTCCTTAAAGACTAATCATGGTCTCAGGCGCCTGTTTCGCACACGGCTTCGGTCGGCGGCGCGCGACTCCCTCTCCCCCATCGGGGGAGAGGGCCGGGCTGAGGGGGCGCGTCGCACAGCAGTTCAAGCGGGCTGGATGGCAATCCGCACTCCCGGCACACCTCTTGAATTCGGACAAACCTTTAGTTCGCCCGCCCGCCCCCTCACCCTGCCCTCTCCCCCGATGGGGGAGAGGGAATTCGCCTTCGCACGCAACCGGCATATCGTTGCCCACCTTGCTCAGCGGACCGGGTTTCTAGTTTGCGTCGCCTGGCTCGCCCTCACCGCCACCGCGTTCGCCCAGTCCGTCATTCTCCCCACGCCACGCCTGCTCACCACGATGCCCATGGGCGCGCAGCTCGGTACCACGGTCGAAGTCAGCATCACGGGCGAGGAACTGGATGGCCTGACCGACCTGCTTTTCTCCACGCCCAAAATCACGGCCAAGGCCAAGCCGGGCGAAGCGAACAAGTTCCTCATCACCGTGGCCGCCGATGCGCCCGAGGGCGTGCATGACGCGCGGTTCGTCTCGCGGCTGGGCATCTCCTCGGCCCGCGCGTTCTCCGTCAGCAAGCTCGCAGAGATCACCCGCACCAAGCCGAACACCACGCTCGAAACGGCCGTCGAGCTGAAGCCCGGCTCCGTATGCAACGCAACCGTCACCGCGCGCGCGGTGGATTTCTATTCGTTCCCCGGCCAGAAGGGCCAGCGGCTCATTGCGGAGTGCGCGACGACGGGCATTGATTCCAAGCTCGTGCCCGTGCTCATCGTCGCCGATGCCGAGGGCCGTGACCTCGTCGTCAATCGTACGAGCGGGCTGGTGGACTTCACGCCCCCGGCGGACGGGAAGTACTTCCTGAAGGTGCATTCGCTGACCTTCAAGGGCGGAGCGGACCAGTTCTACCGCCTGGCCTTGCAGCCCGTGGCGACGGAAGCGCCGGTACCGCGCCAGGCGGTGACGCGTTCGGTCAACGCGTTTTCGTGGAACCCGGAATACCAGTTCAATCTCCCGCAGATCGCCGAGGTGGAGCCGAACAACGAACACGCCCAGGCCCAGAAGATCACGTTGCCCTGCGAAATCTCCGGCCGCTTCTTCCCGGCGGCGGACGTGGACACGTACGAGTTCAACGCGAAGAAAGGCGAGGTGTGGTGGATCGAGGTCGCATCCGAGCGGCTCGGACTGCCGACCGATCCCTTCGTGCTGGTGCAGCGCGTCACGAAGGAAGGCGACAAAGAGAAACTCACCGATGTGGCCGAGCTGAACGACATTCCGCCCCCGATGAAGCCCTCGAGCAACGGCTACTCCTACGACGGCCCGCCCTACGACGGCGGTTCCGCCGACATTCTCGGCAAGCTCGAGATCAAAGAGGATGGTCTCTACCGCCTCCAGCTCCGTGACCTCTTCGGCGGCACGCGCAGTGATCGCGCGAACGTTTACCGGCTGCTCATCCGTCCAGCGACGCCCGACTTCGCTCTGGCCGCGTGGGTGGTGCATTACGAGCTGCGCAACGGTGACCGCAACGCGCAGTCCAAGCCGCTCGCCCTGCGGCCCGGCGGCACCCTGGCGTTGGAAGTGGTGGTCAACCGGCGCGATGGTTTCGACGGCGAGATCGAACTGGGCATGGAGAACCTGCCCACGGGCGTGTCGGCGGCAGGCCTGAAGATTCCGGCGGGCAAGTCGCAGGGGATGTTGCTCATCAGCGCGTCAGAGAAGGCTCCGCGCTCCATCGGCATCGCGAAAATGATGGGCCGCGCGCAGATCAATGGCGCCACCGTGACCCGTCCTGTGCAGCTTGCTTCGATGGCCTGGCCAGTGCGTGACGCCACCGGCGAGATTCCCAAGCCGCGCCTCATGGCGGACGTGCCCATTTCCGTCACGGACGCCGAGGGTGCGCCCATCACCGTGGCCGCCCGCGAAGACAAGGTCTGGGAGGTGAAGGCCGGCGAGAAGCTTACCATCCCACTCAAGCTCACCTGGCGCAGCGAAGTCTCCGGCCAGCTCCGCCTGCGGCCTTACGGCTCGGCGATCACCGGTCTCAAACCGTTGGAGGTCGCCGCGAAGGCCGAGACGGCGGATCTCGTGCTCGATTTCGCAACGCTCAAGCCCGCACCTGGTGAACACACGGTCGCGTTGACGAGCGGTTACGTGGTGAAATATCGCCACAACCCGGCCGCTGTCGTGCTCGCCGAGGCTGCACAAAGGAAGGCCGAACAGGAGGCCGCCGCCCGGGCCGCCGAGGCGAAAAAACTCGCCGCTGAAGTCGCCGGTTCACCCGCCGAGAAGCGCGCCGCCGTCGAGGCGGCCGCCAAGGCGGCCGAAGAAAAACTCAAGTCCGCCGAGGCAGCCAAAGCCGAAGCCGCCAAACGCATGAAGGCCGCGACCGACGCCGCTGCGCCCAAGGATATCGCCGACATTGTCGTGTCCGAACCCATCCGCATCCGCGTGTTGCCGGCGGATAAAAAATAGCCGCACTGGCACCAGTGCCTCGCTCTCCCATGTCATCGCCCACCGCATCGTCCGCTCCTGTGCGTTGCCCCGGGCCATTGGGACGGCGGGAGTTCATGCGGGTCGGCCTGACGGGATTCGCGACCTTGAGTCTGCCGGGACTGTTCCGGTTGCGGGCGGCGGGTGCAGCCCAACCCAACCGGCCCAAGACTGCCGTCATCATGGTCTGGAAGCCGGGCGGTTGCTCGCATCTGGACACGTACGACCCCAAGCCCGACATTGGCAGCGAGTATCGCGGACCGTTCAGGACCATTGCGACGAACGTACCGGGCACGCGCCTCACCGAGCTGCTGCCCCTGCAGGCCAGGCTCGCCGACAAGTTCACCTTGATCCGCAGCATGAAGCAGACGGCCGGCGGTCATCCGGCCGGTTCGATGCAGATGCTTTCCGGCGACCTCGACACGCGCGACAAACCCAAACCCCGCCTGCCCGACTGGATGTCGGTCGCCCACTACCTGCGAGCCCGGGAAGGCAAGCGGACCAACCCGCTCCCCAACTACATCGGCGTGAACGCGCCGCTCGAATACAACGGCCCGGCTTATCTCGGCGATGCCTACTCAACGTTCGCGGTGCAGGACGATCCCAACCTGCCGCGCTTCGAGGTGCCCAACATTGGGGTGGGCAATTCTGCCGAGTCGCGGCGGCTGGGCGATCGCGCCACTCTGCGCCAGAGCCTGGACACCCTGGAGCGCGCCTTCGACAAGGAAGGCGAGCTTGGCGCGCTGGACCAGTTCGAGGCGCAAGCCCTGACGTTGCTCACCCATCCGCAGACGCGCGACGCTTTTGACCTCAGCAAGGAAGACTCCCGCACCCGCGACCGCTACGGGCGGAACCGGTGGGGTCAGCAGTTGCTGCTCGCGCGCCGGCTCGTGGAAGCCGGCGTCGAAATCGTCACCAGCCAGTTGAGCGGCCCGCTCTGCGGTCGCACGGGCGTCTGGGACGACCACGCGGTGGATCATCACATTTTCGACGCGCTGCGTTTCCGCATGGGCAACTACGACCAGGCCGTCTCCGCGCTCATCGAGGACATTTACGCGCGCGGCCTCGATCAACGGGTGCTGGTGGTGGTCAGCGGCGAGTTTGGCCGGACGCCGAAGATCAGCTTCGACCGCAGCACTGGCGGCGGCGATGGCAGCGGTCCTGCCGGCACCACGCAACCCGGGCGCGATCACTGGCCGCAGGCCTTTTCGAACCTCTGGGCCGGGGGCCGGTTCCGCATGGGCGGCGTCATCGGAGCCACGGACAAACGGGGCGAGGAAGTGACCGAACGCCCCTGTCAGCCGGCCGATTTCCTGGCAACGATCTATCATCACCTCGGCCTTGACTGGCAGCACGCCACGATCAAGGACTTCACCGGACGCCCCACGCATATTGTGAGTGGCGGCAGCCCCATCAGCGAATTAACCGGCTAATCCACCGTCTATTTACCAAGCGTCCAGCGCACCAACATCATGACCTCGCCTAAAAAATCACCCCTTGTGCGTTGCGCCGGCCCCGTCAGCCGGCGCGGGTTCATGAACATCGGCCTTACCGGCTTCGCCACGCTGAGTTTGCCCGGCCTCTTGCGCCTGCGCGCCGAGAACGCGGGCAAACCGCCGAAGGAAAAGACCGCCGTCATCATGGTCTGGCTCATCGGCGGCCTGTCCCACGTGGACACCTACGATCCGAAGCCCGATGCCAGCACGGACTATCGCGGCCCGTTCAAGGTCATTCCCACCAACGTCCCCGGCACGCACATCACCGAGCTGCTGCCGCTGCATGCCAAGATGGCGGACAAGTACACCCTCATCCGCTCCATGAGCCATCGCGCGGGCGGACATCCCGCCGGCCACTTGCGGATGCTCTCCGGTGATTCCGATGACCGTGACAAGACCGCGCCGCGTTACCCGGACTGGATGTGCGTGTCCAACTACCTGCGCTCCAAGCAGGCCGGACGCACCAGCCCGCTGCCCAATTACGTCGCGATTAACCCCATCGAAGGCGGTTACGCCGGTCCCGCTTACTTGGGCAACGCCTATTCGGCTTTCTCGATCACCGATGATCCGAGCCGCCCGAACTTCCAGGTCCCGAACATCGGCCTGGCCAGTGCCTCGGAGTCCCGTCGCCTCAGTGACCGCACCGTCCTCCGGCAGAACCTCGACTCCCTCGAACGCTCCTTCGACAAGGAAGGCGAATTGGGGGCGCTGGACCAGTTCGAGTCGCAGGCCGTGACATTGCTCACGAATCCGAAGACCCGCGATGCCTTCGATCTCGGCAAGGAAGATGATCGGACGCGGGATCGCTATGGCCGGAACCGGTGGGGCCAGCAACTGCTCCTCGCGCGCCGCCTCGTCGAATCCGGCGTCGAGATCATCCACAGCAATCTGGACGGCGCGATTTGCGGTACGGCGGGCAACAACTGGGACGACCACGCCGTCAACGCGCACGTCTTCAACGGGTTGCGTTACCGCTGCTGGGCCTATGACCAGGCGGTCACGGCGCTCATCGAGGACATTCACGCGCGCGGCCTGGCCAAGCGCGTGATGGTCGTGGTGACCGGCGAGTTCGGCCGCACCCCGAAGATCAGCTTCGACCGCAGCACCGGGGCGCATCCCGCGAGCGGGGCGGCCGGCACTTTGCAGCCGGGGCGCGACCACTGGCCGCGCGTCTTTTCGAATCTCTGGGCTGGCGGCGGCATTCCCGGCGGCGGCGTCATCGGTGCGAGCGACAAGCGGGGCGAAGACCCGCTCGAACGCCCGTGCAGCCCCGGCGACTTCCTGGCCACGCTCTATAACCACCTCGGCATCGACTGGGAACACACCGCGATCAACGACCTCACCGGCCGGCCCACGCGCATCGTGGATGGCGGCGCGCCGATCGCGGAACTGTTCACCTAGCCAATCTGTCTGCGGGGCTCTATTCGGTCACATCCGGATCGCGGAGGCGCAGCTCCGGCAGCTGGCGGGAGATTTTTTGAGCCCGAACGCCAAAGTCGGGAGGCCGTTACTCGTAGCGCAGACTTGTAGTCGGCCGTTTCGCCGGCTTCCAGCCGGCAGGTTGTCCGGCGCTTTGTGTGGTTCGGAATAGTGCGTGGCGGCGGCGGGTAGCAGACCCGCGAAACAGCAGGCTGCAAGCCTGCGCTACAAGCCACGGGTTGGCGCGTTACTTCGGCATTCGGATTGAGCCAACACCTTTGGCCTGGGCAACGCCGATTCAGGACGTCTTGTCTTCCATCCCCAGCTTCACCGCGTAGATCATCACGTCCTGGAATACGCCCATGAAGCGGCGCTCGGCCCGGATTTCCACGCCCAGGGAATAAGTGTAGCCGGCGTCTTCGAGAATTTTCAGGAAGCGGCTCATTTTCACCTCGGTCGTACCGAAGCGGTGGTGGTATTCGATGGCCATGCGGTCAATGCGGGCCAGTTTGCCGCTTGCGACCAAGTCGGCGAAGACCTCCCATTCGCCGCCTTCGATGTCCAGCTTGAGCAGGTCCACCTGCTCGGTGATCGAATCAGAAAGCTTCACCAGCTTCACCTCGATGGGCACGGTCTTCTGCTTCTCATCGCGGTTGCCAACGGCACTGCTCAACGGGGAGAAGGCGGGGTTGACGTGGAAGGTGGTCGTGCCCGGTGCGCTCGCGCACGCGGCCTGAACCAGCGTGACGTTCTTCAAGCCGTTTACTTCCACGTTCTTCCTGAGCATCTCGAAGCAGAACGGGTTCGGCTCGAACGCGAGGATGCGGGCGTCCGGGTAGTGGAGTTTGAAGTAAAGGGTGGCGCAGCCGATGTTCGCCCCGCAGTCGATGATGAAAGGATCGCGGCGCGGGAGCTTCACCAGGTACTCGTTCCCGACGAAGACTTCGTTGAACAGGAAGTCCAGTTCCAGCCAGTTCTGGGCGTGGATGACGGTGTTGCCCAGTTCGATGGTGAGGGGTTGGTCGCGATTGGCCTCCGGGTAGCGGCGGAGCTGGAGCCAGGCGTGGTAGATGGCCTTGGCGCTCGGTTTGGCGTGCGGCAGCCGCAGGATGCGGCGGCGATCGCGGATGAATTCAAAGGTCGAGAGAATCGAAGACATGGGTCAGAAGTCCAAGGTCCAAGGTCCAAGAGTCCAAAGTCGTTCCGCGAGCCCGTCAGGCCATTGCGCTGACTTTGGACTTTGGACTTTGGACCTTGGACTCATAGTTAAATTTCGATCAACGGCAGATGCTTCACCCGGGCCCATTGTTCGTCGAGCGAGGCTTCGCGCAGCCGGGGGGCACAAGGGTAGAACGCTTCTTCGGGCGTGAACTCGGCGACCTTGCCCTGGCCGATGTCGCGCCGGATGAAGAAGGCGTTCGCGCCGGCGGTGTCACAGCCAGCGAGGAAGTAGCCCTTCTTCGCGGCGAGCTTGGTGAAGGCGGTGAGTGACGCGCCGTGATACCAGCCGCTCTCGTGATGCGCGTAACGTTCGAAGGAAGGCTCGTAAGGCACGGTCACGCTGCGCGTGGGACCGAAGCTGGCGTTGAACTCGATGATGAGCAGGCGCGGCGAGACGACCTTGACGGCGTCCCAGATCCAGTAGTCCACGCCGTCGATGTCGATGGACAGCATGTCCAGTTCGCCCTTGAAGCCGTACTGGGCGAAGAGATCGTTGACGTTTTCCTTCGTGATGAAGTTCGTGCGGACCTGGACGTGCTGGGGCGCGATGCCGTGTCGGCGGTGGTAGAACGTGCGCGCACGGTCGGCGAGGGAATCACTGCCATCCATGAGCAGACCGCCCCAGCCGAAGTGCAGGGCAAGGTTCGCGGCATTGCACTCCGTGCCATCCTCGATACCGAACTCGATGAACGTCTTGTTCGGCGCGCCGATCTTTGAAAAAAAGTGGATCAGCAACCCATCCTCGCCGAACTGGGAGTGGGCCTTGCGCTCGTGGATGGCGAGGAGCTTGCGCTTGTCCGGGGCGTGGATGAGGTCGGCATACTGCTCGCGCAGTGCATTGATCTCGTTTTGGTCACCCACGTGGCGCTGCCACCAGGCCTGCATGCCTTTGAGGCGCGGGAGGTTCTTGCCGGTGCTGGCCCAGCGGGCGGCCTTCTTCAAGCCGCGCTTGGCGGCGTCTTTTAGCAAGTCAGACATGGCGATAAAGCAGGGAGAGGAAACCACGAACGGGCGCGGATGCACACGCAGAAAGTGCGTCTGGCCAGTCGCCACTGATCGGAGGCTTCATGACTTCGGCAGGTCCATCTCGATGCCGACGTTGTTTCGGATATCGGCGTAGGTCGCCTGCATCATGGCCAGGTCTTCGGGGCGAAGGATCTTGGGGTTCGGCCGCCAGTGCAAGGGGCAGAGGTCGGTGGTCCAGTCCTGCCCGCGCTTGAGCATCTCCTGCTTGATGACCTCGTTCGTCACCTTGCTGCTGCCGTGGCAGTCATGGTGGTTATCCAGCATCCACTTCCGGGGCGAATACTTTCCGGCGTTGGCGATGAAGTCCATGAGCTGCGCGCCCAGGTTGTCATCGGTGAGAAAACGGCCGGTGTGCTCGTTGATGAAGACGCGTGAGCCAACCTCGGCGTCCTTGATCATGCCCGAAGGCGTGTTGGCGAACATGGCCTCGACGATGGCAATGCAGGAGCCTTCGCGCTTGGACATGATGAGGTTCACCTTGGCGCGGGCCATGCAGTCGAACACCACATCGTCCGGCGCATTCTCCTTCAGCTCGAACCGGTCGGCCACGCCATAGGCGGCAGCCTCGGCGAGGAGGACTTCGCGGGTGCGCTTGTCATTGTGCTGGCCGATGCACACGACCTTCACGCTGCGGGGCATGTCGCGCAACGCCTTGAACAGGGCGAAATGGCGTTTGTATTTCCCGAAGTTCGCCAGCATCACGATGTCGATGTCCTTTTTCTCAAAGGGCACCTGCGGATAGACCGCCGGGTTCACCCAGTGGGAGCAGTAACGCGGGATGACGACATGACGGGGCGACTGGCGGGGCAAGGTGTCCAGATCATGAGGATCACTGACACACGCGAAGACCGGATCGTTCCCCGGCCAGATGCTGGGGAGGTAGTAGTTGATCAGGCCGTGGGGTGTGGCCCAGACCGGGTGGACGATGAGCAGGTAGCGCTTTGCGAAGGCCTCCAGTTTGTCGCGGTAATGGTGGACGAAGCGCGCCCACCGATGCTCGAAGGCGATGTAGCACACACCCTTCTCCCGCTCGCTGACGTAGGGCTTGAGGGGGACGAAGTAGTCGATGTTCCGCTTCTTCATCGAGGACGCCTCGAACTCGGCGAAGTCCACGGGCCGGTTGCCGAGCAACTGCACCCGTTCGGCGATGAGCGCCTCGACCTTGAGCAATTGCTCCCTGCTGGCCGCGAGGCGTGCGGCCGAGCACAACCGCACGATGCTGCGGGCGATGGCCTGCGGATCAGTTGCAGCGGGCGACTTGTCCTTCAGCAGTTCCACCTCGCAGAGCACGCCGCGAACGGTGTCGTGGTAGCGAAGGGTATCTTCGGCTTCGATTTTAAGGCGCTGGACGAAGGACATCGGCGGAGGAGTGAAGAGTATGGGGTGGAAGATTACGAGGAAGATTAAGCGGAAACCCTAGTCTCAAGCTTCATCCTGTTCCTGATCTCAAGCCGCCTTTTTGCGCCGCCGCAATTTGGCAAAGGGCCGGTGTTTTTCATGCAGTTTGGGGTCCGGACTGAAGATGATCAGGTTGCCATCAGCGGGAATGGCCATGGGTTTGGGCCAGCCGCCGCGCGTGAGGGCGTACGGCACGTAGCCGTGCGTGGCAATCTGCGCAAACAACTCCTCCCGGCTGGAACCGACTTCCTCCAACATCTCGCCCCGGACTTCGACCAGCAGCAGCGGACGCAACGTGCGGAGGGTTTCGGTCATGCCCCGCAACACGTGCGGCTCGTGACCCTCGACATCAATCTTCAGCACGTCGAGCCGCTTGACCTCGCGCTCCTTGAGATACCGGTCCAAGGTGGTGCAGTCCACCCGTTCGGTCGCCCGGTTCTCGCGATAGACCATGTTGACCGAGGCGGTGCCGGCGTTATCCTCGGACCCCAGATTGATCTCCATGGTGCCCGCGCGGTCGGTGATGATGAGGCGTTCGGGGACGACATTCTGGAGCCGGTTGCGCTCCACGTTGGCGCGCAGATCGGCATGCTGCTCGAAGACGGGTTCAAAGGCGTGAACCTTGCCTTGGCGGCCGACGAGGGGGGCGGCCAGCAGCGTGTAATAGCCGACATTGGAACCGACATCGAAGAAGACCATGCCGGGCTTGAGATAACGGCGGATGAACTTGGACTCCTTGCGCTCGTAACTCGCTCCGTTCCACCAGATGGCATTCTGCACCTCGTCCCAGAGCTTGCAATTGATGCGCATGCCCTTGGCGAGCTTGATGACCTGCTGCCGGCGTGAGTGGAGCAGCCAGCGCTCGAAAATGAAACCGGTCACCCGCCATTTACCGCGGAAGTAGGGGGTTCGGCGGGAGAGAAAGCCCAGCGCACCGAGCATCGGCCCCACGCGCTTGGGCGTCGGGGTTTCAGGCGGATGGCTGGTAGTTGGGCGGCCCATGCAAGCGCGCTTGCGCAGGCGCATGTTGGCGCGAAGGGAACGGGACCGTCAACCCAATCCACCGGAGGAACACCGGGAGCCTGCCGCCACCAACCAAGCTCACTTCGGATTTACCGGCGCAATGGAGGGAGGCGACACGACCGCTCCGGCCGGGGCGGTGGCGTTGAGCTGGGTGATGATCTCCTCCGTCAAGTCCGGCAGGCTCGCATTGAAAAGGAGGATGGGTGTGCCCACGGCGCTTTCGGCGGCGCTATCCAGAACAGCGCCATAACCCGCCGTCCGGGCCCGCTTGTTCACGATCTCGCGGATCTCGGTGACGATCTTGTCGCGCATGTTGCGCTGCTTTTCGCCCAGCTGCGTGCGGGCGCTGCGGTCGAACTGGCCGATGCTCTCCTCGATTTGCCGCATTTCCTGCAGCTTGGTTTCCGCCGTCTTTTTGCGCTTCTCCCGCTCTTCCGGGGACACGGCGGAATCGGTGGATCCGTCGAGGAACTTCTTGTAGTCCTCGCCGGCCTTCTTGTGGTCCTCGATCATGTCCTTGCGCGTCTTGTCCAGCTTGGTGGCCTCATCCTTGAGGTTGAGGTCGGCCTGCTTGGTTTTCCAATAGCCGTCAAAGACCTTTTTCAAGTCCACGACCGCAATGGTTCCGGCCCCGGCCGGGCGGTCGGCAGCCTGCGCGCTGGCACCAAGAACGAGACCGGCAAGGAGGAGGGAGGGCAACAATTTCATCGGAGACTCAAGTCGGTTTTGATTTAAAGGCAGTGTGACAGCGGCGTTCTGCCACTGTCACCGGGATCAGATCAGGTTAGAAATCGCGGGTGAAACCCACGTCGAAGTTGAAGCGGCCGCTCTTGTTTTGATTGGCATCCGCGTTGATGGGGAAGCCATAGTCCAGCCGCAGCGGCCCGAGGTTGGGGATGTTGATGCGGAAGCCCGCACCGACGTTGTCATTATAGAGGCGTTCGCCACGCGAGGCGTTCGGGTTGACGCTGAAGGAGCTGCTGTAAACATTGCCGACATCATAGAACAGCGCGAAGCGCAACCGTTCAATAATGGGGATGTTGTATTCCACCGAGCCGAGCCAGTAGGTGTTGCCGCCGAAGGGCTGGCTGAGGGAATCCACGGGCGAAACGTGGGCGTACTTGAAGCCGCGGAGGGTGCGCGGGCCGCCCATGAAGTAGCGGTTGAACAGCGTCACATGGTCACCGTTGTAGCCCTGGATGGAGCCCATGCGGCCGATGATTTCCCAGTTCTGCCCCTCCCAGAAACCGGGGAGGTATTGCGAGCCGCGCACTTCCAGCTTGAAGAAGTCCGACTCGCCGCCGAACGGGCCGCCAGCTACTTCCGAGAGGAATTCCACCCGCTGACCACCCGTGGGCACCAGTCCGCCCTTGCGGGCGTCGTAAACAATGCCCGTCCCGACCTTCGAGACCAGCCGCGTGCCCGCCTCAGAACGCAGCTCCGGCGAGGCACTGGGGTCCACGCGCGTGATGCCTACATCTTCAATGGTGTAGCTCACGTTGCCGCGGACAAAGTCGCTCCAGAGCGCCCGTTCGAGGCTCAAGCGGGCACCGGTGGACACCGTGTCATAGAGAGTGCTCTGATAACTCGTGGACCGGTGGTACAGGTCCACGCCAAAAGCGAGCTTGCGGTCCAGAAACCAGGGTTCCACGAAACTCAACAGGTAATCCTTGGACCGGGCACCGTAACTGGCGCGCAGGCGCAGCTTCTCGCCGCCGCCGGTGAAGTAGGGGGGCTTGAACAGGTCAAAGTTCCCCTGGCTGACTTCGACAAAGCCCACCACGCTTTCCACCGAGCTGAAGCCCGCGCCGATGGACATGTTGCCGGTGTTCTTTTCCTCGACGCCCACCACCAGGTTCTTGCGGTTGGGCACGTCGGTCGGTTCCGGCTGGGCATCGACCTTTTCGAAGTAATTCAGGTTTTCCAGGCGCTGCTTCGAGAGCTTCACCCGCACCATGTCAAAGGTTTCGCCAGGGGAAATGGCCAGTTCGCGGCGGATGACCTTGTCCTTGGTTTTGACGTTGCCCTTGATCTCGATCTTTTCGACGTAAGACTTGTCCTTCTCGTCCACCTGGTAGGTGACGTCCATGTTGCCCGTGTCGGTGTTGGGCGTGCGGACGGCGTTGATGCGGGAATCGATGTAGCCCTTGGAGCCGTAGAAGTCCCGGATGGTCTCGACATCCTTGCGCTGACCTTCGGGCGTGAAGGTCTTGCCGGCCTTCATCTTGATGCCCTTCTCGATGTCAGCCGAGGGAAACAGGTTGTTGCCCTTCACGGCGACGGTCCCGACCTTGTACTGCTTGCCTTCGAAAACGACGAACTTGATCACCATGCGGTCGGGCTTGGGATACTCGAACTGAACGTCCTTGATCTCGAAATCCAGATAGCCTTCGTTCCGGTAGAATTCGGCGAGCTTCTCCTTGTCGTCGTCAAACTGGTCGTCCTTGAACTTGTCCGTGCCCGTGATCCACGAGAACATCCAGTGCTTTTTGGTCTTGAGCTGCTTCGCCAGCTTCTTCTGATCGAAGGCGGTCGTGCCCACAAACGCGATGTCCACCACCTTCACCTTGGGCGCTTCCGTGACCTCGAAGGTGGCGGTGCCCCGGCCGGCGTTTTCGTTGATGCTGAGCTTGTACTCCACCTTGGTCCGCTGGTAGCCGGCCTTTTGGTAGCGGGTCTGGATCTTCTGGGCGTCGGTGAACAGCTTCCGTTCGTCCAGCGGCTGACCGACTTTTGAAGTCAGCTCCTTGGTCAGCTTGGAGTTGCTGAACTTGGTGTTGCCGGTGAACTTGATGTCGGTCAACAGCGGTTTGCCCTGCACGACGTAAACGAGCTTCACGCCGCCGTCGATACGCTCCTCGGCCACGCGGATGTTGTAGAAATATCCGGTGTTGTAGAGGTTCCGCACGTCATCATCCACGCTGGTCTTGACCAGCGGGTCGCCGATCTTGACGCGGATGTTTGCGCGGATGAGTTCGTCACTCGTGGCCGCCGGACCGACATGCCGGATGTCGATCTGCTGGACGCGCTGGGGCGCGACCTGGGCATGGGACTGCGGCAGCCAGTAAATTAGCAGCGCAAGCAGGACGCAATAACGGCGGAGCAGCGTTTTCATGTTCTGGTCAACTCAGAGGCGGCAGTTAAACCATAGCCAACGGCGGATGAACACAGAATTTTTCCGATCTCCCGGGGTGCCCGGCAGGACCGGCCCCTGCCCGCAGCGGCGTCCTGGGGCTACAGTCGTGCGGGCTATACCCGGCGGGCTGGGAGCTTGACGCGCCCCGTGCCCGCGCCAATTCTCCCTGCACGAAAACGCCCGCTCTCAACCTGTTGCCTTGAACGCCACAGATTCCCACGTCCACTCGTTCCTCGACCCGCAGGTGCTCGCGCAGCTTGCCCACCTGCCGCTCGTTTCGCGCTTCGCCATGGAGGGCAGCGTCTCGGGCCACCACAAAAGCCCGCACCGCGGCTCCAGCGTCGAGTTCGCCGAGTATCGCACCTACGTGCCGGGGGATGACCTGCGCCGCCTCGACTGGCGCGTGCTGGGCCGTACCGACCGCTACTACATGAAGGAGTTCGAGGCGGACACCAACCTCCGCTGCTGCCTCATCCTCGATGCCAGCGCTTCGATGAACTTCGCGGGCAAGACCGGCCCGAGCAAGTTCGCCTTTGCCCGCCAGCTCGCCGGCACGCTGGCCTACTTGGCCGTGCAGCAGGGTGATGCCGCCGGCCTTTATTGCGTCGGCGAGAACAGCACGCCCGAACTCCCGCCGCGCCGGAACCCCGCGCACTTGCAGGAAATCCTCAACGCCCTGCAAACACTCGAACCGCACGGTCCCACCACGATCCTCCGCACGTTGCACGACCTCGCCGAGAAGATCCGTCGCCGTGCCTTGGTCATCGTATTCTCCGATTTCTTCTGTGAACTGGAGCCGCTTCTGGGCTGCCTGCAACACCTGCGCTTCCAGAAACACGACCTCGCCGTTTTTCACCTGCTGGACCGCATGGAGATGGAGTTCAAGTTCGACCGCCCGCTGCGGTTCGAGGACCTGGAAAGCCCCTTCAGCCTCGTGACCGAGCCGGCGATGGTGCGCGACGAATACCTCCGCGCCTTCGACGCCCACCGCGCCCGTCTCCGCCAGGCCTGCCTCGAATTCAACGCCGACTACCGCGAAGTGGTCACCGACCAGGAGCCTGGCAAGGTGCTGGCGGACTTCCTTACGGAACGGGCGCATCAGGTCGGGGCGCACTGACATGCAAAACGTGACCGCCGTGTTGCCAGAACTGGCTGGACAATCTAGGTTCGAACCATGACCGCCATTGCCGTCGAACTGGACCGGAAGCTTCAAACGCTCGACCCGGAGACCGCAGCGCTCCTCGAACGCCTGGTGCGTGATGCGTTGCAGCGCACGGACAAGGAACGCGCGTCCATCGCAGACTCCGAAACGTTGGAGCATGTGGAAAAACAGCGGAACGCTTTCCACTGGGAGCCCAATTTCTGGGAAAAGGTTCGTGCCGACTGGGGCAACGAGCCGTTCGAGCGCCCACCGCAAGGTGAGTTCGAAAAACGTGAGGAGTGGTGATGGCGTGCCTGTCCAACTAATGAGCTACAAAGGTACAGTCGCAAGCGGCGTCATCGTGCTTGATGCGAAGGCGAAACTTCCCGATGGGACGAAGGTGGAAGTCCGCCCCGTCCGGCAGCCGGCTCGCACCTCCGTGCGATCACGGCGCGAGCGGCTCGCCCGGATTGACGCCATCGCTGCTGCCATGCCGCCCCTGCCCGCCGACTTCGCAGCGGAACATGACCACTACATCCACGGAATACCCAAGCGTTCTTCGCGCGGATGAAACTCCTCTTCGCCGACACGTTCTACTATCTGGCCGTGCTGAATCCGGCAGATCCGGCGCACGCCTTGAACAAGGGCTATAACAGGGTGTCAGGTGACCAACCCGAGCGACAGAAGAAGGCCGGGCGCGACTATTCCACATTCCGCATTCCGCATTCCGCATTCCGATGACCTTCCTCCAGCCATATTTACTCTGGGCACTGCCGCTCGTCCTAGTCCCGGTCATCATTCACCTCATCAACCGCCTGCGCCACAAACCGCAGCCGTGGGCGGCGATGATGTTCCTGCTTCAGGCCACGCGCGCCTCCACCAGCCATGCCAAGCTCCGTCAGTGGCTGGTCCTGCTCTTCCGCACGCTTGCCGTCCTCGCACTCATCCTCTTCATCGCGCGCCCGCTTGCCGGCGGGTGGCTTGGTTGGACGCTTTCGCCCGCACCGGATGTCATCATCATCGTGCTCGACCGCTCGGCCAGCATGGAGTCGCGCCTCGCCGGGCAGACCATCACCAAGCGCGAGCAGGCGGTAAAACTCCTCGCCGAGGCCGCGCGTGAATTCCAGGACAAATCCCATCTCGTCCTGCTGGATTCCGCCACGCGCATCCCCCAGCAGCTCGCCAGCGCGAAATCCCTGCTTGAACCTACGCTCACCGGTCCCACCGACACCGCCGCCGACCTGCCCACCCTGCTGCAAATCGCCCACAACTGGCTGGTCGAAAACCGTGCCGGAGCCGCCGAACTCTGGGTCGCCTCCGACCTCCAACGCAGCAACTGGCTGCCCGACGACGAGCGTTGGAAGACCGTCACCAATCAACTCGGCAAACTCCCACAAGGCATCCGCGTCCGCCTGCTCGCCTTTGATGATGACCGCGAGCCCAACACCTCCGCCACGCTGGCCGAGGTCTTCCGCCGTGCCCGGCCCGATGGTGCGGAGCTGAACCTCGCGCTTGATCTCGCGCGCAACGTGCAGCCCGGCAGTGCCCCGGCGCACTTCCCGCTTTCCCTCACGCTCAACGGTGTAAAATCGCAGACTGAACTCGACATGGACGGGGCGGCGCTTCGTTGGCGGCACAAGGTGGACCTTGGCGCGGCAAAAGGGCTTGGTTGGGGCACACTTGCACTCCCGGCCGACGCCAATGCCCGCGACAACGCCGCTTATTTCGTCTTTGGCTCCGACTCCATCCTCCGCGCCGCCGTCGTGAGCGACCAGCCCGCCCTCATCCGCAATGCCCAGCTCGCCGCGCTTTCCCCGGCCACGCGCCAGCCGGCCGAGGTGCTCGCGCCCGTCGCGTGGGCCGAGCGTACTGGTTCCGACGCCGCCCTGCTCATCTGGCAAGCCCCGTTGCCGGATGCCGCCGGTGAGAAGCGCCTGCGCGGCTTCATCGAAGAAGGCGGGGCCGTGCTCTTCCTCCCGCCCGGCCGCACGGATACGGGCAAGTTCCTCGGTTTCGGCTGGGCCGAGGCGCAGCCCGCGTCCGCCGACAAACCTTTCAAGGTCGCCAAATGGGGACAGCAGGAAGGCCCGCTCGCGAAGACCGACGAAGGTCTGAGCCTACCACTCGTCGAACTCGAAATCTCCCGCCGCCAACCCATCACCGACGGGGACGAAGGCAAAAGGCAAATGGCAAAAGGCGAAAGTGCCGAAGCCGGCGAGGCGGCAAAGACTTCCCCGGCTTTGATTGCCTCCAGCGGCACCGCGCTGGCGTCATTCGCCGATGGCTCGCCACTGCTCACCCGCCGGGCGCTGGGCAAGGGCCAGTTCTTCTTCTGCGCGACCCTTCCGCATGAGGAGTGGTCCAGCCTTGGCGATGGCCCCGTGCTCGTGCCGATGTTGCAACGCCTGCTCCAAACGGGCGCACGGCGGCTTAATCAAGAGACCATGGTCGCCTGCGGTGAACTCAGCGCCCTCGACCGCGCAAAGCAATGGACCTCCGCCGATGGCTCCACGGGCAAGGACATCGCCCTGCACGCGGGCGTTTATCGCAGTGGCGAACGCCTGCTCGCCGTAAACCGTCCCGGCGCCGAGGACGACCGCACGCTGCTCGAACCCGCCGGCGCGAAGAAACTCCTCGGCACGCTCCCGTTGCAATTGCTTCAAGAACGCACCGCCCGCAGCGACGCACTGCAGGGCGAAATCTGGCGGCTGTTTCTCATCGGCATGCTGGCCTTTCTCTTCCTCGAAGCGTGGCTGGTGTTGCCGCCGAAAAAGCGGTTGCCGGACGGCTCAGCTCCCGAACTGGCCCCGGCCGCCTGAACCTTCGCACTGCTTTGTGCGTCAGGGGCTACGATACGCGTTTACCATGGTTCGCTTGATTTTGAAACCGAGCTCCAAAGCCTGCACGCCAACGCACATGGCGCAGGCCGCCAGCATGCTGGTAATGGCATCGACCGGGCCCTCGACGGTCCCCTCTCCCCCGATGGGGGAGAGGGAGATAGCGCGGCTTGAGGGTCGTGCCACGCGTTCTACAATCCCGATGTTGGAATTCAGGTTGAAACTGCTGGTCGCATCGTGGATTGGATTGGCAGTCGTTTTCCTCATCACGCTGACCTCCTTCACCGCGCGCGCGGCCGCCCCGGTGGACGCCCCTGGTAACGTCTTCCTCAAAGATCATTGCCTCCGCTGCCACGGGCCGGAGAAATCGAAAGGGGACTTGCGGCTCGACCTGCTGGACACGGATTTTTCCAAGCCCAGCACGTTCGAGCGGTGGCGCGAGGTTGTGTCGCGTACGCAGTCGGGCGAGATGCCGCCAAAGAAGGAGCCGCGTCCTTCGGCGGTGCAGGTGCAGACCTTCGTGCGACAGTTGAATGCGCGGCTTGACAAAGCCTCGTTGAAACAGCGCTCAACAGGTCGCGTTGTGCTGCGTCGGCTCAATCGCGTGGAGTACGAAAACACCGTACGTGATCTCTTCGCGGTGGATATGCGCGTGAAGGAGATGCTGCCGGAGGATGCGGTGGCGCAGGGCTTCGACAATGTCGGCGCGGCACTGAACATCTCGCCGGTGCTCATGGAGCGTTACCTCGAAGCCGCTGATGCCGTCATCACGGCGGCCCTCGCCCCGGTGCACAAGCTGGAGAGCAAGACCGAGCGGTTCAATCTCTACGACTCGCTGCCGACATGGTTTGTCGCTGGCGTGTGGAAGCAGGACGACGGCGTGATCCTGTACCGCAGCAGCGGCGACTCCTCAACCGACCTCCGGCAGTTCAAGGCCCCGGCGCCGGGCCGGTATCGTTTCCGGGTCGCGGCCTCGGCGCACAACTCCGAGACCCCGCTGCCGATGGCCATGCTGCTCGGGAACTTCGTCGTGAGCGGCAACTACTCGCGGCACCTCGGTTACTTTGACGCGCCGCCGGGAACGCCCGCTGTGATCGAGTTCGAAGAACGGCTGGGCGCGAAAAACGACACCATCAAGGTCACACCGGTCGCTTTGCCCTACGTCTACCTGAACCACAAGAACATGCCGGAGTATCCCGGGCCGGGCCTGAAGATTCACTGGATGGAGGTCGAGGGACCGTTTCCCGAGCCGTGGCCGACGGAGAGTTACCGCCGAGTGTTTGGGGCGGCGGACCCGAAGACCGGCACGCTCGCCGATGCCGAGAAATTGATTCGCGCGCTGCTCCCCCGGGCCTTCCGCCGCCCGGTGCGCGAGGGCGAAGAAAAGCCGTTCGTGGCGCTCGTCGCGAAGTCGCTGGAGATGGGGCAGCCTTTCGAGGCGGCCCTGCGCACGGGCTACAAGGCGGTGCTCGCCTCGCCGAAATTCTTGTTCCTCCGCGAGCCCGCCGGCCCGCTCGACGACCACGCGCTGGCCGCGCGGTTATCGTATTTCCTCTGGAGCACCACGCCGGACGACACGCTCGCCGCCCTGGCAGACCAGGGCGAATTGCACAAACCCGCCGTGTTACGCGCCCAGGTGGAGCGGATGTTGAGCCACCCCAAGGCGCGGGCTTTTACCGAGAACTTCACCGGCCAGTGGTTGAGCCTGCGCGACATCGGTGCGACCACACCGGACAAGATGCTTTACCCCGAGTGGGAGGAACATTTGCAGTGGTCGGCGGTGCGCGAGACGCACTTGTTCTTCGAGGAATTGCTGAAACAAAACCTCAGCGTGAGGAACTTCGTGGACTCGGATTTCGCGATGCTGAACGGCCGGCTGGCGAAGCACTACGGCATCCCGGATGTCCATGGCGTGGCCTTGCGTAAAGTCGCGCTGAAACCCGAATGGCATCGGGGCGGCGTGCTGACCCACGCGAGTGTGCTGAAGGTCACGGCCAACGGCACCTCGACTTCGCCCGTGCTGCGCGGCGTCTGGCTGCTGGACCGTGTCCTGGGCCGTCCCGCGCCTCCTCCTCCGCCGAACGTGCCCGCCATCGAGCCGGACATTCGCGGAGCCAAGACCATCCGCGACCAGCTTGCGAAGCACCGCCAGACGGAGAACTGCGCCGGCTGTCACTCACGCATTGATCCCCCGGGCTTCGCCTTGGAGAATTACGATGTCATCGGTGGCTGGCGGGACCGCTACCGCGTGGTGGCCGAGCGCAAGGACTGGGTGAACAACCGCACCGGCCCCCTCGGCAAATACCTCAAGGCCTACGAATACGGTCTCGGCCTGCCGGTGGACGCCGGCGACGTACTGCCGGATGGGCGGAAGTTCGCGACGGTGGAGGAGTTCAAGCGGTTGCTGCTCGCCGACCCGGAGCAAATCGCCCGGTGCCTCACAGAGAAGCTAGTGACTTACGCCACCGGCCAGCCCGTCGGCTTTGGCGACCACGCGGCGGTGCAACGCATCCTCGCCGAAGCGAAGCCGACGGACTACGGCCTGCGTTCGCTCGTTCACGCGGTCGCGGCGAGTGATTTGTTCCGGAACAAGTAGAGGCGGACAAACCACGCGGCGGGCATTTTGCCGTAGCGCGGGCAGCCTTGCCAGCGCGAACGTTTCCCCCATACCGAGTGCAACTCGCGGGCACGGCTGCCCGCGCTACAATCGCAATATGGCCGTATCGCGCGCACCCCGGGGCGCACCCTTGTCAATCCCGAGGCCCTTCGCGGCTTGCCTGTTTGCGAGGCCTTTGCCTACTGTCGTGGCGTGTCACAGCAGCAGACGCTTCGCGAACCAGTCTCCTTTTCCGGCATCGGCCTCCACAGCGGAAGCCGGGTGAACATGACGTTTTTGCCCGCGCCTGCGGGATCGGGCATCCGCTTCCGCCGCGTGGATCTCGAAGGCAAGCCCGAGATCGAGGCGCGCGTCGAGCACGTCGTGGATACGAACCGCTCCACCACGCTGGGCAAGGGCAATGTCAAGATCCACACGGTCGAGCACGTGCTCGCGGCCTTCAGCGGCGCGGGAGTGGACAATGCCGTCGTCGAGCTGGATGCCAGCGAGCCGCCCATTGCCGACGGCAGCTCACGCGAATACGTCCGGATGATCGAGAAGGCCGGTTTGGTGCCGCAGACCGAGGCGCGCACGCCCTACCGCCTCACAGCCCCGATCGAACTGGCGGTCGGTGATACAATGATGCAGGTCTTTCCACACGACCGGCTCAAGATTTCCTGCACCAGCTCGGGCGGTGGCGGTCGCTTCACCCAGTTCTACAGCCTCGAAGTCACGCCCGAGACGTGGCCGAAGGAACTGTCGCACGCGCGGACGTTTTGTTTCTTCGAGGAGCTGGAACTGCTCTACAAGAATGGCCTCATCAAGGGTGGCAGCCTGGAAAACGCCGTGGTCATCCGCGACGACGCGGTGCTCACGACCGAGCCGCTGCGTTACGAGGATGAGTTCGTGCGGCACAAGATGCTGGACATCCTCGGCGACCTTTCGCTGCTGGGCCGGCCATTTCTCGGGCACATCGTCGCCATCCGCCCGAGCCACACGGGCAACTGCGAATTGACGCGCCAGATCACCGCCCAGATGCGCAAGCCGGAGAAGGCGGTGCAAACCTTCTCGCCGCCGCCCGCCAAGTCCACCGAAGAAAGCCTGGTGCGCGACGGTGCGACGCTGGATGTGATGCAGGTGATGAAGATCCTGCCGCACCGGCCACCGTTCCTGATGGTGGATTGCGTGACGAAGATCGAGGGCAACAACATCGTGGCCCAGAAGAATGTCACGATGGGCGAACCCGTCTTTCAGGGACACTTCCCCGGACACCCGATTCTGCCCGGCGTGCTGCAGCTCGAAGCCATGGCCCAGGTTGCCGGCATTCTGATGATGCGGCAGGCCGAGAACGCTGGAAAGCTGGCCTATTTCATGTCGGCGGAAGAAGTGAAGTGGCGCAAACCCGTCCGCCCGGGCGATGTGCTGATGATCAGCGTGACGATGACCAAGATGCGCGGCAAGATTGGCAAGGCCCGCGGCGAATGCCTGGTCAACGGCGAGGTCGTCAGCGAGGCGAATGTGACTTTCATGCTGATGGAAAATCAATGAGCTCCGGGAACGTTCATCCTTCGGCGGTCATCCATCCCGACGCCCAAATCGGCTCGAACTGCCACATCGGGCCGTTCTGTGTCATTGGCGGGCACGTCGTGCTCGGGCCGGACTGCAAACTGCACTCGCACGTCGTGATCGACGGGCACACCACGCTCGGAGTCTACAACGAAGTCTTCCCCTTCGCCGCCCTCGGACTCAAGACCCAGGATTTGAAGTGGAAGGGCGGAGTCACGCGCACCGTCATCGGCGATCACAACGTCTTCCGCGAGAACTCCACCGTCCACAGCGCCACCAGTGATGGGGACGCCACAATCATCGGTTCGCACAATCATTTCCTCGCCTACACGCACATCGCGCACGACTGCCGCGTGGGCAACCACATCGTGATGTCGAACGTTGGCACGCTCGCCGGCCATGTGATCGTGGAGGATCACGCGATCATCGGCGGGCTGGCGGCGGTCCACCAGTTCTGCCGCATCGGACGCATGGCCATCATCGGTGGCTGCGCGAAGGTCGTGCAGGACGTGCCGCCCTTCATGCTCGCCGATGGCAATCCCGCCGAGACCAAGGCGCTGAACAAGGTGGGCATGGAACGCAACGGTGTGCCTGAAGCTGCGCAGGCGGCCCTAAAGAAGGCCTACAAGATCCTGTTCCGCGACGGGCTGACCGTCTCAAACGCCCTCATCAAAATCGAAGCCGAGCTGCCGCCGCTGCCGGAACTCCAGCACCTCATCGCGTTCGTTAAGTCCAGCGAACGGGGGATTTCCAAGTAGTCGCAGGCTTCAGCCTGCGCGTCAGTCTGTAGCGGTGGTCTGTGACCGCCGGTTGCCCAACTCGGCGCCCGCAGAACGCCGCTAAGACAAATGCGGATTCGCAACCTGAAGGTTGCGACTACGGGGGCGCACCGCATCGGGTTTTCAAAGCGCCGGGATACTTCGTATTGCAAGGACTGCAGCCGCGCATTAGAGGCGTCCCATGAACGAAGTTCTCACCGTTCGCCTCGGGGCAAAGCGAGCTGCCGCCCTGCGCGCTTACCAGAAGAAAACCGGCCTCACGCAGACGCAGGACATTCACTCCGGGGTGGACCGGGTGCTGGCCGGTGACTCCGAGGGGTTGCCGCCCACCGTGGCCCGGCTCTGTGGCAGCGTGAACGGCCCCGCCCGCTCCGCGACCAACAGCGAGGTCCGCAAGGCGATGCTCCGGTGAAGCACTTCCTCGACACCGGGTCCGCTGGTCGCCCTGCTCAATCGCCGCGACCCGCACCACGCTTGGGCGACCGACACGCTGCGGTGTTTGCGCTGGCCGCTCTTTACGTGTGAGGCGGTGCTGACGGAGGCCACTCATCTGCTGGCCATGCCGCGCCGGTGTTGGAGCTGGTGGAGGCGGGCGATTTGGTGGTGGAGTTCAGCGCCTCAGACCATGCCACCGAAATTCTCCGGCTCCTGCGTCAGTTCAGCGACCGCGACATGGGGCTGGCCGACGCCTGTTTGGTGCGGATGACCGAAGTTTGGCGGGATTCCATGGTGCTGACGATTGACCGGCAGGACTTCCAAGTCTATCGACGACGCGGACGGGAGCCGGTTCCGTTTCTGGCTCCGCCGTGACCTCGGCTCAAGTGAGCCGCACCATTTGGCTCTTCCGCTGCGTGAAGCGGCACCAGTGCGCGTAACTGGTGCGAAGTCGTGATCTGAAGCGCTTAGTCCCAGTCACATCCCGGAGCACCGGCCCGCGTGCCAAAGAAGCCTTCCCAAACCGGCGCGGGGCTGGTTTCCTCAGCTCATCCTGAGCAAGCCATTTACAAACATCCTTGGTGCACGAGGCCATGTACGGACTTTGGTCGGCGACAATGTTAGGCCGCTAACCACGCTTTGACCCATGCCCGGTAGCTTCATTGGAGAGCTTATCCTGCAGCCGATTCTGGAGTTCTTCCTCCACGTCGTCTGCTACTATATCGGATGGGTAGTTGTGCCAGTCTTCTCGCTTGGCCGCCTCAAATGCGACCCTATCACTGCGGACACACGGCAACGCAAGCAGAAGACGGGAGGCTCGTTTCACCGGCGCGGGCAGCAGGTTTACCTCACCCCGGAAACCACGGCGCTGGTCGGTCTGCTCGTTGTCGCCCTGATCGTCACCGGGGTTTTCCTGGTTTACTATTTGTGAGCAACCATTCGCCAGCTTCCCTCATGCACGGGGCCGTGCATGGGCTTCGGCCTGATACAATGTTGGCATGAAGAGTGAACCGACATATTGCTCCGGCGAGCCGATTCACGAAGGCGATGTGGTGCGGATTGGAGCGTGGGACGGGATTGTCGAGTCTGTCATAACGAGTCACAGCGCAAGTTGGGCTGACTATTGGAGCGAGCACGGCGAAGGAGTCATGCTTACCGGCCCAACGTTTGGCAGACTCTATACGAAGTTCCACGACGAGGAGTTGGTTCTCCTTCGCCGCAGGCAAGTATGAGAAATAGCGCCAACAAGCCGGGTGGCTACAGTGCCACCACTGCGCGTTGCCGTTGGGTGAAGCGGCACCAGTGCGTGTAACCCACGGAGGTCGTCAGGGCCAGGGCCTTGTCCCAGTCCGCGCCCACGTCGCCCGGTGCGTGGGCGTCCGAGCCGAAGGTGATGGGCACGCCGATTTGATAGGCGCGCTGGAGGAAGAACCGGCTTGGGTAGATCTCGCGGCAGTCCTTGCGCAAGCCGGCGGTGTTCAGCTCGATGGCCGTCCCGCTGGCCTTCGCGGCGCGCAGAAATGCGTCGAAAATACGTGAGCAGTCGCGGTCCGGGTAATACTTGAACTTCTTGGGCAGGTCCGCGTGGCCGATGATTTCAAACAGCCCGCTCTGCGCGGCCATCGTCAGCCGCTCAAAATAGACGGACCACACCTCGAACGGATCGCGCGTCTTCCATTGCGAGAGCTTCTCCGGGTTGTCCACGTCCCACGCGTCCGACACGTAATGCACGGAGCCGATGAAATAATCCCACGGATGCCGGCCCGCCAGGTCGCGAATCCATTCCTCGTGGCCGGGCAGGTAATCCACCTCGAGTGCGAGCTTGATGGTGAGCTGCGGGAACTCGCGTTGCGCATGGCGGACCTTCTCCACGTACTCGTCGAGCTGATGGTCAAACATCCGCCAGTTGTCGAAGTCATCGCGGCGCATGGGCGAGTGGTCGCTGAAGCCGATCTCCGTGAGGCCGGCCGCCACGGCGCGGGCGGCGTATTCCACGGGCTCGCCGGCCGCGTGGCGGCAGAGCGGCGTGTGCATGTGATAGTCGGCTGGCAACATCATGGCGCGAGCGTAGGCGGGAGCGGCGGGGCTTTACAGGAGATTTACAACATCCGGTTTGACCGGGCTGCGGGTTTGGCTGATTATCAACTCGAATCTCCATTTGGCATATGAAATCAGTTTTCATCCGGCGAAACCGGGCCTTCACCCTGATTGAACTCCTTGTCGTCATCGCCATCATCGCCATTCTGGCCGGGATGCTGCTGCCCGCGCTGGCCAAGGCGAAGGCCAAGGCTAATGCCACCAAGTGTGCCAACAACTCGCGCCAACTGGGCATTGCACTCAAGCTTTACGTGGATGACAACGAAGGTTACTTCCCGCAGTTGACATCTGGATTCACACCCCCGGCCAACGCGCTCCTGCCTGGCGGGGTGGGCACACATTGGCCGGACACGCTCAGCCGTTACACTGGAGGGGACGGCAAGATTTACAATTGCCCCGATGTGAAGGAGCCGACCGTCTTCGGCTTGCCCAACGGCAACTGGGGCATCGGCTTGAACTACCCCAACATAGGCACGTTCCTCGCCAATCAAAACCCGAATCGAATTCATGAGAGCCGCATCGCGAAGACTTCGGCCACTGTGGTGTTTGCCGACGTGGCATGGATCACGGCCGCCTCTCAAAGCAACCCTGATCCAGAACAGTGGGTGGCGGCACCCACGCCCCTGGGCACCAGCAGCACCCAGGACCGCATCATCTTCCGGACCCTGAACAATGCGTTTTACGCCACACTCCCGTGCCGCACCTACCCCCGGCACAACAAAATGGTGATGACCGTCCATGCCGACGGACATTTCGAGGCGATGCGTAACACGGCCATCGGCCTGCACCTGCCGCAGAGCGATCCCAACGCGCTGTGGGATCTGGAGTAACTCCCCTCAGGGCAGCACCCGCCGCAATGCGTCCATCGCGGCCGCACAAACCTCGTCGGGTGGTGCACTTGAACCGGGGAACTCGAACGGCTCCAGGCGGAGCGGCCCGTCGTACCCCAGCCGCCGGATCGCCCCGAGAAATTGCGGGAGGTCAATCACGCCGGTCGCCCCGGGCAGTTCCCGCTGACGGTCGCCGAGCTCCTCGCGGGGTATGCCGAGGGGCGCATCGTCCAGGTCCACACTCACAATTTCCCCAGCGGTGAGTGACGCCAGTTCGGCGGCGGGACTGCCGCTCATCCACCAGTGCCACGAGTCGAGCACGAGCCCGAGGTTGGGCGCGTTGATGGCGGCGATGAGTTCGCGAAGCTGGGGCAAAGTGCTAATGAACGGGTGCCGTTTTCCGCGCCGGAGTGCGGGGGTGGCGCAGTATTCGAAGCCGAACTGGATGCCGTAGTCCCCCAGCACCTGCGCGACCGCGCCGAGGCGTTCGACGTGCTGCTGAAAGTTCTCCCCGTAGGCCAGCTCGTCATGCGCGGGAACGATGGATGCACCGAGCCGTGTCACCCCGCAGCGTTGCAGGACCCGGGCGTAGCCGGGCAGCAGACGCAAGCCATCGGCGAAGCGCTGGGCGTCGCGGCGCATGTCGATGGGCAGCCCGGCCAGTCCGAAGCGCAGCCCTTTCGTGTGGAGCTCGTCCAACAAGCGGACCAGCTCATCTTCGGATAAACGGGCCAGCTCATCGGCGCGCGCTTCGACCGCTTGAAAGCCGTGCCGGTGGGCCAGGGCGATGGCTTCAAATTGTGTCGCTTCGATGCAGAGACAGCGGCAAACGAGGCAGGTGAACATGCGCGGCTATTTCAATTCCACGCAGAGCAGTTCGCCGCCGGTTTTCACGCCGTCGCGATGGTAGAGCTTCCCGTCGGAGTAGGCCGGACCGGACCAGGTCGAGGCACAGACCTGGGCGCGGCCAAGTTCGCGGTAGGCGGCCGGCTCGGCGGCGAAGAGCACGAGCTGGCCGCTGTCGGTGCTGACGAGGATGTTTGCGCCCAGGACGATGAAATAACCCACGGCCTTGTTTTTGTCCGAGGTGAACACGCCATCCTGCGACCACGCGACCTTGCCGGCCGGCACGTCCACGCAGATCAGATTTTTGTTCGGCCCGACGCAGTAGAGGTGTTTGCCCACGACGACCGGGCTGGAGTAGTTGATCGCCGCTTCCTTGCTCGCCCACGCCTGCGTCGCGGTGAACTCCGCGCCTGTCTTCGTCACCTTCGTGCCGATGAGTCCGAGCGTGTGCGAGGCGATAACCACAATGTCGTCCACGACCACGGGCGTGGTGACGTGGCGGCTGAACTGAGTCTTGAGCGGGATGCGCCAGAGCAGCTTGCCGTCGGCGAAATTCAAGCCAATCAGGCCGTCACAGGTAAAGGCAATGACCTGCTTCACCCCGCTGAGCGTCGCCACGATCGGAGCCGAGTAGGCGGCCTGGTCGTTCTGCGAAGTCCAAACCGGTTTGCCGGTCTTCTTTTCCAAGGCGACCACGCCGGCTCCGTTCGTGCCGCCCGCCAGCGCGATGAGCCAGTCCCCATCGATCAGCGGGGAACCCGTGTTGCCGTGGCGCGTGGCCCCTTGGGCCTGACCGGTCTCGCCGATGAAAACGGCGGCGAAGTCCTGCACGTAATTCTTCCGCCAAAGCAGCTTGCCATCCGCCACGTTGCGGCAATGCAGCTCGCCCTTGACGGACTGGGCATACACACGGTCGCCATCCACGAGCGGCGTGCACCGCGGACCGGGCGGGCCTTGTTTGTCGCCGACCGCGTCGTCCACTTCGGCGCGCCACAGTTCAGCCCCCTTGACCGCGTCAAACGCGCGGAGGGTTTCCTTGCCGCCCTGATTATCGAGCACGAAGATCTTGCCGCCCGCGACGACGGGTGAGGCAAAGCCTTCGCCGACCTTGGCGCGCCAGAGCACTTTGGGCTCGGCCGGAAGCGCGGTGGGGAGTTTCTCGCCCGGGGCGACGAAACCGGTGCGCAACGGGCCGCGCCACTGCGGCCAGTCGGCGGCGGACCCGGTCAAAGCCGCCGCCGCGAGCGCGGCTAGGAGAAGCGAAGACAGTCGGAGCAGATTCATGGGCGCAAATTGACGGTGGCCTGCTTCGCTCCGTCAAGGGACAAAGGCGTTGAGCCCCGCAGGAAACGAAAAAAGGCGTTCCGAGACCGGAACGCCTGCTTGTTGAAGGGGGTGCCAATTACTTGGCCGCCGGGGCCGCAGCCGCCGTCGCCTTGTTGAGGGCGATCGTGAGGCGGGACTTCTTGCGGTCGGCGGTGTTGCGCTTGATGACGCCCTTGTTCACGGCCTTGTCGAGCGTGGAGATGGCAGCGCGCAGCGCGGTGGGGGAGCTGTCGGCCTTGGTGGCGACGGCGGCGCGGAATTTCTTCTCGACCGTCTTGAGCTGGGTGCGGACGACGGTGTTACGGACGTGCTTGCGCGCGCTGTTGCGCATGCGACGGGCGGCGGACTTAGTGTTCGGCATATTATTTACTCGTAAAGAGGCGCGCACCCTACCGGATGGTGGCTTATTGTCAACGGCTTGTTCTATGGTGAATTGCCTTTGCGCTCCGGCGTCAGGTCCGGTTGACTCTGTGCGAACGTTCATGACCTTGCCGCCCAGCCTCGCTCGAACCGGCCTTCTGCTGGCCGCGTGGGGCGTGCTCGTGGCGCAGCTTGGCGCGGCGGAGGCGGATATGCTGTTCAAGGAACAAGTGCTGCCCGTGCTGGCAAAGCACTGTCACGAGTGCCACAGCCACGCGGCAAAGAAGTCCAAGAACGGCCTGGTCCTCGATTCGGCCGGTGCGATCCTCACCGGTGGAGATTCAGGTCCGGCGGTCGTGCAGGGCGACCCGGAGCACAGCCTGCTGATCAAGGCGGTCCGGCAGACGAGCGCGGATTTGCAGATGCCGCCCAAGGGAAAGGCGAAGCTGACGGACGCGGAAGTCGCAGTGCTCGTCGAGTGGGTGAAACAGGTGCCGCCGCCGAAGGAAGTGGTGGCCCGCGTCAGCACTGACTGGTGGTCCTTGAAGCCGCTCGTGCGACCGGCTGTTCCAAGTAATCAGTCTTCAGGGTTCAGTGTTCGGTCGGACAAGGCCGTGCGGTCGGCAGGACCGGCGAAACTGAAAACTGAACACTGGTCACTGAATGCTTCCCCCAACCCCATTGACCGTTTCATCGCCACCAAGCTCCGGGAGAAAAACCTCCAGCCAGCACCCGAGGCCGACGCGCGCACGCTCATCCGCCGCCTGCACTTCGATCTCCTCGGCCTGCCGCCGTCGCCGGAAGAAGTTGAGGCATTCGTCCGCGACTTCCCCTCGTCGGGACGACGGGACGAGGAGGCGGAGGGACGCAGAGAGAAAGCCTTCGCTGCCACCGTCGATCGCCTGCTCGCCTCCCCGCACTACGGTGAACGCTGGGCACGGCACTGGTTTGATACGATCCACTTCGCGGACACGCACGGTTTCGAGCATGACCTCCTCCGCACGAATGCCTGGCGTTATCGCGACTACGTCATCACTGCCTTCAACCGTGACGTGCCCTGGCAACGCTTCATCCGCGAACAGCTCGCCGCCGACGTTTTCTATCCGCTGGAGTCGCAACTGACTGCGGGGCTGGGTTTCCTGGGGGCCGGGCCGCTCGACAAAAGCACGCAAAGCACCGCTCCGCGCACGTTCGACTACATCGACCGTGACGACCTCGTGACGCAGACGATGACGGCCTTTGCCAGCACCACCGCGAACTGCGCCCGCTGCCACGCGCACAAGTTTGATCCCATCTCCCAGGAGGATTACTACGCCCTGCAAGCGGTCTTCGCCGGCATTACCAAGGCCGATTTGCCCTTCGATGCCTCGCCGGAGGTGGCCAGGCAACGGAAAACGTGGCAGGACCTTAACGAAGCCGCCCTGCGCAATGACGCCGCAGTCCTGCTCAGCCAGGAGCATCAGGCCTTCGTGGAACAGTGGGCGGTGGCTCATGGCCACCAGGACACCCTTTGGCAGCCGCTGGTATCGGTATCGGCGCGCGCCGCTCACGGGGCGGTGCTCAAACAGAATCTGGATGATTCCTATTCGTCAACCGGTCCGCGTCCCGAAAAGGAAGTTTACGCGCTCACCGTTCAGAGCGCATTGCCACGCATCACCGCCCTGCGATTGGAAGTTCTCGCTGATCCCACCCTGCCGAAAAAGGGCCCGGGCCGGCAGGACAACGGCAACCTGCATCTGTCCGAATTTCAAGCCCAGGTGTTCACGCCCGAAGCTCCGCAAGGCAGGGAGTTGAAGTTCAAACGCGCAACGGCGGATTTTAACCAGGCGGACTGGGGGATTGAGCGGGCCATTGATGGCAACGAAACCACGGCCTGGGGCATCTATCCGCGGGTGGGGGAGGACCATCTGGCGGTGTTTGAACTGGAGTCGCCCCTTGCGCTCACCTCGGATTCCAAGCTGGTCATAACCCTCAAGCAACTGCATGGCGGCGGCCATCTGATCGGACGCTTCCGGCTTTCCGCAACGGATTCGGAACGTCCGGACATCGAACCCGTGCCCGCCCTGGTGGCGACGGCTTTGCGGCGCGGTCGAGCGCAGCGCACCCCCGAGCAACAGCTGGCCCTTGCTGCCTTTGCGCTGCGTCAGCAGGCGCGTGACGAGCTCAACAAGCTTCCGTCCCAGGTCCAGGTCTTTGCAGTGAAATCCGGATTGGAGCCCAAGCCGGTGCACGTGCTCAAGCGCGGGGACATCACCAAGCCAGGCCGGCTCGCGGAACCCGGTGCGCTCTCAGCGCTCGCGGACCTGCCCGCGCGGTTCGCCCTGGCCGACCCTAAGCGCGAAGCGCTGCGCCGCGTGGCCCTGGCGGACTGGCTGGCGGATCCGCGCAACCCGCTCACCTGGCGCAGCGCGGCGAACCGGGTGTGGCATTTCCATTTCGGCCGCGGCCTGTGCGACACGCCCAGCGACTTCGGCCGCATGGGCGGCGTGCCCTCTCATCCCGAACTCCTCGACTGGCTCGCGTGCGAGCTGCGCGACAGCGGCGGTTCGTTGAAACATCTGCACCGGCTGATCGTAATCAGCGCGGCCTATCGGCAGTCGAGTGTCGAGAGTCGAGGGTCGAAGGCGCTCGGCCCTCGACCCTCGACCCTCGACCCGGAAAATCACCTCCTCTGGCGCATGAACCGTTCCCGGCTGGACGCCGAGTCCTTCCGTGACGCGGTGCTCGCGGTCTCCGGGCGGCTCGATCTGACGATGGGCGGACCGGGGACGCAGCATTTCAAGACCAGCAAAGGTCCCCAGGACACCCCGAAGGTGGATTACACTCCGTTTGACTGGGACAGTCCCGGCGCGGGCCGGCGGAGCATCTACCGCGTCGTATGGCGGGGCATTGCGGACCCGTTCATGGAGGCGCTGGATTTTCCGGATGCGGCATTGTTGCAACCCACGCGGTCATTCTCGGCCTCGGCGCTACAGGCACTTACGCTCTTCAACAACGACTTCGTATTGCGGCACAGCGAGCATTTCGCGGCGCGTGTCGAGAAGCTGGGAAGTGACACTCCCTCTCGGGTGAGTGCGGCGGTGCGGCTGGCCTACCAACGGGCGGCAACGGAGGAGGAGGTGCGCGCGATGTCGGCCTACGCGGACCAGCACGGGCTGGCAGCCCTGGGCCGGGTTTTGTTCAACAGCAATGAGTTCCTGTTCATCAACTGACCCGTTTGACACCAAGCGACGATTGGAGCGTGCTTATGTTTCGCTTGAAGGACTGGCGGTAGGCGATGGATTTGGTGAGATGCATTTTAGCCGTCCTGCCAGTGCGCGTGAACGAATCGATTCGGATGGATTACCCGGAGGTCCGTGGTGGCACACGGATGACACTGAAATGGCAATGGCCATCTATGAAGTTCTTGCGTGGCATGGGGGGATTAATCAGGACTCATTGGCTAGTCGTTTCACCAGCCGGTTTATGGATGAGCCGGACCGTGGCTACGGAAAAATGGCGCGAATGATCTTGCAGGCAATTCACTATGGCGAGGACTGGAAGACGGCTTCCCGCAACGCATTTAGCGGCTCAGGTTCCATGGGAAACGGGGGTGCCATGCGGGTCGCACCATTGGGAGCTTATTTTGCAGGTGACCATCAACAGGTGGTTCGCGAAGCGAAGCTTTCCGCAGAAGTGACCCACTCCCACCCGGACGGCATAGCTGGAGCGGTGGCGGTAGCAGTGGCTGCCTCGGTTGCAACGGAGAACCGCGGGCAGGACGCGAAGCTGGTAGCGCGGCGGCTTCAGGAAGTCGCTTGCGAGTTGACCCCCGAGGGTGACACAAAACGCGGAGTTTTACGGGCGGCGAAGTTGCCGTTGGAGGCGACACCACAAATCGCCGCCAAAATACTCGGAAGCGGATTTCAAGTTACCGCTCCTGATACTGTACCGTTCACTCTTTGGTGTGCTGCACGCCACTTGGACAATTACACTGATGCCATGGTTTCGACTCTCCTAGGCGAGGGGGATTGTGACACGAACTGCGCGATCGTTGGTGGCATAGTTGCCTGCTTCGTCGGACGCGAGGGCATTCCATCCGACTGGCTGGCGGCGAGCGAGCGATTGAAGTTGAAAGCATGAAATCGACATTTTCCAACCCTTTGGTACGCCGCGACTTCCTCTGGCGCATCGGCGGCGGGCTGGGCGGACTGGCCATGGCGGACTTGTTTGCTCGCGAGGCACTGGGCGACGGAGCATTTCAACCCAAGGCCGAGTTCAATGGCGGGTTGCACCACCGGGCGAAGGTCAAACGGGTCATCCAGCTCTTCATGACCGGCGGGGTGAGCCAGATGGACACCTACGATTACAAACCCGCGCTGGAAAAGCTTCATGGCCAGAAACTTGGGCCGACCGAGAAGCCCGAAGGCTTTGTCGCCATGCCGGGCACGATGATGAAGAGCCCGTTCGCGTTCCAGCAGCACGGGCAGTCGGGTCGCTGGGTGAGCAGCGTCTTCCCCGAACAGGCCAAGCTGGTGGATGAACTCGCGTTCCTCATGGCGATGACCAGCAAGACAAACGTCCACGGTCCTGGCACCTACATGATGAACAGTGGCCAGCTCCTGCCGGGCTTTCCGTGCCTCGGCGCATGGGTGAGCTACGGGTTGGGCCGGTTGACGGACAATTTGCCAACCTTCGTCGTGTTGCCGGATGCCAAAGGACTGCCCTACAACCAAAATGGCACTTTTAGCGCGGGTTTCCTGCCGGCGGTGCATCAGGGAACCATCCTCAACGCCGGTGCTCCGGAGCTGGTGCCGGACCTGTTCGCACGGGAAAAGTTCAAGTTTGCCTCCCGGGCGGCGGACCGCGACGGACTGGCCTTGCTCGACCAGTTGAACCGCACCCATGCCCAGGCCAACCCCGCCGACTCGCGCCTGGACGCCCGGATCGCCAGCTATGAACTCGCGGCGAAGATGCAACTGTCTGCCCCAGAGGCATTTGACCTGGGGAAGGAGACGGAAGCCACGCGGAAAGCTTATGGGCTCGATACCAAGGTCACGGAGGACTTTGGGCGGCGTTGTCTGCTGGCGCGACGGCTCATCGAACGGGGTACGCGGTTCGTCCAGGTGTGGAGCGGGCCGCAGGGCGCGACGGGCAACTGGGACAACCACGGCAACATCCCCAACGAACTGCCCCCGATGGCTGCCAGCGTGGATCAGCCCATCGCCACATTGCTGCGGGACTTGAAGTCGCGCGGTCTCCTGGCGGATACGCTGGTGGTATGGACTACTGAGTTTGGCCGGACACCCTTCGCCCAAGGGAGCGTCGGGCGGGACCACAATGGGGGGACGTTCGTGACCTGGCTGGCGGGAGCGGGGATCAAACCCGGAATGTCAGTCGGTCAGAGCGACGAGTGGGGGTATCAGGCGGCGGAGAGCAAAACCTACTGCTACGACCTGCATGCCACTCTGCTGCACCTGATGGGCATCGACCACGAACGGTTGACCTTCCGCCATAGCGGGCTGGACCGTCGGTTGACGGATGTGCATGGGCGGGTGGTGACCGAGGTTTTGGGGTAGCCGCCCGCCCGGGAGCGAATTGCCCATGAGTATATGTATGTGGACCGCCGATTTGGGAGGTGGCACCCAGGTCTGCGGAAGCTCGTGCCCCCCCCATTGGTCTGTACGGCGTTAGTCATGCGTGATTTTCACGCAAGCCGCGTGTAAATTCTCCCGCTCCAGCTACCGCTCCGGCTCCGAATCGCAATTGGCGACCTTGGTTCAATGGAAATGCTGGATTTCTGGTAAAACCCGATACCAACTGCTGCCCGGACAAGTGGTTGATAGCTAGGGGCTTGAACGGAGTGCGGAAATTTCACAACCCAGTTCATCTACCGGGGCAAAATAAAGCTTGGCCGGCTGGCATTGGGACTGCTAAATCATCGGCAAGACCTTGCTAGGCGTGCAGAGAATGGTTCTCGGTGCGTCGGCTGGAAAACAAAAAACAAAAATGAAAAGCCTACGCAGTAAGAAAATCGGGGCCTTTACGCTCATTGAGCTACTGGTCGTGATCGCCATCATCGCCATTCTGGCCGGCATGCTCCTGCCCGCCCTCGCCAAAGCGAAAGCCAAGGCCGCCCGCATCAAGTGCGCGAACAACCTCGAATGGCATCAAGAGTGACTTTGGTTCCACCGCTGGCACTGGGTTCAATCTTCCCGTCGGAGCCGGAAACGGTGGTGGCGGACCTCCGGGAACTGCCTATACGGCTGCGGATGGTAAGGATTGCGCTCTTTCGTTCGCCGTCGGTCTCTCGGCTGACGAGACCCAGCCCAACATCATTCTGAGTGGCGACCGTAACTTCTGTCAGAGTGGTTATGCCGCTGGCTCCGGAAACTCCACTGCAGTTGCCCCGATCAATAGTACCACAATTCCATTGGCAGCTGGTGTTGCTGCCGGCTGGGTGGTTGCGGCGAGTGCTGCTGCTGTGCCGGCTGGCGCTTATGCCCAGCACGACCAGGCTGGCAATGTCACCCTCTCGGATGGTAGCGTGCAGCAGACCACCAGTTCTTCCTTGAGCACTCAGATTCAACAGGGCGTCGCTTCACTCGGTGCCAGCATCCAGATGATTTATCCCAAGTGAGCTAGACAGTAATACTCAGTTTGAAAGGGGCACTCTTGGTGAGTGCCCCTTTTTTTTCTTCTAGAGCCTGCATGAAAATTGGGAGGGACCCGTCCAAATTTTCAGACAGGCTCTTATGGCCAAAGGGTTCCGAGAACTCCCCGTTGTTCGGTTGAAAAAGCAGACAGCTTTCACGCCGCAGGCTTCGGTGGATACAACTCATAGCAGACCGGGGTGAAGCTTCTCCCAGCGACCAGTTCACGCTTTGAACCGCCGAACCGGACCGCAGCCAGCCGACCGCAGCGGCGACTTGCGCAAGTGGGACGAAAGGAAGTCTGCAACTTTTCGGTGCCGGGGTGGCCGCTGCGGGCGGGACGCCGACATTACACCGGCGGTCGAAGGCTTCGCACTACAGGCGTCCACGTCTGCGGCACATGGCCCAGTGACCTCGGGCTTAACCGTTCGCGCGCCCAACCCAAGGCCATCTCGCCCTTCGGCGGGCTGGCCACCTTCTTCGCCTTTCTGGGCCAGATCGGCTTTGCCCAGGAGGTGCCACGCAATCTGCCTTTGCCCCAGCGGCGTCCAACAACGCCATCCCCTTGGCCCATACGCTCAGGGCCTTCCTGTCCGTCGTGGTTGGCGCCCGGCGCTTCTCGCAGGCCCACATCCAGTCGTTCTGGCGGTCGCTCTGGCGCTGGCTGCTGGGCCTGCTCAAGTGTCCCCCAACGGGATTCGCGCCTGGAACTCGACTCGACGGTGTTCAGCCGGGCAGGCCAGCAGGAGGGGGGACGCAAGGGGTTCAATCCCCGGCGCAAGGGGCGCCACCGTCGTCATTCTTTGCTGGCGGTGCTGGCGGACGCGCAGTTCTTCCTGCACGGCTGGCTGCGCAGCGGCAATACGGGGGTGGTCCCTAATTTTACAGGACGCACCGGCACTCCTGCCCGCAGGAACCTGGCTGCGGACCGTGCGAGCGGATGGCTATTTTTTAACCGGTTGAGTTGCCGCCTGGTAAAAAGGTTTCCCCGCCTTGTAAAGCTGCAAACGGGCGCGAATTTCATCCTCCAGAACGTTGAGCTTGGCGTCTCGGGCCATGGTGATCGCTTGTGCGGCCAATTGCGCGGCAGTCGCAAAATCACCGTTGGCCGCCGCCGCCGCACCCACTGCGTCAAGCGTCAGTGGCGTAGGGGGGATGGCCAACAGGCTTTTTGCCAGCAGCAGGGCTTTCGAAGCATCCAAGCATTCTGGCCGGGTGGCCAGCAACCAAGTCAACTGCTGTATGGCTGGCAGATGGTCGGGTTTCCGTCGCAGCACTTCTTCGAATTCGGCCTTGGCGTCCAACGGTCGGTTGCTACGGGCCAGGGCCATGGCATAGTTATGACGGGTGTCCGGATTATCAGGCCTCAACTTCAACGATACCTGGTAATGCTGCAAGGCTTCGTCGAGCCTGCCTTTGCGGGCCAAAAGGCCGCCCAGATTGCTCTGGGCTAGCTCGTTCGTTGGGTTGAGGCGAACCGATTCCTGCAGGCACAGCAAAGCTTCCGCATCGTTTCCCGAAGCGGCAAGGTAAACTGCCATGTCGTTGCGCACCGAGCTGTCCGAAGGTTCAAACTTGAGGGCCTCCCTGAGTTCTGCCACGGCTTGCGTGTATTCCTTGCGGGTGGCCCAAGCCGTAGCGAGCATGTAATGGAGCCGGCCACGCTTCGCCTCCGGGATTTTAAAGGTGCGCGCTTCATTGATTGCGTGTTCAGCTCTGGCCTTGGTCGTCATTTCCACGGATTTTGACAGCATCACAGAAGCCCGAGAGTAATCTCCCAGGGCAAAACAAGCTCCGGAAAGATTGAAATACGCTTCGTGGGTGGGCGCGATACTTAGAACGCGTTCCAAATACGGTATGGCTTCAGCGGGTCGCCCGATCGACATCAATTCCGCCGCCACATTATTGTATCCGGTCGTGGCACGGGGATTCACCTCAATCACCCGATTGAACAGGGAGATGCTATCTTCCCAGTATCGCAGTTGCCGGCGTGTGGTGACGGCACACGCGCCCAAAATGAGGCTGACCAGCAAGATGTTCCCCAACCTTGACCGCAACCAGCCCCGGCGTTCGATCAAGTCGGCAGCCAGCCAGACGAGCAAAAGAAATACTCCCACCAAAGGCAGGTAGGTGTAGCGATCGGCATGCGCCTGCTCTCCCACTTGGACCAATCCGATGACCGGCACCAAGGTGCCAAAGAACCAGAAGCACCCCACGGGCAAGTATGGGAACCTATGGGCCAGGGCCAGGCTCCGGGCGGTGATCCCCGCACAAAGCAGCGCCGCTCCGGCCCATCGCCAGGGCGCAAAGTGTGCCTCAAGCGGGTAGAGCACGCATAGTCCTGTCGGCCAAAAGGTTTGGCGCAGGTACGTAACGTAGGACACCGAAGCCGTAGCCATCCGGGCGAAGAGCGGAATGTTTTCGCTCATGGTACCAACTTCGCGTTGCGCGGTGATCGTCGACAGGCTGAGGGCCAGCACGATGGCGAACAAAGGCAGTTTCTCCTTGATCACAGTCCATAGCCGGGAGCATTCCGCTCGCCAGTCCGGGTTTTTCCAAAAGGCCAGTTGAGCCGGATTGACCCGTCGCAATGGCCAGAAATCCAACAACAGCAGAACGCACGGCAGGGTGACAATCATCGGTTTCGACATGACCCCCAACACAAACCCTAGCAGCACCAGGAAATAGCGGGTGCCGACTGGTTTTTCCACATACCGGGCGTATGCCCAAAACGTAAAAAACCAAAAAAAACCGCACAACACATCCTTGCGCTCTGCGACCCAGGCCACCGACTCCACATGCAACGGATGCCAAGCGAACAGCGCGGTGACGATGGCGCTGCGCCATAGCGACTGCGTGAGCTTGTTGAGGGCGATCAACAGCATGATCGATGAGGCGATGTGAATCAGCAAATTGGTCAGGTGATGCATCCCTCCCACCAGGCCAAACAACTCCATGTCCAGCATGTGCGACAACCAGCTCAACGGACGCCAATAATCAATTTCCGCAGAGGTGAAAGCCCATTTGACCCCTTCCCAGGTAAATCCTGGAGCCACCATCTTGTTATAGGTTACGAAGACGTCGTCGTCGTAGTTGACGAACGTGTAGCCAATGACCGGCAGGTAGATGAAAAAAGTCAACAGGGCCAGCCCGAATGCCACTTTCGCGAGCTGCGTGTTGGGGGTGAAGGGGATTTCATCGCCTTTGGGCGACGGGACGGAAGCAGCTGGCAGGTTGAGATTCATGAAGCAGGGTCAATGCTTGGTTTCCGACACGGGACTTGGCAGTGCGTTAAACATGGACCGCCGAAAGGCTATCATCTGACCCTCCGAAGTCAAAGCACACCGCATGCCCTGAACTCGATGACGCCGGGTGAATCTGTAGCCGAAAGACCCAGGCTCCACGCCCGCCGCATGGGACGCACGGATGGTAGCCGAGCCCTCCCGATGGGCTCGCGGCCGCAGAGGGTCGGATCACGTCGTGTCAGTATCCCGCAATCATCTTCTCCGCAGCCACCTGCCGGAGAATGCGCTCAAGCTCCAGGTGCGGGTCAAGCCACTCGACGATGCGTCCGTCGCGCAGTCGCATGGGCACCACGCAAATCCAAGGATCGCCAAAGTCCGTCCAGGACTCGAGGTCTGCAACGCGCACGAAATCTGACTCCGTAGCACCACGACCGCGCACAATGACATCCCCCTGCAACTCGAAAGTGTTCCGCTTCAGCCGGTGGTCAATCCAACACTCAAGCGGGCGCCCGCTGAGCATTTCCATGAACCTTCGCCAAAGGCTGAGCAGGCGCTCCTCGTGTCTTGGTGGTTTCACCCGGCTCAATTCCAGTTCAAATCTTCCGGCTGTTCGGACAGGAGCCGGTATTGCCAGCCTTTCTGGCGGACGAGGCTGGCCCAGAGTTGTTGGTCGTCGTCGCTGAAGGCCAGTTCCACGGTGGCCGGGTGCGTGAGCCACGCGCCGCGCTGCATCTCATCGTCAAGCTGGCCGGGGGACCAGCCGGCGTACCCGGCGAAGACTTTCAGTTTCTTGGCGGGAGAGAAGGACGCGCCCAGATCCAGCAGTTCGTCGAGCGAGTGGTCGAGGTGCAGGTTGGGCAGCACGTTGGCCTCCGGCAGGAAGAGGTCGGTGTGCAGGTAGCTCATGGCCTGGGGCTGCACCGGACCGCCGAGAAAGAGCGGCTGGGCTTTGAGCGTGGTTGACAGGTCGGCCGCGAGCGCTTCGCCGACCTTCTTGTCGGTCGGGCGGTTGACGATGAGCCCAAACGCGCCCTGGGGATCGTGCTGGCAGATGAGCACCACGCTGCGGTGGAAATACGAGCCGGCGAGCTTGCCTCCATCGAGGAGAAACTGGCCTTTCAGTGATTTGAACTTGCCTGCCATCGGGGCCTCGGAAGCAATCTGCTACAGGGCGGCCGGACTGACAACCTTGTTTCTGCGGCGGGGCCGAAACTCCTTGCCCGGCGGCGCGGTCCTGCTCCTAATGCCGGTCCACCGGACCCGCAGGATGAAGGCGGGCCGGGGGCGGAACGGATTCGCGGCGCATACGACCAATTTCGATGGGTAAATACTGGCACGTCCTGAACATCGGCCTGCAAAACACGCTGGTGTACCGGGTCAATTTCCTCTTCCGCGCCTCCTTCGGCCTGGTGCCGCTCATGGCGGTCATCTCGGTCTGGCGGACGATTTACCTGGGGAAGTCCGGCGGCCAGATCGCCAATTATGAGCTGACCCAGATGGTTTCCTACTACCTCGTGATCACGATCGTGGACGCCCTGACGGCGGTGACGGAGGACGACTGGCAGATCGCCGCCGACATCAAGGACGGGAACATCAGCCAGTTCCTGCTCAAACCGATGGATTATCTCGCGTACCGGTTCTGCCTCTTCGGCGCGGGCCGGCTGGTGTATGCGGCGGTGGCGCTCGTGCCCACGGTCCTCTTCATCTGGTGCCTGCGGGACAGCTTCATCCTGCCGCCGGATGCCGCGACGGCCGCCGGGTTCCTCGTCTCCGTGGCGCTCACGGCGGTGCTGCAATTCCTGTTCAGCTTCACGCTGGCGCTGCTGGCCTTCTGGGTGCTGGAGGTGGCGACCTTCATCTTCATTGCCTTCGCCTTCGAATACATCGCCGGCGGCCACCTCTTCCCGTTGGACCTGCTCCCGCCGGCCGTGGCCGGGGTGCTGGACTACACGCCCTTTCCCTACATGCTGTTCTTTCCGGTGAGCGTCTGGCTGGGCCGCGTGACCGGCGAGGCGCTCTGGCTGGGCGTGCTGGTGCAACTGCTCTGGATCGTGGCCGCCTACGGCCTGGCCCGCTGTGTCTGGAACCGGGGAATCCGGAAATACTCGGCGGTGGGAGGATGATGCCTATGAGTCGAGAGTCGAAAGTCGAAGGTCGAGAGCCGGACGGAGTAAGCCGCCCGGCCCTCGGCCCTCGGCCCTCGACCCTCGGCCATTACCTGTCACTTTACGCTGCGCTCTGGCGCAACTCCGTCATCCGCGAGATGGGGTTCAAGACGAATTTCCTGCTGTGGATTGTCGTGGAGGCGCTGTGGTTCGTGCTGCAACTCAGCTTCATCGGCGTGCTCTACTTGCACACCGATCACATCGGCACCTGGACCAAGTGGCAGGTGATCGCCCTCGTGGGCACGAGCCACCTGATCCAGCAGCTCTTCACCGCGCTCTTCCTCACGAACCTCACCGCGCTCTCGGAACACATCCGTACCGGCAAGCTGGACTTCATGCTGCTGCTCCCGGTCAACACGCGGTTCCTCATCTCGCTGCGGCAGGTGGACCTCGGCGGGTTTGTGAATGCCTTCAGTGCGCTGGGGGTGGTCGGCTACGCCTTGCACCGGCTGGGCCACACGCCGGGTTTCGTCCAGGTCATCGGGTACCTGATGCTCGTCGTCGTGGGCATCACGCTGCATTACTCGCTCATGCTGATGCTCACGGCCTCGAGCTTTTGGACCGTCCGCGCACAAGGCATCGTCTGGGGCTACTACAACCTCTTCAACATCGCCCGTCTGCCTGACGAAGCGTTTCGCGGCACGTTCAAGGTCGTCTTCACCTTCGCGCTGCCGATGCTGCTGGTTTCCAACGTTCCCGCGAAACTCCTCGTGGACAAACTGGGTTCGCCCTTCGAGATCCTCCTGCTGGTCACCCTCGCGGTCCTGATCTTCCTCGCCTCGGAAATCCTCTGGCGCACGGCGCTCAAGCGGTACACGAGTGCGAGTTCATGAAATCGGAAAAAGTAATCAGGAAGGCAGGAAAGCAGGAATGAAAGGGGTTCGTAATGGACCGGGATTCTTTTCCTGTCTTCCTGCTTTCCTGATAAAATCTTGTCCCTCGCTGGCTGGGCCGTGACACTCGCATCTATGCTGCGCATCGTCTTCATGGGCACGCCGGACATCGCGTGTCCGTCCTTGCAAGCCCTCGCCACGACGCCTGACTTTCAGGTGGTCGGCGTCGTCGTGCAGCCGGACAAGCCCAAGGGCCGCGACCTCAAGCTGCAGCCGCCGCCCGTCAAGGAACTCGCCCTCCGCCTCGGCCTGCCCGTCCTCCAACCGGAACGCGCGCGGAACGAAGCGTTCCTCCAGCTACTTCGCGAGTTGCGTCCCGAACTCGTCGCGGTCCTGGCCTACGGACAAATCCTGCCGCAGGCGTTGCTCGACATCCCCACGCACGGCTGTCTCAACGTCCACACGTCGCTCCTGCCCCGCTGGCGTGGTGCAGCGCCGATCCAGTGGGCCATTCTCGAAGGCGACGCCGAGTCGGGCGTGACCATCATGCGGATGGACGCCGGCCTCGACACCGGCGGCATTGTGGCCACGCGCGCCACACCCATCGCGCCGGAAGACAATTCTCAGACCCTTCACGACCGGCTGGCCACTCTGGGCGCGGAACTCCTTGTCCAAACCATTCCGCGCTACGTCAGCGGCGAGCTCCCGCCCTGTCCGCAACCCGCCGTCGGCGTCACCTACGCCCGGAAACTCGCGAAGGATGACGGTCGTCTGGACTGGTCGCAGCCGGCACAGGTCCTGCACCACCGTCTCCGCGCCTTCACGCCGTGGCCCGGCACTTTTACTTTCCTGCCCGCCCAACCCAAGCCGCTCCTGCTCAAGGTCTGGCGCGCGGACCTCGCCCCCGGCTCGGGCCAGCCCGGCGAAGTCCTGGCCGCCGACAAGACCGGCATAGTCGTCGCGTGCCGGGAAGGGGCGCTGCGTTTGCTCGAAGTGCAAAAGGAAGGCAGCCGCCGGATGACGGCGGCCGAGTTTTTGGCCGGTCATCCACTCGCCCCGGGTACGACGGTCGGTTGACTGGTAGGGCGCGGTGTCCTCACCGCGCCGCCGAAGTCTGATGGCGTCCGGGTGGCTCGGCGGCGCGCTGGGGACAGACGCACCCTACCCGCGCAACTCGTTTGCCTGCCTTCTATTGGGCAGCCGGAGCGGTTGGCGTCGTTCACTGCCGGGGCAGCTCGTAGATGTACCAGTCTTCCACCTTCTTCCGCGCCCACGGCGTCTTGCGCAGGAACTTGAGGCTTGAGGTCACGGTGGGATCGAACATGAAGCAGCGGATGGGAATGCGCCGCCCCATTTCGTTCCAGCCATGCCGGGCCACCAGCGCCTTGATGATGGTTTCCAACGTGATGCCATGGAGCGGGTCGCGCGGGTGCGCGATGGATTTGGGCGGGTGCGGCGCGGCGGCGGGTGCGGCGTCTGGCGGGCCGGCGGGACTGGGTTCGTTCATTTGCTAAACGACGTTCGCAACCGCACGCGCGCGCGGCAAGTACGGAGAACGAGGACAGTATTCAGTAACCAGCCCACGGCTGTGGGCCGTCTGACGGGTAATGCTGTTCAAAAACCTTGCTTGGCTGCGCGTCGCGTTGCTCGCCGCGCTCGGCCTCATGGCCGCTTCCGCCACCGCCGCCCCGGCGCGGCCCAACATCGTCTTTTTCCTGGTCGATGACCTCGGCTTTGCGGACTGCGGATTCAACGGCGGCAAGGACATCAAGACGCCGAACATCGACAAGCTGGCCAGCGCCGGCGTGATCCTCGATTCGCTCTACGTGCAGCCGGTCTGCTCGCCAACCCGCGCGGCTTTGTTGACCGGTCGTTACGCGACTCACACCGGGGTCTATACGATCGTGCGTCCGCACGCCACATGGGGTCTGCCGCTGGCCGAGCGCACGCTCGCGAATGCGCTGAAGGACGCCGGTTACGAAACCGCGCTCACGGGCAAGTGGCACCTCGGTGAATTCGAACGCGCCTATCTGCCGACGGCGCGCGGGTTCGATCATCAATACGGCCATTACTTTGGCATGATCGATTACTTCACCCACGTGCGGGGCACAACGCATGACTGGTACCGCAACGATCAGGAAGTGAAGGAGGAAGGGTACAGCACGCACCTCATCACGCGCGAGGCGTGCCGGCTCATTGCGGAAAAGGACAAGGCGAAACCTTTCTTCCTCTACGTGCCGTTCAATGGCGTCCATGCACCGCTCCAAGTGCCGGAGAGCTATCTCCAGCCCTACGGCGCGTTGAAAGGCCCGCGCCAGAAGCTCGCCGGCATGCTCGCCGCCGTGGACGAGGCCATCGGGCAAATCCTCGGGGCGCTGGACAAGGCAGGCCTCCGCGACAACACGCTCATCATCTTCACCACCGACAACGGCGGCCCGCCCCCCACGGACAACGGCCCGTTGCGCGCCCGCAAGGGCACGATCTACGAAGGCGGCGTGCGCGGCTGCGGCTTTGTGAACTGGCCCGGCCACATTCCGTCGGGCAAACACGTGACGGAGCCGATGCACACGGTGGACTGGTATCCGACGCTCGTGAAGCTCGCGGGAGGTTCGCTCGAACAGAAAACCCCGCTGGATGGTCGCGACGTGTGGCCGATGCTCACCCAGGGCGCCCCTTCGCCCCACGAGGTGATCCTGAGCGTTCAATCCCCCGATCGGGCTGCCGTGCGGATGGGCGATTGGAAGCTGCTGCTGAACGCCAGTGAAGCCGACAGCGAGGAAGCCCCTGAGGGCAGCCCAAAGCAGAAGGGCAAAAAGGGCAAGGGCAAGGCTGACGGTAAAGGTGAGCGACTCGAGCTGTACAACCTCGCCGCTGATATTGGTGAGAAAACCAACCTCGCCGACAAGGAGCCCGAGCGCGTGGCCAAAATGCGGGCAAAGCTCGCGGAACTGCTCAAAGGCGCGGTGACCCCGGGCCATCTGAGCCACGAAGAGGGGGCCATCGGAGCCCCAAAAACGAAGGCCCCTTGAAACCTGTCTGCGACTGACCCACCCAATATGAGAACCCTCGTCATCCTGCTCCTCGCCAGTTTTGCCACCGTCACGTACGCAGCCGAATCGCGCCCCAACATCCTCTTCATTGTCGGCGATGACATGGGCTACGCGGACGTTGGTTTCCACGGTTGCAAGGACATCCCCACGCCCAACCTCGACGCGCTGGCCGCCTCGGGCGTGCGCTTCACCAGCGGCTACGTCACCGGGCCGTATTGTTCGCCCACGCGCGCGGCGCTGCTCACGGGCCGTTACCAGCAACGCTTCGGGCACGAGTTTAATCCCGGCGCGCCCAACGCCGGCCTGCCGCTCACCGAGACGACCATCGCCAACCGCCTCAAGGCCGCCGGCTACGTTACCGGCCTCGTCGGCAAGTGGCACCTCGGCGCGCAGGACGCCATGCAGCCGCCCAAGCGTGGCTTCGACGAGTTCTTCGGCTTCCTCGGCGGGGCGCACAGTTACTTCCAGTCCGCCGGGATTTTGCGCGGCACGGAACCGGTGAAGGAACTCGACTACACGACGGATGCGTTCGGGCGTGAAGCGTGCGATTTCATCCAGAAGCACAAGGGCCGGCCCTGGTTTCTCTACCTCGCCTTCAACGCCGTTCACACGCCGATGCATGCGACCGACGACCGCCTCGCGAAGTTTCCGAACATCGCCGACAAGCAGCGCCGCACCTACGACGCCATGATGCTCGCGATGGACGAGGCCATCGGCAAGGTGCGTGCCAAGCTCGCCGAGACCGGCCAGACCGAGAACACGCTTGTCACCTTCATCAGCGACAACGGCGGACCGACGATGCCGGGGGTCACCATCAACGGCTCGGTGAACCTGCCCTTGCGCGGTTCCAAGCGCACCACGCTCGAAGGCGGCGTACGTGTGCCGTTCATCGTGTCGTGGCCGGCAAAGCTGAAGCCCGCCGTCTTCGACCAGCCCGCCATCCAGCTCGACTTGAACGCGACCGCGCTGGCCGCAGCCGGCGTGGAGCGGAAACCCGAGTGGAAGCTCGATGGCGTGGACCTGCTGCCATTCCTGACCGGCGCAAAGTCCGGCCCGCCCCACGAGGCGCTCTTCTGGCGCTTCGGCGAGCAGATGGCCGTGCGCGCCGGGGACTTCAAGCTCGTCCGCTACGACACCACGGCAGACGGCGTGGCTGCCGGGCGCAAGGCCGGAACTTCACCGCTCAAACTCTACAACCTGCGCGAGGACATCGGTGAATCAAAAGACCTCGCGGCCGCCCAACCGGACAAGGTGAAGGAACTGCAATCCCTCTGGGACACCTGGAACACGGCAAACGTAAAACCGCTCTGGGGCGGCGGTCGCACCGACAACGATGGTCCCGAGCCCGGTGCGCCGGCGAAGAAGAAGGGCAAGCTGGCCAAATAATTGCTGCCATTTCATCCTTGCCCAGGCATGTCCTACGCAACCCTTGTCCTTTCCACCGGACGGTGCGGCACTCGCGGCATCGCAGCTCCGACGGGTCAAGCTGGCACCACCTGAACCCGATTGATTGCGACGACGTGTTTGAATCAAGCTGCCCAACACAAATGAAACCCCTCTTCCCCCTCGTTCTTGTAGGTCTGCTGGCCGGCCCGTTGTCTGATTTGCCGGCCGCAGACAAGTCGGGCAAAGCCGCCGTGGAACCGTTCGGTGAATCGCATGTTTACAAGCGGGTCGGCGAACGCGGGCTGCGCCTGTACGTTATCAAGCCATCTGACTGGAAGGCGACGGACCACCGGCCCGCCATGGTGTTCTTTCACGGCGGCGGCTGGGTGGGTGGGACGCCGGTTCAATTCAACGAGCAGGGCCGTTATCTCGCCACCCGCGGCCTGGTCTGTGTGCAGGTCCAATATCGGTTGCTCCGAGGCGCTGCGCCTGAAGAGCCACCCACGCAGTGTGTGCAGGACGCGAAGAGCGCGATGCGCTGGGTGCGCGCCCATGCCGGTGAACTGGGCGTGGACGCCGCGCGCATCGGGGCCGGCGGTGGCTCGGCCGGCGGGCACCTCGCGGCCTTCGTCGGCATGGTTGAAGGCAGCGATGATCCGGCGGACGACGTGAAGGTTTCACCCAAGGCTGCCGCACTCGTGCTGTTCAACCCGGTCTTTGACAACGGTCCGGAAGGCGGCTGGGGCGCCAAACGCGTGGGCCAGCGGTTCAAGGAGTTTTCCCCGGCCCATAACATCACGCCGGACGATCCGCCGGCCATCGTGTTCCTCGGCCGCAACGACAACCTTATCCCGGTCGCCACGGTCGAGCGCTTTCAGGCGAACATGAAGACTGCCGGCGTGCGCTGTGAAACGCGGTTCTACACCGGGCAGGGCCACGGCTTCTTCAACCAGGAACCGTGGAAAACCATCACCCTGGCCGAGGCCGACAAGTTTCTCGCCTCGCTCGGCTGGCTTCAGGGCGAGCCGACCCTCAAGGTGCCGGAAACGCCCGCGCCCGGCACCGAGCCGGAGCAGAAGCCTGCGCCGAAATCCAAAAAGCCATGAACCGCCTCGTTGCCGTCCTCATTGCGTTCTGTTTCCTGACCATCGCCCAGGCCGCCGGCAAGTTGAATGTCCTGCTCATCCTCTCCGATGACCATAGTTATCCGCACGTCGGTTGTTACGGGAACAAGGACATCCTCACGCCGAACCTCGACAAGTTCGCCGCGCAGGGCATGCGGTTCGACCGCGCCTACGTGACGTGCCCGCAGTGCGTGCCCTCGCGCGCGAGCATCTTCACGGGCCGCTCGCCGGTGGCCATCGCCATGTCGCGTTTTTCCGCTCCGTTGCCGCGCGATATCAAGACGTATCCCGAGGCGTTGCGCGCGGCGGGCTGGTTCACTGGTGTGGCGGGACGCACCTATCACATGGACGGGGCGACGACTTCGGCGGAGTCGCGCGCGGTGATTGAGAAGTACAAGCTGGCCACTTTCCCCGACCGCCTCGATTACGTGAAGACCGCCGGCGAAAACGAAGTTTCGTTGGGCCAGTTCAAGGAGTTCCTCGACCTGAAGCCCAAGGACAAACCCTTCTTCCTCCAGCTTTGCTCGAACGACCCGCATCGCCCGCTCAACACGCACGGCCCGGTGAAGCACGACCCCGCGAAGCTCAAGCTCCCGTCGCACTATCCCGATACCCAGCTCGTGCGCGAGGACTTCGCGCGCTACTACGACGAGATCGCGCACTTCGACGTCTTCTTTGGCGAAGTCATGGCGGAGCTGGAGAAGCGCGGCCTCGCGGACAGCACCATCGTCGGTTTCATGGGCGACAACGGCTGCTCGCAGTTCCGGGGCAAGGGCACGCTCTTCGAGTTCGGCATCCACGTCCCGTTGCTCGTGCGCTGGCCGGGGAATACCAAGCCCGGCTCCTCGTCTGCCGAACTTATCAGTGGCGAGGACATCGCGCCGACGTTTCTCGAAGCGGCCGGGCTGCCGGTGCCGCCGGAGATGACGGGCAAAAGCTTTGCGAAACTGCTGCGGGGTGAACCGTTTCAGGGCCGCCAGTTCGCCTTCGCTGAACGCGGCGCGCATGGGTCCGGCCTGCCGGGCAACAGCGCGGTCTTTGACCTTGGGCGCGTCGTCGTATCGAAGACGCACAAGCTGATCTACAACGCGCTGGGCCAGTTGCCCTACTGGCCGGTGGACTTCGCAGGGGACGCGTTTTGGAAGGAAATCGTGAAACTGCACGAGACCGGCAAACTGGAGCCGAAGTTCGAACAGCTCTACTTCGCGTCCCCACGGCCGATGTTCGAGCTGTACGACCTGGAGAAGGACCCCGGCGAATTCAACAACCTCGCCGACAAGCTCGACGCCGTGACGGTCGAACGCGAGCTGAAGGCCGCGATGCAGGAATGGATGATCCTCCAGCGCGATTTTGTGCCCCTGCCCGTCACGCCCACGACTGGTCCCGGCGGAGCCGGCAAGAAGAAGCGCGCGCCGGGCAAGGAGTAGCTCTTACGGAATCACCGAGAAGTTGACGTAGCCGATGAACATCTCGTTGAACGTCTGCTCACCGAAAACTGCGGTGGCGCTCGGGTCGGGGTTGTCGCGGTTCTGGGCGGAGTTGTCGAACGCGCCGCTGCATTCGAGCCGCGTCCCGGCGGGCAGCACCTTGGGTTGCGTGAGCCGGTAGAGCGTCTGCCAGTGAAACTCGTACTTGGGGACGGAGAGGAGCACTTCGCGGGTATTGTCGGGATACACGGCCTCGCACTTGAACCGCGAACCCCGGTAGTGCATGTGCGGGCTGATTTCGTACAGCATGACACTTTTGGTCGTGGACGGGGTGAAGCTCGCCGTTACGGCCGGATAGTCTGCCGCCCCGGCGGGGATGGTGAAGGGCGGAATCGAAAAGAAGGGAATGCCGGTAAAGGACAGCAGGTCGTAGGCGGACTTGGTTTGAAGTTCGGCGGCGGGCGGGGTGGGCGCGAAATAAAGCCCCAGTTCGGTTTGATCCGTCTCCGTCTGGCCGGTCGTGGTGTAGTGCAACTGGAACTTCAACGTGGTGCCGGCGGGCAGCAGCTTGCCGGTGCCGGCCGGAAATGGGACCGGTTCCATCCCGGGCACATAACCGGCGAAGTAACCGTCCAGCCCCATGAACGTGCTGTTGTTTCCGAAATAGACCAGGCAGTGATGCACGATCCGGCGGTTGCCCGGCCGCACCACGGCGGCGCGCAGCCATGCGTCCTGGGGCAGGGTGTTGGGGACGTTCACATACACGTAGTTTACGATGCCGGATGCGGGGATGTTTTGCGTGGGAATGCGCAGCACCACATCGGGCGTCCCCAGCGCCGGCGGCCAGGTGGAGGAAAAGGCGTTGGTAGGCGAAGGCGTGACTTCGAGCGGGTCCGCGCCGGGTCCGCGTGGGGCGCCGTTGTTGATCCACTGAATGAGCATGGCCGCCTCGTCCGGCGTGAGTGAGTTGTCGTTGGTGAAGCTGCCGTATTGGGGGTCCGCGTGCCACGGCGGCATGCGGTGGGCGAGGACTTCGTTTTTGATCGAACGGGAGTAGTTGCTCACGACGGCGTGATTGGTCATGGACCAGGTGCCAATGTTGCCATCGCTGTGGCACTGCACGCACCGGGCCTGCAGCAGCGGCGCGATGTTGGTCGCGTAGGTGAAGTTGGACGGCGCGGGCAGTAGAACGGTGCAGCCCTGCGGCACCGTCCGGCTCGGCGTGACAACCTGTCCGGCGATGAAGCTGGCCAATGCGTTGGAAAGATAGCGTTGGGTGGTCGGGAGCGGGGCGATGTTGAAATCCGGTCGGTCATCCAGGGCGCCCCGGTAGAACAGCATCCAGTTTGATGTGTCGAAACAGAACGCCTCGGTGGTCGCCCGCACGCCCAGCTCTCGGGCCACGAGCTGGCCATCGTCTTTCAAGATGGGCAGGTCGATGCCCAGGGCCACCGCCTGCGCCGCGATGTTGGTGCGTTGATCGCCGGGGCTGGCATTGAGGAGCAGGAAATGCACGCCCTGCGGCTCGAACTGGTCGCGCAGCGCCTTGATGACGGGAACGCTGGCTTGTGAATTTGTGCAGCTTACGGCGGTAAAGATCAGCACCACGGCGCGGTAATTATCGTAGTAAGTCAGTTCGCGGGAACGGTCCGTGTGGTCAATCAGCCGGAAATCGCTGGCGTAAAAGGGCGGCCGGGCCGTGGCGGGAGCGATGACGCGGTAGAATCGCAGCGGCACCGTCGGGGCTGCACTGTCCCACCACGAATGAACGCTGTTGGTAAGCGTGAGCGTGAGCAGTTCACCCCAACTGTTCGTGAGCGCCGGGTTAGTCGTGCTTTGCAGGACGTGTTCGCGGCCCACCTGGCCACGCAGGCCCAGCCGCAGTGGACCGGGGCCGGGCGTGATGGTGAGGTCCGTGGTCTGCGCGGACAGCATGCCGCAGAGGAAGGACGTCAAGATGAACACTGGCCCGCGCATGATGGAGGGAAACTGGCACAGGCGATGCCGTTCAGGGAAGGGGATTTACAATGGACCCCGTAGCGCGGACAGCCTTGCCCGAGCGACCGTTCGCAACGGTTCCAGTTCAGAACGCGCGGGCAGGGCTGCCCGCGCTACGGCAGGAGTTCGTCCCGTGGCGTCCTGGCCGCGCGTTTCCTCAACGGGCTTCCTCAGGGTTGCAGGTTTTAAGGGTCCGCTTACACTGTCTCTGCGTTCACCGACTTAATGACCTGTTCATCTGCCACCATGAATAACCGCCTCCTTCAATCCCGCCGCGCTTTCCTCGCCACCACCGCCGCTGCGCTCGCCGCGCCGCGCGTGCTCACCGCGCAGAAGTCTGACAAGCAGCTGGTCATCGGTGCGGGCGAACATCGCTACGAGGTCCACCACAACTGGGCGCAGCTCCCGGCCCAATACTCCTGGCAGACCACCCACAACGTCGCCGTGGACCGTGACCAGAACCTCTACGTCATCCACGAGGGCCGCGAGAACCTGAAGGACCACCCGTCCATCTTCGTGTTCGATCCGCAGGGCAAGTTCATCCGCGCGTTCGGTCAGCAGTTTCAAGGCGGCGGCCACGGCCTCGAAGTTCGCACCGAGGGCAAGGAGCAATTCCTCTGGGTCACCGCCTACCAGCAGGTGAAGAGTTTCGCCAAGCTTACGCTCAAGGGTGAAACCGTCTGGCAAAAGTACGCTCCGATGGACTCGGGCGTGTATCTCAAGGACGAGGACACCAAGCCCATCAAGCGCTGGGGTCGCGACGCCTTCATGCCCACCAACTACGCCTTCCTTCCCGACGGTGGCTTCTACCTCGCGGACGGCTACGGTTCCTACCGCGTCCACCGCTACGACAAGGACGGCAAGTGGCTCGCGAAGTTCGGCGAACCGGGCAAGGAGAACGGCCAGTTCAACACCCCGCACGGCATCTGGCTGGACGACCGACCTGGTCGCAAACCCTCCGTCGTTGTCTGTGACCGTGCGAACAAGCGGCTGCAATGGTTTACCCTCGAAGGCAAGCACGTGAAGACCCTCGACGGCTTCATCCTCCCTGCGAACATCGACACGCACGGCGACGTGATGCTCGTGCCCGACCTCAGCGCCAGGGTCACGCTGCTGGACAAGGACGACAAGGTCATCACCCACCTCGGCGAAGACCCCGAATGGCGTGCCGCCGTGCTGAAGGACGGCATGAAACTCCGCCGCGAGGAAAAGGGCGAAGGCTGGGTCTCCGGCAAGTTCCTCCACCCGCACGACGCCTGCTTCGACGCCGCCGGCAACATTTTCGTGGCCGAGTGGGTCAACACCGGGCGCGTCACGAAGCTGCGGAAGGTAAGCTGAAGCTCGACTGGGCGCGCCGGAGAATTACGCCAGTCCGCCATCATGCAACTCAGCCAGACGGCGGGCGATGGCGCCGTTGCAGTGCTGGGCTTCAAGTTCGGCGGCGGCCAAGGTCGCGTACAGGCTGGTGCGCGGACACGTCCGCACTCGTCCGCTGAAGCTCACTTCGTAGGTGGTTTCACGCGTGTCCAACACCTGGCCGGCCAGGACGACATAGCCCGGATGGTTCACGGCGTTTTCGGGGGTGACTGGTTCCAGATGGAGCGTCCACACGGACTGGCCGGCACAGATTGGGCTGGGGCGCTCCTGCGCTTCCTGCTGGAGCCGCACGAAGCTGGCCACGCGGGCTTCCTCGGCATCGCGATAGACACCGGCCATTTCGGCGACGAGTTCGCGGGAGAGGTCCTTGCTCATGGGGCGACGGGGGTGATCATTTCCGGCCGAGGCAGACGGCTTCCTTCATGCTCCGATGGAAGAGGTGGCCGCCCGCATAGGAGAGCGAGTTGAGGCTCCAAGTCTGGCCGGGCTGGCCGAGGTCGTTGACGGCGAGCAGCGCCTTGTCATCCAATACGGTGGCGCGACCGTCGAGGACGTAGGTGACGCCCATCATCGTGGTGAAATACACCTTGCCACCGGCGGCCGTCGGACTGCCGAGATAGCCCCACCACCACCCATCGCCCTGCGAACGCTTGTCCGAGGCGACGTCGATGCCGCGCGAGTTGACTGTCGAGGACTTCTGCGGTTTGTTCCAGACGAACTGGTCCGGCTGGCCCGCCGCCCGCGCCACGGCCACGGGCACTTCGAGGTATTCCACCTTGCCGGTTTCGAGATGCACGCGGCCCACGGAGTAGGGCGGGCCAAGCTTTTGTTTGCCGTTCTCCGTGTAACAGAGGAACCAGTGCCAGTTGCCGAGCAGGATGTTGCAGAACTGCGCGGGGAAGACTTTCAACGGCGGCGTTTGTTTCGAGAGGTCCGTATCCCCGAGCAGCTCATGCTTGCCGGTCGCAGGATTAAAGCGCCGCCAATCTACTTGTTTCACGAGCGATTGCGAGCGGAGGAGCTTGCCGGTCGCGGCATCCAGCACCTGATGTTCAGAAGCGTCAATGTCGAACCACGCGGCGTATTTCGTGTTCCAATGCATGGTGTAACAAGCCTTGCTGCGGTTGGTCTCAAAGCGCCAGATCGTCTTGCCTTCCTTGCCCGGCGCGAGGCTCGTAAGGCTCAGGCCGATGGGCAGCTCGGGCACGCCATGATACGCACCGCGCCCTTGCAGCACGGCGGGCGTACCATCGGCGAGGCGGCCGAAGACGGGCGTGTTGTAGTGCGTCATCGCATCGTCGGCGACCCACAGCGTACGGCCGGTGCGCTTGTCGAGGGCGCGGATGTAATTCCACGGGTCCTTGCCCTCGCGCTTGGGATCATCCGTGTCGCGCGGCTCCATGTTGAGCAGGGCGTCGTTGAAGAGGATCGGTTCGAACTGCTTGTTGAAGGGACGGCCACCGGTCGGCTGCCACTCGCGGAACCAGACCTGCTTGCCGGCGAAGTCATAGCAACCCATGGACCCGCAGGCATTGAAGAACCACACGTACTGGCCATCCGTCACGGGCGAAGGCGAGGTCGCATCGCTGAAGAAATAGGCCGGCACGCTGGTCTCGCGGCCCGGCAGGTTCACGGTCCAGAGGATCTTGCCGGTTTTCGCGTCGAGGCAATGGCCGATGATGTCCTTGCCCAGCGGCGGTTTGCTGTCCTCCGGCTTAAGCGTGGTGAGGAAGACGCGGTCGCCCCAGACGGCGATACCGCCTTGGCCGGTCTCCGGCAGCGTGGTGCGCCAGACGACGCCCTCGTCGCGGGCGACGCTCCACTTGACCGGCACGTCATCCGCCTCGACGGACCAGGTGCCGTTCGGACCGGCGGCCTGGGGCCAGTTCGAGACGGCGGCGGACGAAGCGGTGGCCAGCGCGAGCGTGAGGAGCAAACAGCGTAGGAAAAGCATGGGGCGAGCTTGGCCGCTGGGGCGCGGAAATCAACAGCGCGCTTCGGTCACAAGGCTGAATTGTTGCCACAAAAAGGCACAAGCGGCGCAAAAGGAGGAACTGCTGAGGTGGCTGCTACGGCCAATGTTGGATGCAATGAGTGAACCAGTTTTCGCTTTGCGTTCTTTGCGCCCCTTCGCGGCCAAAATTCGGGGACCGCCAACCAGGTGGTCTGCGGTTGATTATCAGCCGTGCGCGATGAATCCACACTCGACATCTTGCCGCGCCCGCCCAAACTTTTCCTCCCATGTCACACGTTGACTTTGTCCATCTGCACCTGCACACGGAGTATTCGCTCCTGGATGCCGCGTGCCGTCTGGACAAGCTCGCCGAGCGCGCCCACGACCTGAAGTTCCACTCGATGGCCATCACGGACCATGGCGTGCTCTACGGGGCCGTGGACTTCTACAAAACCGTTCGCGAGAAGGGCATCAAGCCGATCATCGGCTGCGAAGTTTACGTTGCGCACGGCAGCCGCCTGGAGAAGAAGGCCGGCTCCGGCGGAGGCGGCAAGGAGGTCTATCAGCACCTGCTGCTGCTCGCCAAGGACGAGGCCGGTTACAAGAACCTCGTGAAGCTGGTCACCAAGGCGCATCTCGAAGGCTTTTATTACAAGCCCCGCGTGGACAAGGAACTGCTCGCGGCGCATCACGAGGGGCTCATCGCCTTGTCCGGCTGTCTGGCCAGCGAGGTGCCGCAATTGATCATGCATGACCAGCTCGACAAGGCGCGCGAGACCGTGGACTGGTACAAGCAAACCTTCGGCGCGGAGAACTACTTCCTCGAACTCCAGAACCATGGCATCCCCGAGCAGGCCAAGGTGAACCGCCACCTGATCCCGTGGGCGAAGGATTTCGGCCTCAAGCTGGTGGCGACGAATGACGTGCACTACGTCGAGAAGGGGCATTCGCAGGCGCACGATTGCCTCATCTGCATCGGCACCCAGACACAGCTCGCGGACCAGAAGCGGATGCGCTACGTGCCGGAGCAGTTCTACCTGCGCAGCGCAGACGAGATGAAGGCGCTGTTCTCCGAGGTGCCCGAGGCGGTCACGAACACCGTCGAGGTCGCCGAGAAGTGCAACGTGGACTTCGACTTCAAGACGCTCCACTACCCGGTTTTCCATCCGCCCGAAACCTACACGCGCGAAGGCTATCTGCGGAAGCTCCTGGCCGAAGGCCTGGGCCGCCGCTACACGCTGGACGTGAAGGCCGTCGGGAAGGAGTTCGTGGTTGAGGGAATTCGTGAGCCGAGGAAGTTGCCCACTTTGGACAGTAATCAGTATTCAGTATCCAGTGTTCAGTCAGGCGAGGGCACTGCGGCCGCTGACGGGGCTCCACTGAACACTGAAAACTGCCTACTGAACACTTCTGGAAAACTCCACGAACAGCCGGCCGTAGCCGCAGCGATCAAGGTCATCATCGACCGCCTGCAACTCGAACTCACCGTCATCGAGAAGACCGGGTTCATCAGCTACTTCCTCATCACCGCCGACTTCGTTGCGAAGGGCCGGGAAATGGGCGTGGCGTGCGTGGCGCGCGGTAGCGCGGCCGGTTCACTGGTCACCTACCTGCTGGACATCGCGAACGTTGACCCGATCCGGTACAACCTGCTGTTCGAGCGCTTCCTGAATCCCGAGCGCGTCAACCCGCCCGACATTGACATCGACTTCGCCGACGATCGTCGGGCGGACGTCATCGAGTATGTGCGGCAGAAGTATGGGCGCGATTCGGTGGCGCAGATCATCACCTTTGGCACGATGGGTGCGAAGTCCGTCATCCGCGACGTGGGCCGCGTCATGGGCCTGAGCTACGGCGAGTGCGACCGGCTGGCGAAGATGGTGCCGGCGGACCTGAAGATGACGCTCGAGAAGGCGCTCAAGCAGTCGGCGGAACTCAAAACCGCCTACGAGTCGGAGGAAGTCACCCGCGAACTGCTGGACTCCGCCTTTGTGCTCGAAGACATCGCGCGCAACTCCAGCGTGCACGCCGCCGGCGTGGTCATCGGTGACCAGCCGCTGGTGAACCTGCTGCCGCTCAAGCAGGACGAGGACGGCACCATCGTCACGCAATACCCGATGGGTCCGGTCGGCGACCTCGGCCTGCTGAAGATGGACTTCCTGGGGCTCAAGACCCTCACCGTCATTCGCAATGTGTGCGAGATGGTGAAAAAGACCCAGGGCATCACCGTAAACGTGGACGAAATCCCGCTCGACGATACGAAAGCCTACGACCTGCTCAACAAAGGCAACACGGTCGGCATCTTCCAGTTGGAATCCGGCGGCATGCGCGACTTGTGCCGGAAGTTCCAGATCAGCTCCGTCGAGCACATCACCGCGCTCGTGGCGCTCTATCGCCCCGGCCCGATGGACCTCATTCCCGACTTCATCAAGCGCCGCCACGGGGAGGTCGAGATCGTTTACGAACATCCGCTGCTGGAGAGCATCTCGAAGGAGACCTACGGCGTGCTCATCTACCAGGAGCAGGTGATGCAGGCCGCGCAGATCCTGGCGGGTTACTCGCTGGGCAGCGCGGATCTGCTCCGGCGCGCGATGGGCAAAAAGAAGCCCGAGGAGATGGCCAAGTACCGTACGTCCTTCGTAAAGGGGGCGAAGGAGCGGAACAGCATCCCGGAATCGAAGGCCAACCAGATCTTCGATGTGCTCGAGAAATTCGCCGGCTACGGCTTCAACAAATCCCACGCCGCCGCCTATGCGGTCGTCGCCTACCAGACCGCGTATCTGAAGGGCAACTACCCCGTCGAATTCCTCAGCGCGATGATGACGAACGACATGGGCACGCAGGAGAAGCTCAAGATCGTTTTGGATGAAGCCAAGGCCCTCGGCGTGGAAGTGCTCCCGCCGGACGTGAACGATGGCCAGGCGTTCTTTTACCCTTCCTCCCGCACCAACCGGCGCGAGGAGGCTCCGGCTTCCCCCCAGCCGGCCGATGCCAAATCCGAGACCCCGGCTCCGGTCGCCGGCGCCATCCGCTTCGGCCTCGCCGCGATCAAAGGTGTTGGTGAAATCGCCGTGCAGGGCATCATCGAAGCCCGTGACAAGGGCGGCAAATTCACCAGCCTCACCGATTTCTGCGAACGCGTGGACTCGCGCACCGTCAACCGCAAGACGCTCGAAGCACTCATCAAGTGCGGTGCGTGCGACAGCCTGAACGAGACGCGCGCCTCGATGTTTGCCGCGCTTGACCGCGTGATGGCCCGCGCCGCCAGCGCGGCGGCCGACCGCGTGCGCGGGCAGGTTTCCCTGTTTGGCATGATGGAGGAGCCGGCCGCGGCCGCAAAGGTCGAGAAGGCGGCGCAGCTCCCCGAGTGGCCGCAGCACGAGCTGCTCGCCCACGAGAAGGAACTGCTGGGCTTCTACGTCACCGGCCACCCGCTCACGCCGCTGGCCCCGCTGCTGGAAAAATTCTGCCTGCACAACTCCACCACGGCGAAAGCGCTCCAGCCGCGCACCATGACGCGCATTGGCGGAATGGTCGGAACCGTGCAACAGGGCGTCAGCAAGAAGAACAACAAGCCTTATGCGATGGTAACGTTGGAGGACCTGGAAGGCACGTTCTCGATGCTCCTGATGAACGAGAATTACGACAAGTACCGCGAGCTGATGGTGCCGCAGAAGGCGTTGCTCGTGGTCGGCGAGGTCAACAACGAGGAGGACAAGCCCAAGCTCTTCCCGACGGAGATCATGTCACTCGAGGACGCGCCGCGGAAGTTCACCAAACAGGTGCATCTACGCCTCTACCCCGCGCACCTTGACGATGCGAAACTCGAAGCCACCCGGGCCCTCGTCGAGGCGCATCGGGGCAAATGCCCGCTCTTCCTGTGCTTCCGTTACCCCGATGCCCCGCCGCTTTTCATTGAAACGCACGAACGCTACGCCGTCGCACCGTCGGTTGCCTTTCAACGCGCCGTGGATGCGCTGCTCGGCGAGGAAACGTATTACCCCAAAGTGGACACCACCGCGCCGGAACGACCGCGCCGGGCGTGGGAGAAGCGCGGCGGCGACGGCGGGGATGAGTGAGAGGGTGCCAGAGTGCCAGAGTGCCGGAGTATGAGGGTGTGAGAGTGTGGGAGAGGAGGGTTCGCGCGCACGGTGCCCTCACTCACACACACGCTCACCGCTGAATCACCCGCAGCGGGCTGGAGAAATCATCTGTCCAAATTCCCACGCCGACCCGCCCTTCGAGCGGTGACCAGCGGGTGCGGCGTTGAAAGCCTGCCAGTGTCTCTCCGTCCCGCGCCATCACCACCCAGTGCGCCTGTTCGCGACCCGTCGCGAACTCCGCCTCGGTCAGCGACATGTCATCGCAGCTCAACGCAACGAGATGAAGGTCTTCGGCGAGGTTTGCAAGCACTGGTTCGAGGTCGAGGTAACGGTTGGAAATATGGAAGGCGAGCAACCCGCCGGGGGCCAATTTGCGCAGGTACAGTTCCACTGCCTCACGCGTGATGAGATGGACCGGGATGGCGTCCGAACTGAAAGCATCGAGGACGAGCAGGTTGAACTGTCCGTTCGCCGCTTCGCGCAGTCGCAGACGGGCATCGCCTTCCACCAGCTTGGTCTCTGTGGCTGCGGAGTGTGCGAGGAAGGTGAAGTAATTCGTATTCTGGGCGATGCGCAGCACCGATGGATCAATGTCGAAAAACGTCCAGTGCTCGCCCGTCTTCGCATACGCCGCCATGGAGCCAGCCCCCAGACCGATGACTCCCACGTTCCAAGTCCCACGCTGCCCACCGGTGCCTTCTGACTCCTGACTTCTGGCTCCTGCCCCCGCCGCAAACACCTTGAACACATCCCCCAGCGGCCCTTCGCGATGATAGAACGTCAACGGCTCCGCTGCCTTGGCTGGATCCAGAAACTGCCGCCCGTGAATCGTCCGGCCGTGGACGATCTGTCGCGCATCGCCGTTCGGCGAGAGCGTCACGCGCGTTACGCCGAAGAAATTGCGCTCCACGTGCAGGGTCTTGCCAAATCCGCCGTTGAAAAACGCGCTGCCGACAAACACCGCCCCCAGTCCGAGCGCAAACCGGCGGGGCGAATCCACGAGCAGGAAGCACAGCAGCAGCGGCAGCCCGAAAATGACCAGCGACTGGACCTGCACGGGGAGCAGTTTCGCGGGCGGCAGGAAGGCGGCCAGCGTGGCGGTGAGGACGACGAGGCCCGCAGGCCAGATCAAGTCCAATGCTGGATGCTGGATGCCGGATGCTGGAACAACGGTTTCCAGGCTGGCAATTTTTGGACCTTCGTTTGATTCGCGCCGGGTCGGAGACCGGCGCTCCATTTCCAGTCGCAGCCAGCAGGCGGCCAGGAGGGCCAGGGGATATTCCAACACCGAGTTGAACACCATCGGTGCGACCAGCGTGTTGAAGAGCCCGCCCAGCACGCCGCCCAGCGACATCCACAGGTAGAACTCGGTCAGATGTTCGGGGTCGGGACGGTCGGCCGCGAGCCGCGCGTGACAGACCATCGTGGCGATAAAGAACACGATGAGATGGATGCCCATGACCAGCCAGGCTGGTTCGCTGAGACCGGCGCACATCTGGTAGGCCAGCGCCAACGCACCGATGGGCAGGGCGCGGGACAGGAGTTTCGACGAGAAGACCTGCCGTCGCGCAAAGACGAACACAAACGTCAGCAAATACAGCGCGAGCGGCAGCACCCAAAGGAGCGGCATGGAGGCGATGTCTGTGGTGATGTAGGTAGTCACCCCGAGCAGCAGGCTCGACGGTACGGCGGCGCAGACGGCCCAGTAGAAGCGACGCAGGTGACCGGTTCCCTTCTTCCCCATCGGGGGAGAGGGCAGGGTGAGGG
>RFSE01000400.1 GCA_009924135.1 Pseudomonadota bacterium | reverse complement strand
TCCTGCCGTGGTTTGCGTCGTCCCAGTGCCATGCTCACCATGGACGCGCCGCATTGTTCGCGCGTTACAGGAGGAAACGATTTTTAACAGGCTGCTAGGGCAAATGAAATGCGGGGAGAACGCATTCAGTTCCAACGCTTGGGTCGCGCGCGGGTAAGTTTTTCGGTAAAAGCTCCAGGCTGCTTGAAACTTGGCTTTCACATCCGGCAACTCATGAGCCGTTGCATTTTGATACACGTCGGCCAGCCAGTCGATTTCATACGTGAGGTTGTAAATGTCCATGCTCTCTAGTAAAATCGGATTCAGGGGAAATCCACCCATAGATACTTTTTCCAATCTGCCGATGTTTTGTGTGATAAATACGAACTGTAGTTCTTCGTTTAGAGGAGTTGTGTCAAAAACGATGTTCTTACGCTGGCAATAGGAGTCGATGAACAAGCCAATAGACTTGATCTGCTTTTCGCGTTGGTAGGCGTCGATCAACTCTTTTCCGTAAAAGCATTCCGCCTTTCCAAGCCGATAGTGCTCAAATTCGCCGAACGTCACCAACCCGCGGAAATACACTCCTGTGCCTCGCAACATAAACAGTAGGTGCTGAGCGAATTCACAAAGAAACATGACCAAATAAGCGTGGTCGTAGCCGATTCTCGGAACCGAGCGATTGTAAACAATCACCGTATCCGAGAACACAATGGTCTGAAAGTCACCGTGCTCGTGGGCGCGCATTCTCGAAATGATGTGATAAAGCGGTGCGATTTTTTCGGGATGCTTGTTGACCAAATCTGAGAAGCCGAGAATGTCGATGTAGAGAAGGTATCTGGACTTCATATGTGCAGGCTATCTGCTGACATGTTGAAACTCAAGCTTCACAGCTCTCCATCCGCGAATCCCAACGGGATTCCGGCTCAAAGCCCAAGGTTGCGAGGCACGAGCTACCTTGGGTGGGCGTCCCTCCAGGCTCGTCAACCGCAACGCGGTTGTGGCCAATCCGTCCTCAACGCACGCAGCATCGGCCACAACCTCGTTGAGGTTGTTTCCATCGCGGGCTGCCACCCAAGGTAGGCGCTGCGCACCAACCTTGGGCTGGAGGGCGCAACTCCGTTGGAGTTGGCCAAAGCGCCAGAGGGCTGGCGCACTCAGGGAAGCTTCGCGAGTCCGGGAGCCATCGGGGGGCGGCAGCGTGTCTTGGACTGCGGTGGCAAGCGGAGCGCGACACCGCTATCGCACGCGCGTAAATCGTTCGCGTTGAGGAGGGTGCTCGTCCGCTCGAAAGCGCCGTCGCCGCTGCCGCTCTGCCGGCGCACTCCATGACGGTCCGGGAGTCCGGAAGCCATCGGGGTCGCGCCAGCGTCTTGGAGTGCGGTGGCCCTCCACCGCTTTTCCCCGGAACGCGGCGGTGGCAGAGCCCAGCCGCAGCATTTCCATGGGTGCGGCGTTTGGAACCAAGTTGGATTCGGACAAAAGCGCCAGAGGGCTGGCGCACTCCAGGACGCTTCGCGAGTCCGGGAGCCATTCGGGGGCGCGGCAGCGTGTCTTGGACTGCGGTGGCAAGCGGAGCGCGATACCGCTTTCGCACGCGCGGAATCGTTCGCGGTAAGGAGGGTGGCCGTCCGCTCGAAAGCGCCGTCACCGCTGCCGCTCTGCCGGCGCACTCCAGGACGGTCCGGGAGTCCGGGAGCCATCGTGGTCGCGGTAGCGTCTTGGAGTGCGGTGGCCCTCCACCGCTTTTTCCCGGAACGCGGCGGTGGCAGAGCCCAGCCGCAGCATTTCCATGGGTGCGGCGTTTGGAGCCAAGTTAGATTCGGACAAAAGCGCCAGAGGGCTGGCGCACTCTAGGACGCTTCGCGAGTCCGGGGGCCATCGGGTGCGCGGCAGCGTGTTTTGGACTGCGGTGGCAAGCGGAGCGCGGCACCGCTTTCGTACGCGCGGAAATCGTTCGCTGTCAGGAGGGGGTCCGTCCGCTCGAAAGCGCCGTCGCCGCTGCCGCTCTGCCGGCGCACTCCAGGACGGTCCAGAAATCCGGGGGCCATCGTGGTCGCGGTAGCGGCTTGGAGTGCGGTGGCCCTCCACCGCTTTTCCCCGGAACGCGGCGGTGGCAGA
>RFSE01000399.1 GCA_009924135.1 Pseudomonadota bacterium | reverse complement strand
GCGCCTGCGCTTGCGCCTGCGCTTGCGCCTGCGCTTGCGCCTGCGCTTGCGCCTGCGCTTGCGCCTGCGCTTGCGCCTGCGCTTGCGCCTGCGCTTGCGGTATTTGTAGGGTAGAGAGCTGAAGTATAATCCACCACCCCTACGTGATCTTTACCAAGCCAGCCGGCCGTTTATGTGAGAGATTATGTATTTTGCTTTTACTGATGTCAAAAGCCGCAAAATTTAAGCGCACTTCGCGCGGAGAAGTCGATTGCGTAACTACTGTCTTTAGCACAAATTGTGCGCTTTGAGAGTGGAAACTATCCCGGGCACTTGCGGTATCTTCGAGATGCGGGCAAGCGCAGCAGCTTCGCTTGCGTTTTGCGCTTGCGCTTGCGCCTGCGCTTGCGCCTGCGCTTGCGCCTGCGCTTGCGCCTGCGCCAGCGCTTGCGCAGCAGCAATCTGCTGATTGCGTATCGCGAGCGCTTGCTGATATTGCGCTTCCGCTACCTGTTCTTGCGCCTGCACTACTTGATAGGCAGTTAGGGAAGGTCTGCGCCCCATCTGTCTATTTATAATCTTTTTTTTGTTTCTGAGTAGTGCACGGTGCGCTTTCGGGCCTTCTGCTTCTGCGCGACCATGCGCTTTTTCTCGGCGGCCGTCAGCTCGGCGGCGGTGACCGGGGTCTGCGCGGTCACCCGCCGCGCCGGCCGGCAGGTCGGGTAGTATTCTTTGCCAGGGGCCGCCGCTCCCTGGGCGGCGGCGGCGGCCGCGCGGGCGGCCCCGCAGGGCAGCCCTGTCGAGACGTCGACCCAGTCTTCGCGGTACCAGCGGGCGAGCGGGGCGTCCCGCGGCTTGAAGCCGAGGTAGGCGCGCAGGCCCTTGGCGGCCATCGCCGCCTTGTACTCGCGCACGACGCGGCCGGACGCGTACGCGTTCGGCCAGCGGGCCGTCGCCGCGCGGACGCGCGCGACGACGCGGCGGTACTCGGCGGGGTCGGCGGGGACGGCGCCCTGCTTGCGGGGCGCCTGCATCTGCGGTTGCGGTTGCAGTTGCGTTATTAAATGCCCGCGAAGGCCCGGCGAAAAAAACTCGCCGCCGCCTCACGGCAGGCACGGCGCCCGGGGCGCCGCGCGCGCGGCGGCGCAGCACGTGTACGTCACCCCGGCGAGGGGGCTGCCCACGCAGCCGCCGCCCTGGTAGGCGCACACGCCGTCGGGGAAGTAGTAGGCGGGGCCGAGAGCGTCGGCGCAGTGCGCGCACATCCACGCGCAGCCGGTGCCGGGACCCACCGTGAACGAAATGCACTGGTTGGTCACCTGGGGGCCTTGGGCAGACGCCCCCAGGCACAGAAAGGGGGCCAGCGCGATAAAAACGATCGCGGCGCGCTTGAGTAGACCGGTTAGCGTCATCGGCCCGCGAGAAATGAATATTTGATCGGGCGCATTATTCTAATTACACGAATCCGGCTGCGATGGATAGTTTGCGCATCCTCGACATCCCCGAAGTGGATCGTTTTACCTATGAAGGTGTCATTATTCGGACATATTTACTGCCCCCCGACTTGTGGATGCATTCAGCCGGAAAGCTAGTACATTTCACGCTCGGCCGCCTCTTCCGCGCGCTCGGGCTCCCCTCGGCCGAGTTAGTGGCGGCCGAGACCGCCGACGCCGCCGTGGGCCGCCTCGTCGCCAAGCATTTCTGTCCGGGCCTGGCGCCGTCCGCTCCGGCGCCAGCGGCCCTGGCGCGGTATCTGCGCGGGGTCTTGCGATTCATAACTGTCGGGGGCGCGCCGGCCGCAGAAGGCGCCCCCTCTGCGGAGGGGCCCCTCTTTGAGGGCGAGGTGGCGCTCCTGGCCCAGTTTGCACTGGATCTCGCTATCTCTTTGAATGGCATGACTAAATCACTGCTGCAGCTCTATTTCGAGTTCGCCGTCGGGGCCTTCCCGTTCGATAGGTGGCCCCAATCCGGCGAGTTGAAATGGGCAATTTCGCCCTTGCCGCAGTCGCTAATGGTGCCTCAGCCGTCTCAGCCAGCGCCGCTGCAGCCTCAGCGGCCGCCCACGCGGCAGCCGCTGCGGGAGCGGGCGCGGCCGCATTTGGAACGCCTGCAACGCGCGCCGCGAGTGCAAGTGCAAGT
>RFSE01000398.1 GCA_009924135.1 Pseudomonadota bacterium | reverse complement strand
GCAGGGCGAGCTTGTTGGTCGCGGGGTCGTAGGCCAGCAGCGCGCCGCGTTCGGCTCCGGGGAGGAGGTCCATCACGCGGTCGAGCGCCCGCTGGCAGAGGCGGGGCAGTTCCGACTGGTCGGTCAGGGACAGCGGTAAGGCCAGGAGCTGGGCGATGCGGACCTGGGCATCCTCCTGCGAGAGGTCGAAATAAAAGGGAGCGGCTTCCCGCGCGTCCATGGTGGAGCTGACGGAGAAGTCATCGGGCGGCGTCGAGGCAGGGCTGGCCGAGGAGGAGGCCTCGAGTTCGGGCGCGCTCACCGGGCTCAAATCCACGAAGGTGAGCTTGGAGCTTCCCACCTGCACGAGGTCATCGGGAGCCAGCGGGTGCGGGCTCGTGAGGCGTTCGTCGTTCACGAAGGTGCCGCCCGGGGTGCCCAGGTCTTCAAGCCACCACTGGGGGCCGCGCCGCTGCACGCGGGCGTGCTTGCCGGCGACGCGCAGGTCGAGGTTCAAAGCGACCTGGGGGCGAAACTCGCCCGCCAGCCGGCCGATGATGAAGTCCTCGCGGTCCACGAAGGTCTCGGCCTTCAACCCCTTGTAATCACTGAGGACTTTGATCATGGCGGCGAGGTGGCCAGGCGGCGGGTGAAGGCGAACCGATGATTCATTGGGCCGGGGTGGTACTGGTTACAATGAAATAAGGGGGATCGTATTTGTTGCAGCGCAGGTGGCCACGTTCGCCTTGGGTGGCTTTTTTAATGAACAAGACCTGCTGCCGTTCGCCGCCGCCCCGGATGAGGGTGCCGCCCAGTTCGGCGGCGGTGATTTCCTTCCACCCATTGGCGATGAATTGTTCTTTGGTCCAGCGATCAGTAAACGTCTTTGTGCCACTGCCTTGATAGCTGAAATTGCAGGCCAGCAGGAGGTAGCCGTCGGTCTTCACCACATATTCCGCCACCGCGTTGGCTGTCTTGTCACCGTTGTCGGTCGGGTAGAAAATCTTGGTCTGAAAGGCCAGGAATTGCCTTGGCACCTGCGCCATTTCCTTGAGGACAGCGCTGGGTACGAGCGGGACAAATCGCTTGTCTGCAACTTCGACGGCTGCCGCGTTCTTGCGAATTTCATCCCAGGTCAGGCCGGAACCGAGGGCGGTGGGTAGCGAAGCGGTGGCCGGGCTGGTGGCCGTAGTTTGGGGCTGGTCCTTTGGGACGGGGTGGTCTCCCGATCTGTTACGAGTGTTCAACGCGATTACCACGCCCGCGATAATTCCAATCACGACCACGGTACCGGCCATCAGGAAGTACTTCTTCAGGGTCGGTCCCCGCTCGGGTTCAGGGGTGAACTCCAGTTCCACGGTAGGGGACTTTCCTTCGCCACCGGAAACGACCTCCAGCGCACCCCCACCCTCGTAAGTCTGCACGGCCAGGCCGATCATCCGGCTGGTAATGTTGATGCCCACCCATTGGCCCACGGCTGCGGCGCTCGGAGGGCGACGGGCCGGGTCTTTGGAGAGGCAAGCCATGACCATGGCCGCCACATCCGAGGGCACCGGATTCGCGATCTCGAAGTCCGCCAAGCGCTGGCCGATCGGGTCGGGCGCGAGCTTGCGGACCTGGTGCAGGACATCGCCGGAGTGGAAGGGCGGTTTGCTCGTCAGAAGTTCGTAGAGTGTTGCGCCCAATGCGTAGATGTCGTCCGCCGCTTTGGGTGGCTTGCCATCCATCTGCTGCGGGCTCATGTAACAGGGGGTGCCGCTGGCCCCCATGTCCATGGACACCCGGCTCATGGAGTCCGTGATTGTCGCGGCCAGGCCGAAGTCCGCGAGTTTGAGCCGCCCGCGTGTGTCCACCATCATGTTGGCGGGCTTGAGATCACGGTGTACGACGCCCTCGCTGTGTGCGTAGTCCAAGGCCAGGCACAACTGCGTGACCAGCGGTTTGAGGTAGTCCCAGTCGAACACGCGATGGGGCTGCTCGACCTTGAGCGAACTCAACGTGGTGCCCTCGACGAACTCCATGCAGATGAAGGGCGGTTCGCCTTCGAGGCGGACGAAGTCGTGGATGCGGACGATGTTGGGGTGGGTGAGCTTGCGGCTCTTCTGGGTCTCGCGGCGGAGTTCGTCGAGGGCGTTGGCATCACGGCGGATG
>RFSE01000397.1 GCA_009924135.1 Pseudomonadota bacterium | reverse complement strand
CGCGCCAGGTCGAGTTCTTCGAGCGCACCGATCAACGCTCCCTGCTCGGGATCAGTCTGGGCACCAACGTCGCCCGGGTGCGCCTGCCCGTCACGTATCGTTACCACCTGCGCCTCGCCGATCCGTGGCGACTCGAAGTGGAGGGCAGCCACCTGATCGTCCACGCGCCGCTCCTCCGGGCTTCGTTGCCCCCGGCCATCCACACCGACGAGATGGACGTGCACACCGAGCGCGGTTGGTGCCGCAGCACCCCGGAGGACCTGCTTCGGGAGCTGCACCGGGATGTCACGCCCCTCATCTCCCAATGGGCGGGCAACGAGCAGCATCTGGGCATGGTGCGCGAAACCGCCCGGCTCCAGGTCGCGGAGTTCATCCGGCGCTGGCTCGAAGGCGAGACCCGCTGGGGTCCGCGCAGCTTCACCGCCATCAGCGTGCGCCTCGGCGGCGAAGCACTCCCGCCACCACAGCCCACACGCAGCTTGTTCCTTACGCCTTCTTGAACCCTTCCCATCCGCAACCCACAACCCTTAACCCAAATACACCACATGCCAGTCATCCTTGAAGCCAACTACAGCAAGAAGCTCGGACTCCCGGGCTACAGCAGTCATCAATACATGCTCACGCTCCGCACGGAGTTGAGCGACGTGTCCCAAGTCAGCGTGGAAAGCCAGCGGCTCCACAGCCTCCTGCAGGCCAGCGTGGACCGCGAACTCCAGCAGCCCGGCTGGCTCCCGGCTGGGAACATCCCCGGCAACGGTCACACGAACGGCCATGCTCCCCAGAACGGGAACGGCAACGGGCACGCGCGAAACGGCCACAGCCTGCCTGCCAACGGTCATCCCGACGCCTGGAACTGCACGTCCAAGCAGCAGGACTTGATCCTCCGGATCGTGGACGACAACCGGCTCGACAAGGCCGAGGTCGAGCAGCTCGCCCAGGAACGGTTCGGCAAGGGCGTCAAACAGCTCAACAAGCTCGAAGCCTCCGGGTTCATCGAAGAGTTGTTCGAGCGTTATCCCCGCCCGCAGCGCAACGGCAACGGCCATCAGCACTCACGCTCCACCTACGCCGTGCGATGATCGCCCCCGTTGAACCCCTCGCCGCCGCGCCGCCCAAGCCGATCGAGGAACTCCGCCGCACAGTCAGCGCTTCCCGGCTCAACACGTGGCTCTCCTGCCGGCTGAAGTTTTACTTCCGCTACGTGCTGGGCCTCAAGAAGCCCAAGACCGCCGCGTTGTATGTCGGTAACTCCGTCCACGGCATCCTGAAGCTGTGGAACAAGGCCCGGTGGCATCGGCAGCCCTTTACCCTGGAAACCGCCCGGCAGCAGTTCGACACGCTGTGGGTGGCCGACCAGGTGAAGGAGCCGGTGCGCTGGGACGACGGCGAAGAACCGGGCGAGAAAGCCACCGCGTGGTCCCTGCTGGAGCTGTATCTGAAACAGTCACCCATCCCGCCCAACGAAATGGCGGAGGGTGTCGAAGTCAGCGTGGAAGCCGACCTGGCCCCGCACGGACTACCCCGGCTCATCGGCATCCTGGACTTGGTTCGGGCCGGTGGCCGGATCGTGGACTTCAAGACGGTCGGGCAAACCCCGAACGAGGAGAAGGCCATCCACACCAACGAAGTGCAGCTCACCGGCTACTCGATCCTCTACCGGGCCACCACCGGAAAGCTGGAGAGCGGCCGCGAACTGCATCAACTGGTCAAAACGAAAACGCCCAAGCTGATCGTCACCCAGCAAGGACCGATGACCCAGCCACAGCAGACGAGGCTCTTCCGCCAGATGGAAAGCTACGTGACGGGACTGGACCGGCAGGACTTCGTGCCCTCACCGGGCATGCAGTGCTCCATGTGCAGTTTCATCAACGAATGCAAACGGTGGTCGTGAACCGCTGGACAACCGACGGTTCCTAGGCGTGCCTGAAACCTCGGTGGGTGACCCTCACCGTTGTTCTCGGCACTGCTTCAACCCCAACAACCCAACCCCGAGAGCCGGACATCTTCATCGGTGTCCGGCTCTCACCCTTTTCAGCCCATGAACCCCAACACCCCTTACACCCGCCAGCAATGGAACGCGCTGAACGAAGAAGAACAGCAGGCCGTGGATGCCGTCAGCGTTTACCTGCATGGCATTCCT
>RFSE01000396.1 GCA_009924135.1 Pseudomonadota bacterium | reverse complement strand
GCTCGATTCCAAAGCCAACTGGGCTGGGGGGACCTTCAATTCGTGATGCGGTGGGGGGGATTACCCGCCCTGCCGGCAAGTGAAGCACTGCAGCGAATAATAACCGCCGGGGAACACATGGTCTGCCACCAAGTCCTGATAAATCCGCTGTGCCGACAACCCCGCCTCGACCGCCGCGCCGATAAAATACTGCCGCGGTTAGCGCAGGCTCTGCCGGCCCGCTGCGGACCCGGTGAGCGAAATGGCCTGTTGGTTCGATATGCGAGCTGGTTCGACATGCCTCAGCATGGGGGGAGTTTGATTTGTTCCTCCCGGTCCCTTTTGACCGACCGCTCACCCCCTTCGCCGAGCGATGCCACAGGCCTACGAGACAAAATTCGTTCCGGCGTAGAACGGCAATTACCCTTCCCCTCCGCATCCGCCAGCGAAGGCTGCAACGCGAGACCCAAAGCCCGTATCGCGCGTTCATGTCGGACAAACAGCTTCTGCGCCTGCTCGGCAGGTGTGGGTGCTGTGTTAGGGGTATCGTCGGTCATCATCAGTATACTCAGTTCCAGATAGATTTTAGGGGGAAGACTTTCAGCGAACGAACCGTGCTTGCCTTACGCAGCAGTAAATTTAGTTTCCGTGGGTGGAAAGCTCTTAAGCTGCGGCTTGCGCAGCTCATTCGAGATGCCGTCATCAGCATACACTTCGTCGAATGTGCGGTCGGTGAAGATGCATGCGCTGCGTCCGTCAAACTTGGCATGCATACCGTTGATCGTGTGCTGCTTTGCACCCGCTTCCAACTATCTCTGAAAGATGCAAATGATTTTCTTCTTTTCCCTCGAAGCTTCGCGTGAACGCCTCGACCCCCTGTGGGCTAAAAGAAAGTTTCAGGGCGCTGGATCATTCCTCTTCGAAGACGAGTCTGCCGGCCGCCGGCCCGCAGGACTTGTCTTGTGATCGGCTTAGTGCTCGCGGTACAGGATGCAACTGGGTTGTTGCACCTGCTTTGCCAAGCCCAGCGTGCCCGTTTCCTGAAGCATCCGTTGCTTGCAGCGGGCAGGTTGTCCGGCGTCTTGCTGGCGGGCAACCCATCCGGTTGGTAAAACTCTCGCAGGAGGCGGACATTCTTCGCCCTGACGCCGACAGGGCGAGGCAAGTCAGGTCGTTTGGCCTGCCCCTGTCTGGAACGGCGTTCTCCCGTGGCCAACACCCGCAGCTCCGCCAGCTTCTTCTCCGTCGGTGCTGGCATGGCATAATGATACGGCTCCCGATTCTTGAGTATCAGGAAGGCGATGGTTACCAGCTTGCGCGCCGTGGCCACGATTGCGACGTTGCGGTTCTTCCGGCGACAGAGCCGGTGAAAGAATACCCCCAGCGGACCCGATTGGTGGATGGCCTACTGCGCCGCCTGGGTAAACATCCAACGTGCCTGCCGATTGCCCGTCTTGGTGATCGCTCCATGATGGCACTGGCTAGCACCAAACCGAGGTAACTCGCGGCATGATCCCCATCGCGGAAGCGGGACAGATCCCCAAGTGCCGCCAGCAAGTTCAAGGCGACCGGGTAACCAAACCCGGGCAACATTATCAGCAGACGCTCCTGCTCCTGCCCATCTGCGAGTTCAGCGAGGCGTTGGTCCAGCAGTTTTAACTCGACTTCCACTTGCTCGATGAGCCGCAGTTGACCGTCCACGAGCAACCGGTCTTCCTCCGCCAGTTCCAGTTGCTAGAGCCACGCCAGCCCGGTCTTGATGAGCAGAACGCACACCGGCGGCTTGATCAGCCGCTGGGCCAGCAGGCTGTTGATGCGGTTCTTGATCCGGGACCGGTCATTGACCAGGTTGGCCCGGTGCCCGGTCAGCCGCCGCATGTCTTGCGTGGCGGCATCCGGTTCCCAAACCACCGGCAGTTAGTCGCAGCGCAGGAGCTGCGCCAGCACGACGGCGTCCAGCTTGTCCGTCTTGATCTTCGCCTCGGCGATGGCCCGCGTCTTGAGCGGGTTGCCCACCACCACACGCCCGACGTGCGGACGGAACAACTCGACCACACGCCAGGTGTTGGTCGTGGCTTCCAACACCACCTGATCTTCGCGGCGTAACCGCGTCCGGGCGAACTCCGTGATGGCCGTCTGTTCGCAGGCCAGTTGATGCCGGGCTTCCACCTGCCCGGCGGCATTGAGAATACAGACCTCAATGGTCTGCTTGTGGACATCCAAGCCGACGTATCTTATCAC
>RFSE01000395.1 GCA_009924135.1 Pseudomonadota bacterium | reverse complement strand
GCCCAGGTAAACGGGCTGGAACAACGAGCCATCGGGATAGGCGTAGAGATAACGGACTTCGACCACGGCCCCGACTTTGGGCACGGGCTGGTTGGGCGGGATGGTGACGTTGCCAACGGACTGCCAGCCTTCGTGGTTGAGCAGGCGTAAGCCCACGCTCCGCTGCTGGTTCACCTTCGCCACCACCGCACTGAGCGTGGCGACGAACTTGTGTTTCAGCTGCGCTCCGCCGGAGTTCGGACGGCCCGGCGTATAGGACGCGTTCATCAGCTTGAACACGACGCCTTCGGCTTTCTGCGCCTTAAAATCGCGCAGCCAGGAAGCCTTGTCGATGGGATCGGTCCACAGGGACACGGCCTTGATGTGCTTGGGCATGCCACCGGCCAGCAGGTTCAACAGCGCGACGTAGCGCTGCGAGTAGGGTTGAGCCCGCAGGTCTTCCCCGTGCAGGAACAGCAGATCAAACACATGCAGGCAATCGCCGATGGCTTCTCCATCCAGGACGAAGTAGCCAGCCAGTTCCACCGCCGTGCGGGCGATCGTGTCTGGCACGGCCACGACGAGGCCCTGCTTGTTGATGCCAGTGACGGAGCCGGGCTCGCTGCGGACCAACATGCGCCGTCCGTCCTTCTTCTCCTGCATCGCCCAGACGAGTCCGGAGACTTCCTTGGCGCTGTGCTGGTACGGCGTGCCTGCCGCGCCTTCGGTGTAGCCCTTGGCTTTCTTCTCCTTCACCAGCTTGTCGAAGAGCCGCCCGGCGGCCTCGTAATCGACCGGGGTCGAGGTCTTCGTCCCGGTGCTCAGGGTCGAGCCACGCCGGCCGTAGGCGAAGTTGACGACGTAGCCGTCGCCCTTCGCTTCCAGGCGGACGTGGTACTCCTTGTCGGAAGAGCCTTCACGGTAGTAAAGGCTCGTGCTTTTGGGTTCTGCCATTGTTGCGGTCATGGGTTCTTTGGGTTTTGGGGTTTAGGTTGTCAAGGGGAACGGGGTTGCGAGATCCACGGAGTTATCCCGGAGGATCAACCGGCCGGGACGTTCGCAGATCACTTCAATGTGGCGGCCGGGCGCAAAGCCGGCCTCTTTCAGCCAGCGGCCCTTGAGCCGGATCAGGGTCTTGGTCACCGCCTGGCCGCATTGTTCGTCCAAGGGTTCGACCTTCAACCGGCGCGTGGGCACGGCGGGAGTGTGCAAGTTCATGGGGTGTTGAAATGGCGAGAGCCGGGCACCAATGAAGGCACCCGGCTCTCTGGGTTGGGTTGTTGGGGTTGGTTGGCGGTTCAGGACCATCGACGGCACTCATTGAAGTAGGAGCACATCGCGCACTGCATGCCCGGTGAGGGCACGAAGTCCTGCCGGTCCAAGCCCGACACGTAGCTTTCCATCTGCCGGAACAGTCTGGCTTCCTGTGGCGGCGTCATCGGCCCTTGCTGGGTGATGATGAGCTTCGGGGTCTTGGTTTTGACCAACTGATGCAGGTCGCGACCACCCTCGATCTTGCCGGTGTTGGCCCGGTACAGAATCGCGTAACCGGTGAGCTGCACTTCATTGGAGTGGATGGCCTTCTCCTCGTTCGGGGTTTGCCCGACTGTCTTGAAGTCCACGATCCGGCCACCGGCCCGGACCAGATCCAGAATGCCGATGAGCCGGGGTAGTCCGTGGTTGGCCAGGTCGGCTTCCACACTGACTTCCACGCCTTCCGGCAGTTCGTTGGGTGGGATGGGTGACTGTTTCAGGTACAGGTCCAGCAGGGACCACGCGGTGGCTTTCTCGCCCGGTTCTTCACCATCGTCCCAGCGCACCGGCTCTTTGATCTGGTCGGCCACCCATAGCGTATCGAACTGCTGCCGGGCCGTTTCCAGGGTGAAGGGCTTCCGGTGCCACCGGGCCTTGTTCCATAGCTTCAGGATGCCGTGGACGGCGTTGCCGACATACAGCGCGGCGGTCTTGGGTTTCTTGAGACCCAGCACGTAGCGGAAGTAAAACTTCAGTCGGCAGGAGAGCCAGGTGTTGAGCCGGGACGCGGACACGGTCCGGCGGAGTTCTTCGATCGGCTTGGGCGGGGCTGCCGCGATGGGTCCAACAGCGGCAATCATCGCATGGTGTAGTTCGACCGTGACTGTGGATGGCCGTTCCCATTGCGCTGCTGGCGGGGATACCGCTCGAACAGTTCCTCGATGAACCCGGAGGCTTCGAGCTTGTTGAGCTGTTTTACGCCCTTGCCGAACCGTTCCTGGGCGAGCTTCTC
>RFSE01000394.1 GCA_009924135.1 Pseudomonadota bacterium | reverse complement strand
ACCCGTTCAGCGCCCAGCACATCACGCGCACGTTCGTCGCCGCACTGCCCAGCCTCACCCGGGAGCTCAACCTCGAAGTGGCCACCTCGCGCCAGGTCGAGTTCTTCGAGCGCACACATCAGCGCTCCATGCTCGGCGTGAGTTTGGGCACCAACGTCGCTCGGCTGCGTCTGCCCGTCACCTATCGCTACCACCTGCGCCTCGCCGACCCGTGGCGCTTGGAGGTGCAAGGCAGTCACTTGATTGTCCATGCGCCGATCCTCCGGGCTTCCTTGCCGCCGGCCATTCATACCAACGAGATGGAAGCCCAGACGGAACGTGGCTGGTGCCGCAGCGCCCCGGACGACCTGCTCCGGGAACTGCACCGTGAAGTCACCCCACTCCTCTCCCAGTGGGCTGAGAACGAACAGCACCTAGGCATGGTGCGCGAAACCGCCCGGCTCCAAGTCGCCGAGTTTGTGCGCCGCTGGCTCGAAGGCGAGACCCGCTGGGGTCCGCGCCACTTCACCGCCATCAGCGTGCGCCTCGGGGGCGAAGCGCTGCCACCCCCGGAGCCCACCCGCAGTCTGTTCCTTACCCCGTCCTGAACCCTTCCAAACCGCAAACCCTCAACCCCAAACCAAATGCCCATCATCATCGAAGCCAACTACAGCAAGAAGCTTGGTCTCCCCGGCTACAGCAGCCATCAATACATGCTCACCCTCCGCACCGAGCTCACTGACCTCACTCAGGTCAGCGCGGAGAGCCAGCGGCTCCATGCGCTGCTCCAGGCCAGCGTGGACCGCGAACTCCAGCAGCCCGGCTGGCTCCCGTCCGGGAACATCCCAGTCAACGGCCACCCGAACGGCCCTGCCCCGCAGAACGGGAATGGCAACGGGCACGCGCGTAACGGCCATAGCCAGCCCGCCCACGGCAGTGATGATGCCTGGAACTGCACGCCCAAGCAGCAGGACCTGATCATGCGGATCGTGGCCGACAACCACCTCGACAAAGCTGACGTCGAGGTGCTCGCCCAGGAACGGTTCGGCAAGGCCGTCAAGCAGCTCAACAAGCTCGAAGCCTCCGGGTTCATCGAGGAACTGTTCGAGCGCTATCCCCGCCCGCAGCGCCACGGCAATGGGAACGGCCATCAACCGTCCCGCCCGAACTACGCCGTGCGATGAACCCCACCGTTGCCCCCGCGGCCGACCAGCCGCGCTCGCTCGACGAACTCCGCGCCACGGTGAGCGCTTCCCGGCTCAACACCTGGCTCGCCTGCCGGCTGAAGTTCTACTTCCGCTACGTGCTGGGCCTGACCAAGCCGCGCACGCCAGCGCTCTACGTGGGCCACACCGTCCACGGCGTGCTCAAGTTGTGGAACCAGGCGCGGTGGCGGCGGCAACTGCTGACGCCCAAGGCCCTGCGCCAGCAGTTCGACGCGCTCTGGCAGAATGACCAGCAGATCGCCCCGGTGGAGTGGGCGGAGGGCGAGGAAGCCGGGGAGCAGCAGACCGCGTGGTCCCTGCTCGACCTCTACTTCCGGGCCTCGCCCATTCCACCGAACGAGTTGCCCGAAGCCGTCGAAGTGGCCGCCGAGGCCGACCTCACGCCGCACGGCCTGCCCAAGCTCGTCGGCATCCTCGACCTCGTGCGGGCCGGAGGCCGCATCGTGGACTATAAGACGGTCAGCCAGACCCCGAGTGACGCGAAGGCAATCCACACCAACGAAGTGCAGTTGAGTGGCTACGCTGTGCTCTACCGGGCCAACACCGGCAAGCCCGAGGGCGGCCGCGACTTGCATCATCTCGTGAAGACCAAGCACCCAAAGCTCGTGGTCACGCAGCAAGGCCCGATGACGGACGCGCAACAGACGCGGCTCTTCCGCCAGATGGAGAGCTACGCGGAAGGACTGGCCCGGCAGGTCTTCGTGCCCTCACCCGGAATGCAGTGCGCGATGTGCAGTTACTTCAACGAATGCAAGTCCTGGAGCTGACAACAACCACCCGGGAGCCGGGCATCCCCAGTGATGCCCGGCTCCTCGCCCCTCTCCAAAAAATTTCCCTCGCACCGCGCCGACGTGTGCTATCTTCCCGTGTGGCTGGCGTGGGCGTGAGTGTGAGAGTGCCAGTTGCAGAACGGTCGGTTAAGTTGGTTCAGTTGACGGAGCAGCAGGCAGTTCGGTAGTAGATACGCCCACGCCAGCCCGTTTCCTTGCCGCCGTCGGTTCTTCCCCTTGCTTCGTGGCGCGCCGCTGTCGGCCGTGCCGCAGCCCATTCCCCACAACCCCAACCCGAG
>RFSE01000393.1 GCA_009924135.1 Pseudomonadota bacterium | reverse complement strand
GACGCGATCCTGCCCACCCTGCCCGACGCCCTGTGGGAACGGCTGGCGTACCGGCAGGCGCGGAGCAGGCGTGGCCAGCCCTTCATCCTGCCGGAATTCGCCGCACGCATCCGCACGCACCTGCGCACCGATGTGCCGCACGTGCGGGAGGTGCCGGGCAGCCGCAAATGCCAGGCGGCCCTCTACTATCACGGGCACGTCACGGCGCGCATGGAGTCCTGGGCGACCTTCGGAGCGGAGCACGGGCTGACGTATGCCTACCCGCTGACGGACCGGCGGGTGCTGGAGTTTGTGTATGGGGTCCCCCCGGAACTGCATCACCAACCGGGGCAAAGCCGCAAACTCTACCGGCACGCCACGAGCAAGCTCTTCCCGCCCAAGGTCCCGTGGGACTCCGTGAAACAGGACCCTGCCCTGACCGAGTTTCACCTGAAGCGGCAGGCGGCCAACCCCCTGGCGGATTTGCATGCCAGCCTCTGCCAGCCCAATCCGTGGGTGGACATCGCCCGCCTCCGGAAAGCGCTGGCCAAACCGCCCCACACGATCACCACCGGGCACGCCTTGTCTGCGCTGGCGCTCTGGAAGCACGAGCAGGCACGCCGTGCGAAAACGGGCTGAGGGCGAAGGGTGACTGTCGGCCCCACGCTCGCGCCGGTTTTTTACAGTGAAGGAAGAGAACCACGGATAGACACCGATGGATACCGATGGAAACCATGGGTGCCAGTTCACTCCGGGTGAATGAGGCCGAGTTGATTCGCACTGCTCATCCGTGTCCGTCGTGGTTAACCTGCGGTTTACATGTCCAACCCGATTTACCCTTGACTCCGGGCTGTAACGGCCCGAGATAATCGGCACCAATTCTGATGTGGGCCATATCGCCGCAAGTCGAAGTGAATTGCGGTACCCCACCATGAAAACAGCACCCAAACATGAATCAGACCGACACAACTCTTCCCGAGGCCTCGCCGCCACCGCCAGCCGGAAAGCAACCGTGGGAAACGCCTCTGTGCATGCCGTTGGACCTTGGCGAGGGCACCTCAAATCCAGGCAAGCTAGCCAACCTCGCGGAGAACACAAACCATGGTCCGGCATCCTGAGCCGGTAAGGCCGGGCTGCGAATACCGGCAGTATCGCCCCGTGACGTCGAGGGGCTGCCGATAGATCTGTCCCGCAGGCTTGTCGCTGCCAGTGCGGCAACCAATACTCCGCATGACGAATGAAGCTCCTTTCCATATTGTGCCGCCCGACACTCGGCAGCGAGTGCTGACCCAGTCCATCATTGACCCAGTGCTGCCGGAACTGATGGCAGACCTGCTGGACATGCGACGCGCGGTAGATCAGGCGTTCGATGAGTACCACCGCGAGATTCGCAACATCCCCCCGCCTAACCTGCGCCTGGATGCCACCGGCAACTGGCAACGATTCGCCGGGGTACCGCTCCACCAGCGGGTCCGGCGACATTGCCCGCCGGATGACCTGTTCAGCCATTACCCCAAGGGCTGTTGCAACGGAATCACTTGGACGGTCTTTGATGCCTTGCAGCTGCCCGGGCAACCTCCGCAGTCGGCGGCCCTGAGCCGGCTCCGGGAGTTCACCGCTGCCGGCGGCACCTTCAGGGTCGTGTGGGGGATAATCCGCGACCGCTATTTTCAAACAGCCTTTCAGTTGGGAACTTATTACGTTGACGTGGCCAATGACACGGTCGATCTGCTCAAACCGCGCACGGAACACGCCCCCTTGGAGTCGTCCGGTTTCAAGAACGTGTCCTCGCTCGGGGAATACGCCCGGATCAAGGCCAGCTACCACGAGATGGATGTCTTTCGGAACGACCTCGTGCTCCGGGTGCTGCCCTACCACCCGCTCATCGTGGTGAACCACGTAAGGCAAACCGTGGAACTCGACACCTACACGTACATCGCGCGGATGGCAACCAACGGGCAGGCGGACTTCTTCCGGGAGGAAGCCGGCACTCCGATCGCCCGGCTGGCCGATCCGAGGATTCTTGCGGAACTCGCGCGGCCCTTTGCCCAGGCCGCAACGGCTACGGCACCCGGCGACCTGCTGGTCCACCCGGTCAGTCCGGAAGCCTGGGGCAACTTGCTCGCGAACCTCGCCCCCACGCCCCAGCCAACGAGAGTTGACGCGGCGGCCGCCGCCCGCAAGGTGGCCAACCTGGTCAATCACCTGTGGGCCCGCGGCGGCACCTACGGACGAATCGCCGTTTATCTTAGAAAAAGCAGTTGGAAAGTTGCCAGCAGCGGCAAGTAGCTGGTGGAGTGGGGGATGCCCATGCAAATTGCCCCGGTCACCCCTCACCCGCA
>RFSE01000392.1 GCA_009924135.1 Pseudomonadota bacterium | reverse complement strand
GCGCGCCGATCCGAAGTAGAATCTGACATGAAATCTGTTGCCATGAATGCGCAGCCGCGCTCGGTAGCCCGGCGCGCCGCTGTTAAGGTCCTCCGTTCCACCGGTGTCATTCCCGCCGTCATCTACGGCAAGATTGCACCCCCGCAGAACCTCGAACTCAACACCCGTGAGTTCGGTGATGCGATCGCCCATCACGCCAGTGAGAACATCCTCATGGACCTCACGGTGAAGGGTGACCAGCGCCCCCAGCGCCTGGCGCTCGTGCAGGAGATCCAGCACCACCCCGTTTCCGGCCACATCCTCCACGTGGACTTCCATGAAGTCGCGCCGGACGAGAAGGTCACCATCAACGTCCCCGTCGAATCCGTCGGCGAGGCCGCCGGCGTCAAAACCGGGGGCGGCGTGCTGGAGCACGTGCTCTTCCGCCTCAAGGTTCGCGCCCTGCCCAAGGATCTGCCCGAGCAGATCGAAGTGGATGTCACCAAGCTCGAAATCGGCAAGGCCATTCACATCGGTGACATCGTTCCGCCCGCTGGCTGCGAAATCCTCGGCAGCAAGGAACTCACCGTGCTCGCCGTCGCCGCGCCGGTGACGGAAGCCCAGGAAACGGCCGCCACGGCGGCGGCTGGCGAGACCCCGGCCCAGCCCGAGATGATCAAAGAAAAGAAGGAAGAGGGCAAGGACGGCGCCGCTCCTGCGAAGGACGACAAGAAGGGCGACAAGAAGGCGGACGAAAAGAAGCCCGCCGAGAAGAAGAAGTAATTTCGGGCGCACGGCCCGTTCCCACGCATGGAGAATTTGTATCTCGTCGTGGGACTGGGCAATCCGGGCGGAGAATACGCCCAGACGCGCCACAACGCCGGGTTCCTGCTGGTCGAACGGCTGGCGGACCAATGGCGGGCGAGCTGGGAAGTGGAACGGAAGTTCCAGGCCCGGATCGCCCGGTCCGAACGGGACGGACGTCGGGTGCTGCTGGTGCAGCCCCAGACGTTCATGAATTTGAGCGGCGAGGCCGTCGGGGCCTTGTGCGGTTTCTACCGCGTGCCACCGGCGCAGGTGCTGGTGGCGGTGGACGATGCGGATCTGCCCCTTGGGGAGATCCGGCTGCGGCCCGGGGGCAGCAGCGGCGGGCATCACGGACTCGAGTCCGTGGAGCAGCACCTCGCCACGCGCGAGTATCCGCGGTTGCGGATCGGCATTGGCCGGCGTGACCAGACGGTCCGGGAAATCACCGGGCATGTGCTCGGCAAATTTGGCGTGGACGAGCGAGAGCCGTTCGCGCAGGTGCTCGCGCAAGCGGGCGAACAAATTGGGTGCTGGCTTGGTGCCGGCATCCAGAAGGCAATGAGTCAGTTTAACGGGCCGGTCAAGAGCCGGCCCCAGCAGAAAGACAAACCGTGAATCGTTACGAAGGCCTGTTCATCCTGAACACCGCTGGCAAAGAAGAAGGCGTGACCGACCTCATTGAGAAGGTGCGCTCCGAGATCAATGCCGCCGGCGGCAAAGTTGAAACCGTCCAGAAGATGGACAAGCGTCCGTTTGCACGTGTTGCCGACAAGAAGCACTCCTCCGGCTTCTACGTGAACGTCATCTTCGAGGCCGCGCCCGGCGCCATCGCCCCGCTGCGCTCCAAGTTTGCGTTGAGCGCGGATGTGTTCCGTGTCTCCTTCACGAACGCGCCCGCCCCGGTGGCCGAAAAGGCCCCCAAGAAGTAAGCCCTCCCAGCCTGCCAGCGCATGGCCAACTTCAACAAAGTCATCCTTGCCGGGAACCTGACGCGCGACCCCGAGTTGCGCTACACCCCCAAGGGCACGGCCATTGCGAAGTTCGGTCTTGCCGTCAACCGCACCTGGACCGGTGAGGACGGGCAGAAGCACGAGGAAGCCACCTTTGTGGACATTGACTGCTTCGGCAAACAGGCCGAGGTCATCAGCCAGCCGATCAGCGGCATGAGGATGATCAGCGCCATCAGCGAATGATGCACGGCGACGGAGGCGCGGCGCTCCAGGGGCGTCAGGGTTTCCAGCGGCGCGGGCGTGCCGTCGACGTCCTGCGCGCTCTGCGCCAGCACCGCGGCGGCATAGAACGGGATCGACAGAAGGAACGCGATGGCAGGGACGAAGGCGTAGGCACCGGGGCGCTTGCCGACCAGCTTGTCGGTCACGACACCGCCCATGTGATAGTGGGCTGCGACGGCGACCGGAATCGGCATTGATCTGGGATCGATTCCCGCCGCCATGCAGGCACCAAAGACCGTGGGAAAGGCCTCGGGGAATCGCGCCCCGACGGCATCACGACAATCGAGCCACGCCCCGCCGTGGGAGGTGGTTTCGACATGGATCGCTCTTGCCACGATATCCCGCGGCGCGA
>RFSE01000391.1 GCA_009924135.1 Pseudomonadota bacterium | reverse complement strand
CCGTGACACGATACATGTCCGACTTGGAGACGAGGGCCATCTTGCCGAGCCGACGCCGACGCTTGGCGTTCTTGGTGGAGAGAAGGTGGCGGCGGCCTGCGTGGGAGCGCAGGATCTTGCCGGTGCCAGTGATCTTAAACCGCTTGGCGACCGACTTCTTGGTCTTGATGCCTTTAGGACGACGCATAAATTGATCTCGTTCTTAAAAAAGAGGGCGCACTGTAGGCAGTGGGTGGCGACTGTGCAAGGGGTAATTTTTGCTTTCTTGTCACAATGTCACCGTGGGGCAGGGGGCGTCCTGCGAGGTGGATTCGACGGCAACGTGCGTTGCACCCAGCTTTTGCAGGCGTCCGCCGACGGCTTCACGGGCCAGTTCCGGGCGGTTGCAGTCCCGGCTGAGGTGGCCCAAATAAATTCTTCCGAGGGCCGCTGAGACGATCTGTTCGGCCACGTCGGCGGCGGCGGCATTGGACAAATGACCGTGCCGGCTGAGGATGCGTTGCTTGGTGGACCACGGCCGTTTGGTGTCGTCTTGGAGGAGTTTTAAGTCGTGGTTGGCCTCCAGCACGAGCAGGTGGGCGGGGCGGACGCGTTCCAGCACGAGTTTGGTGGCGTGACCCAGATCGGTGAGGAAGCCAACATTGCCCGCCGGGGTGCGCAGGAGGAAACCCACCGGGTCCTGGGCATCGTGCGGCACGCTGAAAGTGTCCACCGTGATGTCGCCGAGGTCAAAGCTCGCACCTGTGACGAAGTGCCGCCCTTCAAACCGCGTTTCCAACTGCCGCTCCGTCGCCTCCTGCGTCAGTCGGTTGCAATACACCGGGATGCGCAGCTTCGCGGCGAGCGCGCTCAGGCCCTGCGTATGGTCCTGATGCTCATGCGTGAGAAGTATCCCCGTGAGCGTCTCCGGCGTGCGCTGGATGGACGCCAGCCGCTGCCGGATCTGGCGGCCGCTGAACCCGGCATCGATCAGCAGGCGGACCTCCGGCGTTTCCAGATAGGCGCAATTGCCTCCGGAACCACTGCCGAGAATCGTGAATTGAACGGACACGCCAGCCACGTTAGGAAGTGTTGTGAAAACGTTCAACGCTCAACCTTAAACCTTGAACCTTGAACCTGAAACCTCGTTCAAGCCCACATCTCCTTCGACCCGCGCCCCTCGGGCACGATCATCTCAAACGCCGGGATGCGTACCACGACGCGCACGCCTTGCTCGTCCACGCCCAGATAGCTGCCTTCCGCGATGGACCGGGTCGTGTCCAGAATGTGGCGGCTGTTGTAGCTGAACTTGCCGCCCGGTTGCAGCACGGGGAACTCGCCCACCACGCCGTCGCCCTCGATGGCCGTGACCTCGCCCCGGGCATTGGTGACGACCCATTTGCGGCCCTTGATGGTGACGGTGCGGTCGGAGCCGTTGTGGATGCTGATGAAATAGACGAACGAATGCGGCTTGTCCGGCGGTGCGGGCAGTTCCGGCGCATAGACCAGGCGGTCGAGGGTCACACTCAGGCCGGGCAGTTCGAGGAGGTCGGTCTTCACAATGGGTCGGCGGTCGGCCCGAAAATCCGGGCACAACGCAGCCTGCCCCAGGCGGCCTCCGTTTCCAAGCCTTCCCGGACGGAGTTCAGTTCGCGACAAACTGGATGATGCGCATGGCGTGGCCGGCGCTCTTCGTTTCCCCGGCGATGCGCAGGGTCAAAGTATGCTTGCCAGGCTTCAATTCGGAGCCCAGCAACACCGTGCGCGGGTAGTGCAGTCCTTTGCTGAACCCATGGAACAGGTCCACTTTTTGAAAAGCCCCGCCGTCGATGCTCGCTTCCGCAATGCCAGCATCCGGCCCGGCGACGATGTACGCCCCGACCGCCGTGCCTTCAAAATCGAGGGAAGCCTCCGCCCCGGCCTCGGTGGCCGAAAGCATGGGAATGCTCGTGAAACGCGGGCGCTTGCCGCCGGCCAGGGCTTTCCAATCCGGCACGCCAAGCGTCCAGCCGTGCTTCACTTTCGCCTCGCCGGGCGCGATGAAACGCCCGGCGCTGTAGTTGAGCGGGTCGAGCGGTGCGGGCATTGCGTGAGCGGTCGCGGGAGTGGGGCTGGGGCTCGTCCAGGCGCGGCTGAACAACTCCTCGATCATGCGCGTGCCGATGGCATTGCCAAAGGGCGCCGGGTGCACCCCACCATATTGCTTCCACGTCAGAGTGCCGGCGGTGATCTCTTCGGCGGCTTCGCGGGCGAGGTTGATCGTGGAGACGGCGTAGTGTTTGGCGACGGCCTCGTGGGCTTCGATGGTCAGGGGCGTGCCGCCGGACTGGAGCGTCTTCAACATGCCTTCGTTCACGAAGTAGGTGACCACGAGGTCCATCTTCGGGTTGCTCTGGCG
>RFSE01000040.1 GCA_009924135.1 Pseudomonadota bacterium | reverse complement strand
TAGTCGCAGGCTTCAGCCTGCGCGTCAGTATTCAAGGCACCAACCGGCTGTAGCCCACCACGTAATGGTTCCCGAGTACGTCGTCGTAAACCATGTAGATGGCGGTGACATCGGTCCATGTGACTCCCGAGATCGTATCGGAACTGATAGTGCTCGGCGGCAGGTTGAGGGAGGTGTAGATGCGCCCTTGGGACTGCGAATCCACCTGGAGCTGCACGTTAGCCATGTAAGCCGGCGGCTGGGGCAGCGTGTTGCCCGTCGTTGCGTCCTTATAGACCCAGGTGACCCCGGTGAGGTTGCCACTCGACACGGTCACGGTGGGCAACGGGATCACGAGATGGCTGGCGGCCTGCGGCGCAGGCGGGTTAAACACAATGTTGGTGCCCGAAAAGTTCACCGTATAGCTGCCGGCCGGCGGAGTGTTCGGACTGTTGATGATCGCAGTTTCATAACGGGCCTCATCCGGCCTCACCTCCGAGTTTTGGCTACTGGCCGGGGTGATGTTAAGGCCCGAACCGTTGGGGCCGGCGAAAAGGACATTGGCGGGCACCGGGTTGCTCGCCGAGTTTTGCGTCTCAAAATTTGCGGAGTAACCGTTGATGGTGACCGGGAAACCTGGCGTGGGGGTAAAGCCCGCGCCGAAGTTTCCGCCTTGGGTAAAGAAGTGAAAGTTGAAGGTCGCACCAAACGTCCGCCCGATGCGCAATCGATAGAACAACCGGGGAAACCGGCCCAGCGCATCCGGGTCAACCAGATCAATCAAATTGTTGGTGGCCAGCAACGTCAGCCGGGGCTCCCAGCGGATGAGGTTGGTGGAACTCTCCAGCGTGTAGGTCTGATTCGAGACCACGACCGTGTGCACTCCCACCATGCCCCCCTGAAGCTTGATCGCATTGGTGAGGATGGGCACAGGGAAAGGTCCCGGGGTCACGTTCAAGGTCAGCGACCGGTTGGTCGTGGCATTGACGGTGTCCGTCGCCCGCACCGTGAAGGTAAAGGACCCGTTCTCGCCGGGAGTGCCAAAGATTTCGCCCGTACCGGGGTTCAGGACCATGCCGCTGGGAAGGAAGCCCGTGTCCAAATTCCAGATCACCGGCTGCATGCCCCCCATGCTGGTGAGCAGAAAGCTGTACTGGCTGCCCTGCGTGGCCGTGGGCAGGTTGGCCGTGGAAATCTCCACGGGCTGTGCCGCGCGACGCCAATAGCTCACATACTGGTTGCCGACCGTGTCCACAAAGAGTGCCTGGATCATGCTCACATTGGTCCAGACCACCGGAGCCGTCGGCGTGTGGTTCGTCGTGGCGGGGAGAATGGTGTTGTTGTCATTACCTGCGTCGTAGAGCCGGCCACCGGTGATACCCTCCACACGAAGCTGGATGTTGGCCATGAACGGTTGCGGCGCGACCGTGGTGCCGTTGCTGTTCTTGTAGGTCCAGTGGATCTCCTGGATCGTGTTGGAGCCGGTCAGCACCACGCTGGGAACCACGAGGATCTGCTGGCTGCCCGATTGCGGATCGAGCAGGTTGAACTGCTGGTCCGTCCCCTTGTAATTGACGGTGTAAACCCCGCCCGGTGGCTGGGTGGGTGAATAGACCGCTCCCGGCGGGAGGTTGTTGGGGGAAAAGTTCACCTGCGGCGAGGAATAAAAGGCCGACGTGCCAAAGCTGGAGCCGTTGACCTGGTTGGTCAGATTGGTCAACCCCGAACCGCCGGGACCGTTGAACACGACGGAAGCCGGGTAGTTCACGTCGTTCTGAACGTTGTAGAGCGCAAAGTAATAGCCGAGGGTCTGGGGAAACGGCGAGCTGGGGTTGGTGTCATTGAACGTTCCCCCATAGAAGTTGAAGACCAGGTTGAACTGACCGATCGCCGGCCCCGTCGGCGTGCCGGTGGTGGTCAGGTTGACGTGCAGTTGCTTGAAGTAGGCCGGAATGCCGGTAACGCCAGGGTAGTCGGTGGTGTTCGGCGGCTGGTAGCCTCGCGCGATGAACAACTCCACCTGATAGACCTGACCGGGACGAAGGGTGCGCGCTGGAATAAACAACGAAGTGGACGTGCCATCGAGCGATCCCGGCGTTCCCGGACTAGGCGAACCAAACACTTCATTCCGGCCACTGTCCCGAATCTGGACATAGACAAAATCGTTTACCGTCCCAGCCAGGGAGTCCCAAGTCAGCGTGAAGTCACTCGCCGGGTCCACGGCCTGGGCGGCGGTGAAGTTGCTGATGTGCGGCATGGCCGGATACGGGTCGGACGGCCCGCCGGACAAGCCGAGCGTCGCCGTCCGGGTCCCATCGTTGACCGTTTTCATCGTCAGCACGTAGTTGCCGTCCGGGTAGGCGGCATCAAGGGCCGCTTGCGTACCAAAATCCCGCTCGAAGTCGAATTTGCCATTGTTCTTGGGCGAGACCGTCACCGGCTGGGCGCTCGGAGCCGTGAAGGTCAGGTTCGTCAACAGCCCGTCCATCTGGGCCTCAGCGACGCATTGAAACGCAAAATTGGTCGTGGTTTCAGCCGTCGGTGCGCTGGTGCTGGTCTGGGCAAAATACTGGCCCTTCAAAACGCGGAACTGCGAGACATCCGCCGCCTGCACAGCCACCGTCGCCAGTGAGAGTGCCAGCATCAAACCTGCGAGCGCGTTTTTTGGGGAAAGGTTGATTGTCTTCATAATCACGGTTTTAACTGCCGCAAAAAGGCGGCCCTACCTCCGCCAGTAACGCAGAATAACCCCCTCGGGACAAGCCGATACTGGCTATTTACTAACCGTTAATTCACCAACATCCTGCCATGCCGCAACTCGTTCAAACCGCGCTCGCTCCGTTCATTCCTTGTCAGTCATTTGCCCGACACGCTTGTCGGGCATAATACGGCTTGCACGCCTTCACTGCTTTGGTGGAAATGTAGGCCGTGACCATTGGGAGTCCAATCACAAGCAACCTGCGCCGGCGATGTGAGGTTTTGGCCGACTGCACAACTCGTGTCTTGGCAACCAGCTGCGCCGACCGCTGCTACTTCAACGCCATTCATCTCGTACGACGACGAGGCCTTCGGCCAGTGGCCTTACAAGGCCAACCACACGGTCGCGTGAAAAATCAGGTCCGAGCTAAACACATGAACATTTACACCATGGTGGTTTCCCTCCTCAGCTGCAGAAAAAGGGGTGCCCTTTCGCTGTTTCTCCTGCTGTCACTTCTGCCCCCCTGCTGGAGCGCGGAGATTGGGCCAGTGATCGATTGGGCGCGGACGTTTGGCGGGGAAGCCACCGTCCAAGCCACCAGCGTGACGATGGGCAACGGGGGAACCGTGCATGTGGTAGGGAACTTCCGCGGCACCGTCACCTTGGGGACGAACCAGTTGGTCAGCAATGGATCAGACGATGCCTTCTTTGCGAAGCTGGATCAGGCCGGTAATATCCTTTGGGCCAGGAGCGTCGGCAGTGGTAATGGCGATTACGCCAAATCCGTGGTGGTGGACGGCGCAGGTAATGTCTATGTGGCCGGCGAGTTCAACGGCACCGTGGCTTTTGGTTCCACGACACTGACCAGCCAGGGTAACAGCTACGATGTCTTCGTCGTCAAATTGGACAGCAATGGCAATTTCATCTGGGCCAAAAGCGCAGGCGGGAACTGGTCGGAGAGCGCCGGCACCCTGGTCCTCAACGCGGCAGGCGACCTATTCCTATCGGGTTTTTACGGGGGCAGTGCGACTTTCGGTTCGAACAACCTGACCGCTCCCCCCTTTACCATGAGTGAAGCTTTTGTAACCAAGCTGGATGGCGCGGGCAATTTTGTGTGGGCGGCGCGCGCCGGAGCCAACTACTCGACAAGTCCAACCACCTTGGCCGCCGACTCGGCCGGCAATGTTTACGTGGCGGGTGAATTTAGCAACCCCATCACCTTGGGAACCAACACCCTCAGCACGGGCAATCCAGTGGAAGGTTCCTTTATCGCCAAACTGGATGGTTCCGGCAATTACCTGTGGGCAAAGCTGCTCGCAAATGCCACCAATGGACCTGCCATTGCCTATCCTTACGCGATGACGGCAGATGAATCAGGCCGGGTAATTGTGGTGGGCAGATATCAGGGCAACCCAAATTTCGGCAATGTTACGTTGTCATCCCTGCCCTCGGCAGACGTTTTCATTACCCAACTTGACCCGGACGGCAACTTCCTCTGGGCCACGAGTGCCGGCGGGCCCGGTTACGATGAAGCCAGAGCTGTAACCGTGGATGCCGTCGGTTCCATCTATGTAACGGGGATGTTCACCCCACCCAGCGGCACTTTTGGCCAGACGATTTTGACCGGCAATGGTTCCCAGCAACTTTTCCTTACCAAACTCGATCGTAACGGCCAGTTCCTTTGGGCCACCAACGGAACCAACCTCGCAGGCAATTCTGTGGCGGTGGATCAAGCCGGCAATATTTGTGTGGGAGGCAACTACAGTGGATTCGCCAGCTTTGGCACAAATACTTTTGCGATCAACAACGGAGCCGCCTTCGTTGCCCGGCTGAAACCCTCACCCCCGGCAATCGCCATCCGCGTATCCAATGCAGGGGCCGGCACCTTGTCCGTGCTCTGGCCCAGCTCCACGATTGGCTTTCAGTTGGAAACGGCCAGCAGCCTGTCACCTCCGGTCGCGTGGATCAGCGCCCAGGGAAACCGCCAAACCAACAATGAATCCATTTGGTCGGATGTTCCCGCCGCTGGCCAGGCCAGGTTTTTCCGCATCGTGCGTCCCTAACCAATGGAGGTAGTGCTGCCATCGTGCAAGCTCGCCCGGCCTGCGCTCCCCAACGAAATCACTTCTTCGGCAACTGTGCCTCAATCTTCGCCGCGACTTCCTTGGCGAGAAACTCGGAACCTTCCTTGTTAAAGTGCACGTCCTTCGGGTTCTGCAATTTGGCCAGTTGCGGCGTGATGGCAGCGTTGAGGTCGTTGATGGTGACGCCCAGTTCGGTCATGACCTTGGTGGCGATGCCGTTGTAGGTCGGCACCTTGTCAAAGGTGCGGGACGGGTTCAGCTCGCCATCGGGGATGGGTGTGATGGTGGCCCAGATGAGCTTCGCGCCCGTGGCCTGCAACTGCTTCACGATCTCGCGGAGGTTCTTCTCGTAGTCGGCCGGCGGCACCTGCTGCTGGCCCGGCTGCATGAACTTCGCATCGTGAATGCCGAAGTTGAAGTGGATCACGTCCCACCTGCCGGTGCCGAGCCAGGCCTTGAGGTTGCGCAAGCCGTTCGTCGTCGGGCCGCCGTTGGCGGGGATGCGATGAACATTCGCCTTGCCCTTGAGCAGCTCGCGCACGGGCGGCGTGTAACCGATGGAGATCGAGTCGCCGATCAACAGCACGCGCGGCAAGGCCGGATCGTCGGTGACGGGGTCCTTGGCCTTCTTCGTGTCCGCCTTGGGCTTGGTGTCCTGCGCGACGGCGACAACGGCGAACGCGAGAAGCGTCAAGGCGGCTCGAAGTTTCATGCGGGTGGGGGTTACTTGCCGATGGCAATGACGTTCTTGATGCCGGTGGCCTTGCCGGTGAGCAGTTCGCGGAAATTCTCCAGCGGGTGCCGGGCGGAAATGACCTTGCCCAGGGCGTCCGGCCAGCGCTGGTTAAACTCGCCCAGGTCACGGATGGCGGCCTGAAAGGCGCCCTTGTCCGCGTTCACGGTGCCGACGATGACCTGGTTCTTGAGCACCAGGTTGCGCATGAGCTGGTTGCCTTCGAGTTCGATGTGACCCTCGGGGGCCGGGATGCCGGTGAAAACAAACACGCCGTTCAAGCCCAGGTACATCATCACCTCGAACGAGGTCTTCGACACGCCGACCGCCTCGTAAACGAGGTCTATGTTCCCCACGCGCTCGGCGAGTTGCGCGGGCGTGCATTCGGAGATGGAGATGTACTTCGCGCCGAAGGACTCGACGAGCGCGGCTTTGTCGTTCGGCTTGGGTGAACGGGAATACACGTAGGTATCGAAGCCGTTCAGCACGCAGGTCATCGCGCCAAGGATGCCGATGGGACCGGCCCCGAGGACCACGGCGCGCAGGCCCTTGCCCTTGGGCTGGCCGGGTTCCTCGCAGGCCCAGGGCAGCCGGGATTGGATGGACCAGACTTGGGCGAGGCCCTTTTCCGCGATGGTCAGCGGCTCGGCGAGCACGGCGAACGGGCGCAGTTCCTTGGGCACGAGGACGAAGTTCTTTTCGTCATCGACGAAGAACTCGGTCATGTAGCCGTGGTGCTGGTTGATGCCACGCTCGTTGAATTTCCACGTCGCACAAAAATCCTGCCGGTCCATGCGGCACGGCCGGCATTCCGGGTCCAGGCAAGGCCGGCGCACGGAGGGGACGACGAGGTCGCCCACCTTGGTGTGCTTCACGTCACTGCCCACCTCCACGACCTCGCCGAGGGCCTCATGCCCAAGCACGAGGTAGTCGGAACCGGCGGGCGGCGCGCCATAAACAAAAGTGCAGATCTCACGGTCCGTGCCACAGATGCCCACGTCGAGCGTGCGGACCTTGAGCTGGGACGGGCGGATGATTTCGGGATGGTCGTGTTCGAGCTGGGCGACCTGGCGGCGGCCGGGGACGACGCCCACGGCGCGCATCTTGGGTTTGTTCATGTGCGTTGATTCAGCAAGCGGCCACACCAACCGGGGCGGACGCGGTGGCGCATGATATACGAGCGGACCCAAGGCGACTCAAGCACAACAGTTGAACTCGGGCGCGATTTGCCCTGGCCGCCGGTGGGGAATGGCAGGACGAACTCGCTAAAGCACCCTCGCCATGAACCGGAGGGGTCAGAAAAACTGGGTCAGAAAAATGGAAAAGACACTGAGTCAAAATCTTTCTGACCCCATCTTTCTGACCTTGTTTCTACTGAGGCCCCTTGCATGAACCGGGATCGGTAGGGCGCGTCTGTCCTCAGCGCGCCGTGGCCAGCCGGATGCCTACAGACATCGGCGGCGCGGTGAGGACACCGCGCCCTACCGTACGCCACACCCGTCGCGGACATCACCCGGTCGCAGTAATATCCGGCCAGCCTCTCCATCACCCCGTACGGGCAACTTGAAGTCGCCATCACTGGGGTTGAAGAAATCTCCAGCGCTTTCGTCAGCCGATTCGCATGAACCAACGCCATTTCGTCCGGCAACTGAGCCAGTTGCTCGCCGCCACTACTGTTCTCGCCGCCGCGTCCACCCGCGCCGACGTCAAACTCCCCGCCATCTTCGCCGACCACATGGTCCTGCAGCGGGACCAGAAAGTCCCGGTCTGGGGCTGGGCGGATGAGGGCGAGAAAGTGACCGTGGAATTCGCCGGCCAGAAGGTCGAGACCACGGCCAAGGGCGGCAAGTGGTCCGTGGCCCTCACCCCGCTCAAGACCAGCAGCACCGGCGCGAAGTTCAAGGTGTCGGGCAAAAACCAGGTGGAATTCAGCGATGTGCTCGTGGGCGAAGTCTGGTTCTGCTCCGGCCAGTCGAACATGGAATGGAACGTCGGCTCGTCCAAGAACTCCAAGGAGGAAATCGCCGCCGCGAACAACCCGCGCATCCGCCACTTCAAGGTGCCGCATGTCACCGCCGTCGAGCCGCAGACCGAGGTCAAGACCGTCGGCGGCTGGCAGGCCACCACGCCGCCCACGGTCGGGGGCTTCACGGCCGTCGGCTACTTTTTCGCCCGCGAAATCGAGAAGGCCATGGACGTGCCCATTGGATTGATCGGTTGCAACTGGGGCGGCACGCGCATCGAGCCGTGGACCCCGCCGGTCGGCTTCCAGTCCGTGCCCGCGCTGAAGGCGGATTTTGCCGACAAGCTTTCGACCTTCCCGGCCCGCTCCGTCGCCAAGTCCAAGGACGGCAAGGAGATCATGGACAAGGAGGGCAAACCGGTCGTCAACGTCAACAGCGGCTCCCCGTTGTCCATCTACAACGGCATGGTTCACCCGATCATTCCTTACGCCATCCGGGGCGCGCTGTGGTATCAGGGTGAGTCAAACAACGGCGAAGGCATGTTGTATTTCGAGAAGAAGAAGGCGCTCATCAACGGCTGGCGCACGCTGTGGCAGCAGGGTGAGTTCCCGTTCTTCTTCGTGCAACTCGCGCCCTACCGCTACAACAAGCCCGAGGCGCTCCCCGGCATCTGGGAGGCCCAGACGGCGACGCTGACGATCCCGAACACCGGCATGGCTGTGACCACGGACGTCACCACAGTTGGCAACATCCACCCGCCCGACAAACAGACGGTCGGCCACCGGCTCGCACTGTGGGCGCTGGCGAAGACCTACAACCAGTCCATCACCAGCTACGCCAGCCCGCTCTTCGACTCGTTGAAGGTGGAAGGCGACAAGGCGCACCTCTCGTTCAAGAACGCCGAGGGCGGCCTCAAGTCGTTGAACGGCCAGCCGCTGAGCTGGTTCACCATCGCCGGCGAGGACAAGCAGTTCGTCGAAGCGAAGGCCGAAGTTTCCGGCAACAGCGTCGTGGTCAGCGCGCCCGGCGTAAGCAAGCCCGTGGCCGTCCGCTTCGGCTGGCATGAACTGGCCGAGCCCAATCTCGCCAACGCCGCCGGCCTCCCTGCTTCGCCCTTCCGCACGGACAAATGGACCGATGCGAAGATGCCGCAGGTGGCCGCGCCGACGCCGGCGAAAAAGTAATTCCCCTATGAACCGCCTCCTGCTTTGTGCCTTGCTGGCTGTCCTGCCATTGACCGCCTGCAAGCGCAAGGCGGCCGAGTCGTCCGCACCGGAGGCGCCGGCCATGCCGCCCAATCCCGAAGCAGATTTGAAGGCGCTCAACGAGGCCGTGCGCGCCTACACGATGGGGCAATTGAAGGACCCGGCAGCCTTGGATGACTTGGTGAAGTCGGGCTTTATCAAACGCCTGCCGACCCCGCCACCGGGGAAGAAATACGTCCTGGACGCAAAGAAGTCTGCGGTGCAACTGGTGGACCAGTAAACGCAGACTACTTGGCCCACATGGCCCGTGAGTCCCCACTCGGATATTGCCAGCCGACGTCGCTGGCCCGCGCACTTTCGATGTGGCCATCCATCTTGGCAAGATTGGCGCGACCATTGTGCCGGGCGATGAGCCGGGTCTGGTCGGGATAGGTTGTCCAATAGGGAGCGACCGTCGTGGTGGGGGTCAGCCAGAATGCGGCTTGCAGCGTCGGACTGGTGGTGTTCTCCACCCAGGCGTCCGCGTTGGGGTCAGTGAGGCTGGCGGTGGCGGCCGTCGCGCAATCCGCGACGTAGATGGTGATCGCCGGCTTGCTGATCTGGGCCACACGAATCGGAGCTGCGTAAGAGCCATTGTAGGCCCCCGGTTGATAGGAAATACCCAGCTCCGGATAGCCCATGCCGATACCCAGCGAGGCCGGACCTTTTCCGGCGAACTGAAAATCAGCGCACTGGGAACTTTTGAAAGTTGCGCTCGAATAGGGCCGCAGCAAATCCACCCACCAAGTGGCCGGATTCCCACCAATGGTATTGGTAAGGATCACCGTGCCCGGGGGCATCAGCGCGGAAACCGCCCCGTTCATGAAGTTGTCGATCATCTTGGTGACCCGGTCGTCGTTGCTCTCCGCGTAAAGCACCGAGGCAATGCCCATCTGTTTCATGTTATTGAGACAAACCGTGGCCTTGCTCTTCGATTTGGCCTTCGCCAGCGCCGGCAACAGCATTCCTGCCAGAATCGCAATGATGGCGATGACGACGAGCAGTTCGATCAGGGTGAAGGCGGTGCTTCGGAGCGGGCGGAGGCCGCTCGGACCAACAGGATCGCCGGAGAATTTCATGGCGGTGTTGTCAACGGTTCTGTCTATCCAACTCTGTGACCATCCTCCTGCCATTTCTGTGCGTCAACGGATTTCTGAATGAATGATTTTCCCCGTTTCAACCTAAAGTTTGCGCGCTACTCTGGCGTCTGATTCCTGAATCAAGATGACTCGTTTGACACAATTTTGCCGGGGCCTCGTTGCCACCGTCCTGTCCGTGACGACGCTCGGAGCCGCGCCTGCCTCGGGGCCAACCGTGGACTTCAACCGCGAGGTGCTGCCCATTCTGTCCGAGAACTGTTTCCACTGCCACGGCCCGGATGAAAAAGCCCGCGAAGCCAAGCTGCGGCTGGATACCAAGGACGGCCTGCTCCGTCTCCAGAAGCCCATCGTGATTCCCGGCAAAGCCGCACAGAGCGAACTGCTCAAACGCCTCGTCACCAAGAACGCGGACGATGTGATGCCGCCGCCAAAGTCCAAAAAGACACTCACGCCAGCGCAGATCGAAATCGTCCGGCGATGGATTGACGCCGGCGCCCCTTACGCGACGCACTGGGCCTTCACTCCGCCGGTTCAGCCGCCGGTTCCGGTAATTCGCAATTCGCCATTCCCAATTCGCAATTCACTTGATGCCTTTATCGCCGACCGCCTCGCGAAGGAAGGACTCCACCTTTCACCCGAAGCCCCGCGCGAAACGCTCATCCGTCGCGTGACGCTCGATCTCACCGGCGTGCCGCCCACGCCGCAGGAAGTGGATGCGTTCCTCGCGGACCAGTCGCCCAAGGCTTATGAAACGCTCGTGGACCGCCTCCTCGCCAGCTCGCGTTACGGCGAGCGCATGGTCTGGGAATGGCTCGATGCCGCGCGCTACGCGGACTCCAACGGCTACCAAGGCGATGGCGAACGCACCATGTGGCCGTGGCGTGACTGGGCGATCCGCGCGTTCAACGAAAACCTGCCCTATGACCAGTTCACCATCTGGCAGCTCGCCGGCGATCTGCTGCCGGACGCCACCCGCGATCAAAAGCTGGCCACCGGCTTCGTGCGCAATCACATGATCAACGGCGAAGGCGGACGCATCGCCGAAGAGAACCGCATCGAGTATCTCTTCGAACAGGCCGAGACCGTCGGCACCATCTGGCTGGCCGCGACGATGAACTGCTCGCGCTGCCACGACCATAAGTTCGACGCCTACACGATGCGCGATTACTACGGCCTCGTCGCGTTCTTCAACCAGACACCCGTCACCGGCGGCGGCGGCAACCCGCAGACCGCACCGGTCATGGACTTCACCACGCCCGAACAGACCGAGAAGCTCAAGGCACTCGGCGAGGACGTGAAACGGCTCGGCGAGGACGTGGACAAACTCGAACTGACGGTGTTCTCCCGCCCGGACGGGAAGCCCTCGTCAGACTCGCCCGATGCGAAAGATTATCCCGCAGAACCGTTCGCCGCCCTGAAGCAAAAAGCGGCGGCCCGCAATCTCACCCAGCTCCGCAGCCTCGCGAAATTCCGCACCGACAAGGAGCCACGCGACCACGCCAAGCTGTTGAACCAGCTCGTGAAGGCGATGGAGACACGCGACGATTTCAACAAGTCCGTTCCCCGCGTCATGGTGATGGAAGACATGAAGCAACCGCGCGACACCTTCATGCTCGTCCGGGGCGCGTACAACAAACCGACCGACAAGGCGGTTGCCGCCTTTCCCGCCGCGCTGATCCCAAGCTCCAAGCTCCAAACTCCAAACTCCCAACCATCACCCACCAACCGGCTGGACCTCGCGCGCTGGCTGGTTTCACCGGCCAACCCGCTCGCCGCCCGCGTGACGGTGAACCGCTTCTGGCAGCAGTTCTTCGGCACCGGTCTGGTGAAAACCGCCGAGGACTTCGGCGTGCAGGGCGAAAAACCGTCGCATCCCGAGCTGCTCGACTGGCTGGCCACAGAATTCGTCCGCACCGGTTGGGACGTGAAGCAACTAGTCCGGCTCCTGGTGACCAGCGCGACCTACCGCCAGTCCTCGAAGGACGCGCCGCTCCCTGCGGACGTACGCAAGCGCACCAGCACGGACACGCTGTACCAACTCGATCCGGCGAACCGTCTCCTGTCACGTGGTCCGCGATTCCGCATGCCCTCGTGGATGCTGCGTGATCAAGCGCTTGCTGCCAGCGGATTGCTGACCGAGAAACTGGGCGGCCCGCCCGTCAAAACCTACCAGCCTTCCGGCATCTGGGAAGATGCCACCTTCGGAAACAAGCGCTACGTGCAGGACCACGGCGACGCGCTCTACCGCCGCAGCGTGTATGTCTTCTGGCGGCGCATCGTCGGCCCGACCATCTTCTTTGATGTCGCCACGCGTCAGAACTGCGCCGTCAAGTCGCCCCGCACCAACACTCCGCTCCACGCCCTGGCCACGCTCAACGACATCACCTACGTCGAAGCCGCCCGGGCGCTGGCCGAGCGCGTCCTGCAAGGCGGGGGCAACACCGACGCAGCCCGGTTGGAACAAGCCTTCCGCCTCGTCACCGCCCGCAAGCCCTCGACCGGCGAGGAAAAGATTCTCCTCACCCGGCTTGGCTCGCTGCGTCAGCACTACAATGCTGATAACGACGACGCGCTAAAACTCCTCGCCGTGGGCGAGTCCAAGCGGGACGAAAAACTCCCGGTCGCTGAACACGCCGCGTGGGCCAGCCTGGGCCTGCTGTTGTTGAACCTCGACGAGACAGTGACGAAGGAGTGACGCGCCGTAGCGCGGGCAGGGCTGCCCGCGCTACGAAAGCTTGCGGCCCGCCCGTAATTTGTCCCCCGCTTTACTCTCCTGCCTTCATTGCCTACCTTCCGCCACGTGTCGGAACCAAAGAAAACGCGGGTGATGATTGGAATGAGCGGCGGAGTGGACTCCTCAGCAGCGGCGGCCTTGTTGCTGGAACAGGATTTCGACCTCGTGGGGGTGACGCTCAAGCTGTGGCCGCAGGACTGCGTGAACCGCGCGGAGGATAAGTGCTGCGGGCCAGAGGCCGTGAAGGACGCACGCGCGGTGGCGCATCAGCTCGGCATTCCCTATTACCTCGTGGACGAGTCGGCGGAGTTTCAGAAGCAGGTCATCGCCTACTTCGCGGAGGAATACAAAGCCGGCCGCACCCCGAATCCCTGCGTGATGTGCAACGAGCGGTTGAAGTTCGGCACGTTGCTGCATCGCGCGGACCAGCTCGGCGCGCAGCTCATCGCCACCGGTCATTTCGCACGCACGGAGAAGTGCTCCACGACGGGCCGCACCCTGCTCAAACGTGGCCGCGACCCGCGCAAGGACCAGAGCTATTTCCTCTTCTCGCTCAAACAATGGCAGTTGGAGCGCACGATCTTTCCGCTCGGTGGCATGACCAAGACCGACACCCGTGACCTGGCCCGTGAGTGTCACCTGAAGACCGCCGACAAGGCGGAGAGCATGGAAATCTGTTTCGTACCCGACAACGATTACGGGAAGTTCCTCGAATCGGCCAAACTCGCAGCCCGGCATCGCGGCGACATCGTGGATGTCCATGGACGCAAGCTTGGCGAGCACGACGGGATCGAGTTCTACACCATCGGCCAGCGCAAGGGACTGGGGCTTTCCGCGCCCAAACCGCTTTACGTGATCGAACTGGACGCGGCGAGGAACCGGGTGATTGTGGGTGACGACACCTTGCTGGACCGGGACACTTTCCGCGTGGAACGCTGCAACTGGATTCCGTTCGAAACGCCGCCGGAGTCAATCGAAGTCACGGCCAAGATCCGTTACAATCACCCCGGCACGCCCGCCACCATCACGCCCACCAGCAATGGCGGGGCGCAGGTAAAACTGCACGAGGCCCAACGCGCCGTCACGCCGGGACAGGCATGCGTGTTCTATCAGGATGACCTCGTGGTTGGCGGCGGATGGATTGCGGGATAGCTATTATTTGCCGGTGAAATCGGTCGGTGGCAGGGGAGGCAGTTGACCATTTGCAACCGCCGGAGCGGTGATGATCTTGTTGGCCTCCATCAGCAGGCCTTGCTTCAGTGGGTCGACTTCCCCGTGATCTGGCGGCGTTGGGAGTGAAGTTGCACCGTTGACCGGGATGGTTCGCAGGGGACGCGTCGGACTCGGCGTGGAATCAACCGGCACCACTCCGCCCGCTCCGGGCAGGCCCGCGCCTCCCGGCACTCCAAAGCGACCCGGTAAAGGCTGTTGCTGGTTGCCGGCCGGATTCGCCGGGGGCACCGGAAAGATCGGAGTCGGCATCGCCATGCCCCCGCCGGGCCGCGCGGGCACGGGATTCATCGGCATGGCCCCGCCCGGACCCGGCATCGCGGGACCGGCAGCCGCTTTCAGCCCGTCCTTCTCGAAGGACAAGGTACGCTCTTCGCCGGAAATTTTAACCCGCACGGAGCCTCGTTTCAGGTCGATGCCACCGGCCAGGACTTCGAGACTGCCCTGCCGCTGGCCTTCCGAGAGGCTGATATATTCAGGCGTTGGCTTGCCCGGCACCTGGTTCACGAACATCGCCCGGGCCGGCTTGAAGAGCGCAGTGATGCCGCTGAGCTTGTAGTTGGTAGGAACCTCTGGCGGGGGCGGATTCGTCGCGATCACCGGGGCCGGAGGCGGCTTCAGGCCGAACGGGTTGCGTTCAAGGATGATTTTGTAATCACCCACCACATCCGCCCGCACCGTGACGGCAGCCGCCAAGACGGCGGCCAGCAGCCACCCAAGTTGGTTCGCGCGTTTCATGTTCATGCGATGTCTGCTGGCTTCAACACCAGTCAGCCTACTTGGTTGCGTGCATTCTGGCAATACGTTGAATCACTTCCCGCTTGCCCGGATGGAACCGTCCAGTAGGTTGCGCGCATGCCGAAGAGCACCTGGATCGTTCCGTCGATTCTCTCCGCACTGCTGGTGCTGGGGGGACTGGGTTGGACTGCGTGGAAGCGTGGCACCGAACTGGCCGCCGCGCAGGCCGCGCTGGAAGACGCCCGCAAGGCCGCAGAATCGAATGCCGCCCAGGCCATCGCGCTGAAGGCAGACCTCGACACTGCCAAGGCAGACCTCGACACTGCCAAGGCAGACCTCGACTCCGCCAAGGCCGAAACCACCGACCTGAACGCAAAGCTCGCGGCCGCCGAGAAGGAGATGCAGACCGCCTCCAAGTCCAAGAACACCCTGGAGGAGGAAATGCGCGCCGCCCTGCAGTCCAAGGACATCACCATCTCCCAGCTTCAAGGCAAGCTCACGGTCAACATCCTTGACCACGTGCTCTTCGATTCCGGCGAAGCCGCCGTTAAGTCCGAGGGACAGGAAATCCTGCGCCGGCTCGCGGCCGTGCTGGCCGCGCACACCAACCGCGCCATCCACGTCATCGGCCACACGGACAACGTGCCCATCCGAGCGGCGGCCCGCGGGCGCTTCCCGAGCAACTGGGAACTCTCCACCGCCCGGGCCACGGCCGCCGTGCGTTTCCTGCACGAACAAGCCGGAGTGAATCCGAAACAGCTCGGCGCGCTGGGCTACGGCGAATTCCATCCCGTCGCCGACAACGCAACCCCCGAAGGCCGGGCCAAGAACCGCCGCATCGCCGTGGTGATCCTCCCCGAGGAACTCGCCGCCGCCACCCCTCCTGCTCCTGCTCCGACTCCAACTCCGACTCCAGCGCCAGCGCCACCCGCTCCTGCCCCGCAACCACCGCCCTGAGGCCACCATTCTGAATCAGGAAAGCAGGAAGGCAGGAAAGGATCGGGCGAAGGTCGCGGTTGATGTACTGACTCCATGCTTGGAGCTGGCGGAAGAAGCCTCCTTTAAATTCAGGCTTCAGAATAACACCCAGGACAACTCAGGCGTTCCTTTCCTGCGTTCCTGATAAATTATCTCCTACGTTCCTTTCCGGCGCTATCACGGGAACAGTCCGCGCAGTTTCTTCGCCTCGCGCACCCGGTTGACACCCAGTGAGAGCGCGGCCATGCGCATCGAGATTTTCTGCTTCCGGCTCAAGGTCAGGGTCTGGTTGAAGGCGCTTTCCAGCAGACGGAACAGTTTGTCGGTGATCTCCGTCTCCGTCCAAAAAAAGCTCTGCAAGTCCTGCACCCACTCAAAGTAGCTCACCACCACGCCGCCGGCGTTGCACAAGATATCCGGAATCACGAAAACCTCGGGCCGTTGGTCCAGCACCACATCCGCCTCCGGGGTGGTCGGACCGTTCGCGCCTTCGGCAAGAATGCGGCACTGGATCTGATTCACATTGGCCGCTGTGATCTGCCGTTCCATCGCCGCCGGCACCAAAATATCGCAGGGCGTGGTGAGCAACTGCTCGTTGGTGATGCTTTCGCCTTCGGGGAAGTTCGCCACAGTCTTGGTGCGCGCAACGTGCTCCTGCAGCTTGCCCAAATCCAGCCCCGCCGCGTTGTACGTGCCGCCGAATGCATCACTTACCGCGATGATCTTCACGCCGTAACGTGCGAGGGAAAAGGCCGTGACGGAGCCGACGTTGCCGAACCCCTGCACCACCGCCGTCGCCTCGTTGGCATTGAGGCCGATGGTGTCCATCGCCCGGCTGATGAGATAGCCCACCCCGCGACCGGTCGCCTCACGCCGGCCGAGCGAGCCCCCGATGGCGACCGGCTTGCCCGTGACGACGGCCGGCGTGGCGTGGCCCGCGTGGACGGAATAGGTGTCCATCATCCACGCCATGACCTGTTCATTGGTGCCCAGGTCCGGCGCGGGAATGTCAATCTGCGGCCCGATGAACGAGACCAGTTCCTGCGTGAAGCGGCGCGTGAGCCGTTCCAATTCGCCAATGGACATCTGCGAAGGATCGCAGGCCACGCCGCCTTTGGCACCGCCGTATGGCAGGTTCATCAGCGCGCACTTCCAGCTCATCCACATGGCCAGCGCGGCGACCTCGCCGAGTGTCACATCCGGGTGATAACGCATGCCGCCCTTGGTCGGGCCGAGCGCGAGGTGATGCTGCACGCGATAGCCGGCGAAGACCTCCACCTTCCCGTCATCGCGTCGCACCGGCACGGCCACGGTGAGCGCGCGCTTGGGATACTTCAACCGGTCCCGGTCATTCGTGGGAATATCCAGCCGGTCCGCCACCAGATCGAACTGCTGGCAGGCCATGTGAAACGTGGGGTGGTCGTAAACGTGCATGGCAGATGGTGTGGGCGGCGAGTCGGAGGAAGCAAGGTGACAGTGGCTAGTAATCAGTATTCAGTAATCAGTGTTCAGCAACCCAACCATGGCTGAGCCCACTGAATGCTGAACACTGGCTCCCCTCACTTCGGCGCATCCGCCGTGACAATAAACTCCAGCAAATCCGCCATCGCCTGCGGGGTCAGATTGGCGGCGAGGCCTTCGGGCATGAGGGATTGGCCGGAACTTTTCATGCCCTTGACCTTCGCGCGGGAGAGCGTGACGTCCTGGCCGTTGGCCATGCGCAGCGTCACGTCGCTGGGCGTTTCGTTGCCGATCAGCGCGGTGTAGCTCTCGCCGTCCTTCGTATCCACCTGAAAGGCGATATACTGCGGGGCGACCTCGGCGTTGGGATCAATGATGCTGCTCAACAGCTTTTCCTTCCCGACCGTCTTCACCGTGACGAAATCCGGGCCAAGGGCGAACCCTTCCTTGCCGGTGCGATGACACGAGACGCAACGCTCCGTGTAAATGGCCTTGCCCCGGGCGGCATCGCCGCGCAAATCCAGCGCGGGCTGGAAGGTCTTCAAAACATCGGCCGGTTTGGGGGCCGGCGGGAACACCTTCACGGCCAGCGCGGCGACGGTCTTGTCCTTGCTGGCCAGCAGCGACTTCGCGGTCGCGGCGGGAATGTCCGAGGTCTTCACATCCCCTGACTCGATGGCTTTCAACAACGCCTGCGCCCGCTCGGGTCGCGTGATCAGCGCGGCCAGCGCTTCGGTGCGCACGCGGGGGGGGAAATCCTTCCAGCGCTTCACCAGTTCGCCGCCAATTTCCGGCGCAGAAAAACGAACCAGTGAACCCAGCGCGGCAAGCCGCAGCGGCTCCGACGGAGAATCCAGCAGTGGCACCAGCTTCGGGCCGGACTCGGTGTAGCTCGTGAGGGCGAGGAGTTGCGCCGCCTGCACGCGCGCGGACTCGGCAGCCTTTTCATTGCCGATGGTCTTGGCGGCGTTGGCGAAGACGCTTTTCAAATACCCCAGCTTGTCCAACGCCGTAAGCGTGGTGCCCGCGCGGACTGCGCCGTCACCCATCGCCCGCACCCACGTCGCGATGGGAGCGGCAGGATCAGGTTTCGCAGCAAATTCCAGGACCGGCCTGGCTTCGGTGTACACGTTGCGTGCGCCGATCAGTTCGGCGAGCTGCCGGAGAAACTCCTCGCTGCCGGGCTGGCTGCGGAAACGCACGTCCCGCACCAGGGTGGCAAAAACCTCCCCGGCTCCCTCGGTTAGCGAACTCAGCACGGCGGCCCGCATGTAGGCGCTGGTGGCATCATGGCGGATCAGCTCCGCAAGCGCACCAGGCCGGGCCGGGCTGCGTACTTCGCCAAGCGTAAAGGCAAGCTGATAACGCACGCGCGGCGAAATCTCCTTGGTCATGGCGAGCAGCTTCTCGCTCAACGGACCGGCCCCACGCGTACCGGTCAAAGCCGGTTCGCACAGGCGCACCGCGTGTTCCCGCACGCGCTCGTCCACATCAGAAAGACCTGCGGTCAGATGCCGGGCATCCAGCACGAGCAGGCCCTGCAACGCATGGAGCGCATGGATGCGCGTCACGGCGGACTTGGCTTTGCCAAGCAGGGCCTCCAGTTCGGGCGCTGCCCGGCGGTCCTGCCGCTCGTAAAGGAGCCGTGCCGCAGTATCCCGCGTCCAGCCATTCGCGCTGTCCAGGTTGGCCACCAGTTGCGCCGTCGTCGCCGAGCCGAGCTTTGGCAGCTTGGGCTGCTGAAAATTCTCCGGCACGACACGGTAAATGCGGCCCCGGTCATTGCCGCTGTTCAGGTCGATGTGCTTCTTGATCGCCTCGGGAATTGACCACGGATGCTCGATCACCTCGCGATACATGTCCGCGATGTAGAGACAGCCATCCGGTGCGTTCTGAAAATGCACCGGCCGGAACCACGTGTCGCGCGAGGCCACGAACTCGATGTCCTGTTCATCGGCAGCACGCCGGGCGGTCAGCGCCACGCCATTAGGCGAAAGCACCTTGCGGTGCACGAGGTTGCCGCCCGCATCTCCGATGAAGGCATTGTCCACAAACGCCGGGCCATAGGCGTTGCCGCGATAAATCGTCGCGCCTGTGGCTCCCGTGAAGTAACCCGACACCCGACCGCCGCCCTCGACCATCCCCGGCACCACGCCGCTGATGCGCCAGCGCGTGCGCACGATGCGCCACGGCTCGTCCGGGCTGATGCGGAACACCTCCGCCGCCGGACCATCCTCCGCAATGCTGATGCGCGGGCTGGGCATGGAGAACGCCGGGTTCCTCCCCGCGTAGCGCCCATCAAAGAGCAGCATCTGCAAGTGGTCGCTGTTGCTGCACACGAACTTGCGGCCCACACTGTCGAACGACAGGCCGTATTGCCCGCCGCCCGCCTCGGCCTGGATTCTCATGCTGCGCGGATCGAAGGCAAAATCCCGCCCGCGCAGATCGAGCGCCGGGCCGCCATTCGTCGCCGTGGATTTCACCTCATTGCCGCCGATGGGACCGGTCGCGCCGTGGATGCGGTTGTCGAGGCCCCAGTTGAAGGAGTTGATCAACGCCTGCACGTTGAGCCGCGCCGCGCCGCTGCCGAAGCCGGTGAAGACCACCTTGCGTTCATCCGCCTTGCCATCGCCCTTGGTGTCCTTCAGCCAGATGATGTCCGGGGTTGCGCCGACGAAGACGCCGCCGTTGTAACAGATGATCGCCGTGGGCCACGGGAGGTTGTCCGCAAAGATGGTAGACTTGTCGAACTTGCCGTCGCCATCCGTGTCCTCGAGCAGGCGGATACGGCCCAGGTGCGGCGTCTCATCCCGCCGCTCGGAGTAATCCACCATCTCGACCACATACAACCGGCTGTTTTCGTCGAAGGCCATTGTCACCGGACTCGTCACCAGCGGCTCGGCGGCGACCAACTCAATGCGGAAACCCTTCTTCACCTGGAATGTTTCCTGCACCTTCGCCGGTTCGATGGCGGGGAAACGCGGCAAATCCTTCGCTGTAAGCTCAGGCTGCGCGCCGTTCTTCCCGTAAGCCTCGGAATAGGTCACGCGGGTCTTGGGCGCAGGCTGGGCGAAGGAGAAGGCCGCCGTAAAACCTGCCGTACAAACGATGGCGGCGGGAAGCAAGTCCCGAAGGCGAAATGCGAACATGCCCAAAAAATGCGGAACTCCGCCGCAATAGGAAAGGCAGAAATCGGGCTGCCCGGAGTCCGGTTGCCGCTGGACAAAGGCCCGCAGCCATGCCTAATTCTCCCCACTGCCATGCAAGCGTTTACCCGGAACCGCTGCCAGCCAGCGCATCGACGCGCCGGCTTCACCCTGATTGAGCTGTTGGTGGTCATCGCCATCATTGCGATCCTGGCGGGCATGCTCCTGCCGGCGCTGTCCAAGGCCAAGGCCAAGGCCAAAGGAATTCAGTGCCTGAATAACAACCGCCAGGTCTCGCTCGCTTCCAAAATGTATCTGGAAGACAACGACACCACCTTCGTGTTTCTGTGGCGTCAACCCCGGCAAGCCGATGAGGTGTCTTCGGCCGCAAGCCTGGTACAGAGCGGCGCTGCCACCATCTGGTGGCCGGACAAGCTGAACAATTACGTCCCCAATAATCCCAAAACGTTCGACTGTTCCGCCTTGCAGTATCCCGCCACGATCAACGCCGGTGGGACCGCCAACAATCCCAACATGCTGGGCATTGCCATGAATCATCCCGAGTTCGGCCTCACCCTGCCGGCCGGCTCCACGAGCCGGATACGTGAAGTCGATGTGGCAAAACCTTCAGAGTCACTTGTCTTTTCCGACGCCGGACTCGTCAGCAATCCCGCCCAGGTGGACCCGGACCAATGGGTGGAAACGCCCCAGTCGGCGACCATTTACATGCGCGCACCATCCAATACTCCATGGTTTACGTCAGATGCAGTGCGGATGGTCGCCCGGCATAACAAGCGTGCCCCGGTTGGCTTCGTGGATGGCCATTCCGAGCTGATGAGACCCAGCGATACCGGCATGCAACTGGCCGCCGGTGCCCCGGGAGCCTTGTGGGACAAACAATAGTAGCCGTCTGGGCATAATTGTGATGCGCCTCCTCGTCATTGGTCTGCTCTGCCTCACCTCGTTGGTCGCCTGCAAACGGCAAAAGCCAGTGCCGCCTCCACCACCCCCTCCCGTCGATGTCAACGCCAAGGAGCCGACCCTGGCGGAAATGAATGAAGCGGTCCAAGCTTGGGTTACTTCGCGCGGCCGGGCACCGGAAAGCCTGGAGGAACTGGCCAAAGCGCGTTTCATCTCCAAAGTGCCCACTCCGCCGGCCGGCCGGCAGTACGTCATCGACAAGGATAAATTCCGCGTCGTGCTGCAATAGCTGCGCCCATATTTGATCGACTTAGTGCCAAGGTGAAATGGATTGTCCACTGGTCAATCAAACCCTTCTCAGACCAGCCTTCCTTCGCCACCTTCGTGCGACACTTTTCACCTGCCGTCAATTCCGCACCGTGCGGACAAAAGTATCCAGCGCCGCACTCTCGCCGCCCTTGAGCTTGGCCTTGCCGCGCATGCCGCCGATGGTGCGCTCCCACTCCGTCTCGTTGTAGGTGGCGGGATCATACTGGCGGTGGCACTCCGTGCAGGCCCCGCCGAAGAGTTCGCGTCCATGCTTGATCTGGGCGCCGGTGAGGCCGCTTTGGAACTTGAAGATGACGGGAGTTACTTCCTTCGGCGGGTCCAGCTGCACGCGGGCGGAGGAATTGGCCGTCACGACGGCGGCTCCGCTCTTTTCAGGCTTCTCCGCTTTTCCAGCCGCCGGGCTCACCGCAGCGGAAGGTTCCTTCTGGGCCGCCTTGTGCTTCACCCACACAAGCGCGCCAGCCAGCGCCCCCACCGCCACCAGACTGGCGACGACCACGCCGATGACCAGCTTGGCCTTGCCACCGCCCACCGTCACGGTCTCCGCGTCATCGCCGCTGTCCAGTTTGAGCGGTGTCTCCTGCTGGCAGTGCGGGCAGGTCGCATTCACACCCACGGCCTCCGCCGGATATTCGATGCGGCCGCCGCAGTGCTCGCAATCGCATTTTAGGAAGCCAGGCATGATAGATTGGGATTAAGAGGATGAGCAGGAATAAGAGTAGGAGCATGAGTTGAACTGAAAGCGCTCAAAAGCCTTCGGCTCATACTCATACTCATGCTCTTGCTAATATTCCCGCTCATCGATTATCAAAAATTCATTCACTTCTCACCATCCGGTTCCAGCACACAACGGAAGCCGTACAGTCCCCCGCGCCCGTTTGGCAGTGCAATGTGCCGACAGGCGTTCTGCACGCTCACCGGGTCCCAGAACACCCACGACGCGCCGCGCAACACCTTGAACTTGTGGCCCCCGCCGTCTTCCTTGAGCTTCTTGTCCTCCTGGTGAATCTTCGGATCGTTCATCGTCTTCACGTACCAGTCGTTCACCCACTCGAACGCATTGCCGCCCAGATCGTAAATGCCGAAAGCGTTCGGCGCAAAGCTCCCCACCGGAGCCGTGTTGTCACCGTCGCCGGGCTTGTAGCCGGGCAGCTTGGGCCAGTCGGCCATCTTGGGCCAGGTCTCGCCCCACGGGAACTTGCTCTTGCCCATCGCCGCGCTCCACTCGGCATCGGTGGGTAGACGGTAACGGTCCTTGCTGCCGATGGTGCCCGCCTTGCGCTCGCGCTCCGTGAGCCACCGGCAATACGCCGCTGCTTCCTCCCAAGTCACGTTGCAGATGGGGTGATTCGTCTTGCCGATGTAGCCCAATGCAGCCCAGTCGTTCTTGGTGAACGAGTCCGCGAAGGGCATGTAATCCGCTACGCGCGTCTCGTAAATGCTCATGAGGATGCGTGTCTCCGGCACGGGGACGAACTTCATGCCCAGGCCGTTGGCAAAAGGCTTTTCCTTGGACGCTGCGAACTTCCCTTGTGCCTGCACCTGCACGCCAAGGAGCAGCCACCCCACGACAGTGAGGAGACCCGCCCGGCAAATGGACCCGAGGAAGTTCACGCGCCGTTTACTTGGCCAGATTTTGACCGGATGGCGAGCAAAAATAGGCGGCGGACAGGGGACAGACAGCCCGCCGTGATTCGGAGCGCCGGTCTCCGACCCGGCGCGCTCGTCCTTTCCTCCAACGCGCCGGATCGGAGATCGGCGCTCCGGTTCGCGGCAACTTCAGGTCGCCCGCGCCCAAACCTCTCGGCTTCGGGGTGCTGCCCTCGGCCTGGGTTTTCCCTACCGACCCGGCTCGATGTGCACCAGCACGTCGCGGACTTTGGGGAGTTTCTCCCGCACGCGATCCTTCACTTCATGCGCGATACGGTGGGCACGCTCCACGCTCATCTGCGGGTCCACATGCACGTGCATGTCCACGTAGAGGTGCCAGCCCATCTTGCGGATGAGGCACTTCTCCACGAGGCGGACTTCGGACACTCCGGCGGCGATCAGGCGGATCTCCTCCGCTTCGGCAAGGCGCGGGGCGGCGTCCATCAATTCACCAAAGGCAGGCCGCAGCAATCGCCAACCGTTCCACGCAATAATTCCGGAAGCGATCAGCGCGGCGACATCATCCGCCGCCGCGAAGCGGGGGCCGCCAACCAAGGCGACGGTGATGCCCACCGCCGCGCACAGGGAGGTGATGGCGTCGGCCCGGTGGTGCCAGGCATCGCTCTGGACCACCGTGCTCTCGATGGCAGCGCCTTCCTGGAAGGCGAACCGGAAGAGCGTTTCCTTGATCACAATGACGACGAGCAGCAACGGCAGGGTCCAGGCCGCCGGCACCTCATGCGGGCGGAAGATCTCCTGCGCGGAGTGGACGGCGATCCAGAGCGCGGCCAGCAGGAGCATGATGGCCACCATTGCGGCTGCCAGCGGCTCGGCCTTGCCGTGGCCGTAGGGATGATCGGCATCCGCCGGCTCGGACGCAATGACCATGCCGCGCCAGACAATAACCGAGCTGAAAATATCGGCGAGGGACTCGACGCCGTCAGCGATCAACGCGTGAGAATGGCCAATGAAGCCCGCCCCCATCTTGCCCACGGAAAGAACGGTGTTAACCGCCATGCCCAGAAAGGTGGCCCGGAGGCTGCGATGGAGCCGGTGATCGGACATGGGACCGGACACCGGTCACCCGGCGATCATTGCCTCGCCGGGCTGGAGCTTCATGCGCTCAGGATCGAGACCATTGGCGCGGCAGAACTCGCGGTAGGCGTTGGGCGAGATTTCGCTGGGCTTGATTTCGCTGCGTCCGCCCCAGAAGACGTTCGTATAACTGACCGTGATGCCGAGACTGGCGAGATGCGCGTCGATGGCCGCCTTGTGCGCGAGCACGAGCGCTTTGTCTGTGCCATGGGCCACCCCCATGACGTTTACGTTCCGGAACTCCGGGCCACCCTCGCGCCAGTAGGCGTGCGTCATGATGTGATGCCGGCCCACTTCGCGCCCGGCCTCGATCTCCCGGCCCGGCGGAACGGCCCAGTGGAAGAGCGCGTTGAACTTCGTGACTTTCTCGCCGGTGGTGAGGGTCTTCACGTGCTCAAGGAAGGTGGAGAAGCGCCCGATGATCTTGCGCTCGTTGAAATCGGCCGCAACTTCCAGGAAGGTCTTCAACGGAACGCCCGCTTCGACGGCGCGCGCGGCCCACAAGTCAGGCACCAGCTCCTCCGCCTTGAACTCGCGCTTCACGGCTTCGAGGATGCGCCATTCCAGCTCATTGAGCGTGACCATTGCCACATCCGTGGCCTCGGCGGGGACTTCAGCCTTGCTGCCCGGTTCCATGCCTTTGCGCCGGGTGTGACCAACGCCGAGCGCAAAGAGCTTCCGCGCCGGCATCAGCCGGAAATGGCCCGCACCGATGCGCTTCGCGAGATACTCACAATGGCGGGGCATCGAATAGCCGGCGGGAATCTTGAGCGTCGTCCAGAGCTTGTAGGTCGAGCCGGGGGTCGCGGCATCAGTCGAGCGCGTAACGACATGGCCGGAAAATGGGTCGTTGGCGAAGAGGTCGTCAAAGGCGGCGTCCAGCCTCTCCTGCGGCACCTCCCAGGCGACCAGCGCGCCTTGCGCGAGGTTCGTGGCGAGCAGGGTCTGGCGCACGCGGCGGATGACCCCCGCGCGGAGCATGGCTTGGATGCGCTCAATGACCGTTTCCAAGGGCAGGTCCGCCTGCCGGGCGATCGCACCGAGCGGGTCCGTCTGGAACCCCTGCAACTGGTCCTCGGAGATGGCAAGGATGCGGTGATTGATCGGATCGGCTACTTCAACCGGGATGGTGGCAAGGCTCATACTTCAAATGTCAGACGCAAATCGTGGGAGGATCATCAGCGACGAACCGCCGGGCGGCCAGCCACAATTTTGCCAAAAGCCAGCCTGATTCTGACCGGGCGCGATCAGTTCTGCTTCGCCGTCAGTTGCTCCGCGTACCGGCGCAGCTCGGCCTGGTCGGGGAGTCCCAGCTTGAAAACGATGCTCTGGCAGACCAGCGGAAAGGGCAGCGGCTGATGCGCAATGCGCCGGGAGATTTCCTCCGGCGGACAGCCGGTGCCGAGCAGGTTGACCACAAGTTTTTCATCGTCCGTCAGCAGTTCCTGGCGGTTCCAGGGCTGCTTGCGGAAACGCTGTTGAATCTCCGCCAGTGCCGGCCCCGAAACGGCCGGCGTGCAGAAGAAGCGGCCCGCCAGCGCATCGCGGATGGCGGTGATGAGGTAGGTGGGCGCGGACTGCTTGAGCACGTAGGCGGCCGCCCCGCAATCGGTGGCCTCCTGCACGTAGCGCGGTTCATCGAAGAGCGACAGCACGATGAAAACGGGACGCGGCGTCTGCGTGACCAGTTCGCGCATGAGTTCGAGGCCGCCCACCACCGGCATCACGATGTCGGTGATGATGACGTCGGGATGCAACTGATCCACCAGATGCAAAGCCTCCAGGCCGTTGGCCGCCTCACCGACCACCTTGAAATCCGGCTGCACCTGCAACAGTCCGCGAATGCCACGACGCACCAGCGGGTGGTCCTCCACAATCAGAATGGTAGTCTTCTTCATGTTCGCTCCGGGTCTAGTTTTCGCGCACCCACCGGGCGGCAAACTCACGCACCTGCGCCGGTTCCGACAGGCCGAACTTGAGGGCGATGTTGCGGCAAAGGCGCGGTACGCCCTGTGCCTGGTGTCCCAGTTTCGGCGCAATCTGTTCGTCGGGCACCCCGGCGGCCAGCAAACGCAGCACCATGCGTTCCTCGCTGGTCAGCAGTTCCGAGCGGTCCACGGGCTGCCGCGCCGCCAACGCGGGTGCCGTCGAGTCCGCGCTGGGCATCAGGCAGCTCGAAAAGAATCTTCCCGCAAGCGCGTCACGTACTGCCGCAACCAGAAACGTGGAAGCCGAGTGTTTCAGCACATAGCCCGCCGCGCCCAGCCGCATGGCCTGTCGCACGTAGGCAGGGTCATCATGCAATGAGAGCACCACCGTCCGGGGTTTCACCGCCGACTGGCCCAGTTCGCGTAACAATTCCAACCCTCCGAGCACCGGCATGACGATGTCGAGGATGACCACGTCCGGCCGATGTTGCTCGACCAGGTGCAGCGCGGTTAAGCCATCCGACGCCTCGCCCACCACCTGAAAATCAGGTTGGGCCTGAAGCAGCCCGCGGATGCCCCGTCGCACCAGCGGATGATCATCAACAATGAGAATGGAGTGTCGGGTCATGACTTCAAGCGGCGGCAAAATCGGATGGCCGCAGCATTTGCGTGTCCATGGTGCTAAAACCGTTGGGCGCGACTGCCTTGGGCTCGGTGAGCGGGAACTCGGCGGTGATGCGGGTGCCGGCTCCGAGCCGCGTAATGACCGACCACGTACCGTGAAGCTGACGCACCCGCTCCTGCATCCCCACCAGCCCGCAACTGCCGTTGCGGCTCAGCCCGCCGCTCGTATCGAAGCCGCAGCCCTGATCAATGATCTGCACCTGCAACAGGTCCGGTCCGGCCCAGACCACCACCCGGACATCCAGCACACCGGCGTGACGGGCGACGTTGGTGAGGCATTCCTGCACGGTGCGATAGGCCGCCGTTTCCACTGCGCGGTCAAAGCGCCGGCCATCCACGCTCTCGTGCTGGAAGTCCACCCGCACGCGGGTGCTGGGTGTGTAACGATCGAAATACCAGATCAGCGCCGGCACCAGGCCAAAGTCCTCGAGCATCGCGGGGCGCAGTTCCTGCCACAGGTTGCGGATCAACTGGGTCAACCGCGTGAGGGCAGCCCGACCGTCCGCCACGGGTTCCGGTGCCAGCGTCCGCGCCACTTCCTCGATGTTGTCGAAGGAGAACTTCAGCACCGTCAGCGCCTGGCCGGCCTCGTCATGAAGTTCGTGCGCGAGCCGGCGGCGCTCGCGCTCCTGTGTCTCCAGCAGCCGGCTGGTAAGCGTGCGCAATTCCTCGGCGGCCTGCTTCAACTGCCCGTTGGCCAGGCGCAATTCTTCGGTGCGCTCCAGCACGCGTTCCTCGAGCCGTTCGTTCGCCCGGCGCAGGGCCTCGGCGGCTTCGCGGATGCGGAGGAAGGAGCGCAGCCGCGCAATGAGTTCCAGCGGTTGGATGGGCTTGGTGAGGTATTCGTCCGCGCCCAGATTCAAGCCCGTGATGCGGCTTTGCACGCCGACTTCCAGCCCGGAGATGAGAATGACGAAGAGCTGGTCGAAGCGCGCATCGGACTTGATCCAATGGCACAGGTTGCGACCGTCTTCATCCGGCAGTTTCACATCCAGCAGCACGAGTTCCGGCTGCCGCTCGGCCAGCACCGCCCGGGCTTCCTTGGCAGTAAAAGCCTTCCAGACTTCAAAGTCCTCCGTCTCCAAAATTTCCGCCAGCAGCCCCACCGTGGCGGCGTCATCGTCCACGATGAGGACCGTGTGGTGCGGTCGGACATCGCTGGGCGGCTGGACTTGGAAATGGCTCACGCGGTTTTGGTAACACAGGAGCCGGGCGGCTGAAAAGTTCTTTGCTTACTTGGGTGACACCCGTGGCGTGGTCACTTCACCCACCCACCAACCGGTTGGGTTTCGTCCAGCGGATGCGGGCGAGGAGCAAGTCCCCCTTCCAACCTCGTTTGGGGATAATTTCGCCATCGGTGACCCACGACTCGTCCGGGCTGATGTTAACTGGATGGAAGTTACCGCTGTAAGCCACTTCATCCGCTGCGTTCACCCCGTCACCCACCAGTGGCAGCACGACCCGCTCGGTGTCGCGTACCAAGTGAAGTTTCACCGGGTCCACTTGCGCCATCCAGAGCGGCGCGCGCCAGCGGGGGACGTTCAAGTTTGTCGGGTCCTTGCGCGTGTAAACGAGCCACAGCGCGTCGGAATGGGGCAGCCAATGCTGCTGGGTGGTGGACAGTGTCAGCGGCTCGCCGTTGTCCCAGGCCCACGCCTGCTTCGGGGTCCACTTCAGACCGTCGTCACCAACACAGACATAACCGCGATTGTCCTCGGCGCGGATGGTCAAATAAAGGCGCCCCTGAAATTGCGTGACCGAAGGCTCCAGCAATCCCCTGCCCTTCGGATTGGTGATCGGTTCGCCGACTTGCTTCACCGTCAGCCTCTCACCGTCAAATCCGCAAATCACACCGGCCACCGCCCGCGGCTGCGCCTTCGTCGCGCCGAAGGTGAAGGACATCTGAATGTCGCCGTTGGGGAGAACGATGCGTTGGCCGCAGTTGTTGGTGTAAATATAGGCCCCGCGCGGATCGTTCCACTCCAGCTTGCGGCGTGGCCCCCATTTACCGTCGCGCCACACGGCATAAATGGGCCAGCGTGGCGGCTGGTCGGCGGAGAATTTTGGGCCGGAGTAAAACACGTTATGGCCAAAAGCGAGGACGGACTTGGTAGGGGCATGCCACTCGGGCACGACATCGCAGACGCCTTCTTCCATGGGACCGGCACCCTGCTTCACGCGGCCCAGCGGGGGCACGGGTTGCGGGTCCGTCCACGTCTTGCCCAGGTCCCGCGAGGTCATCCAATGCACCGGCCCGAAGTAATCCGAGCCGGAAATGGGTTGCAGCGTCATGAACACCGTCGCGCCATCCGCGCCCGGCACCACGCACGCACGCGGATGAAACCACGTCGGTCCGCTGCCATCGCGGCCCCGGCGCAAGGTAATCTTCTCAATGGAGGCAACCAGCGAAGGCGCCCCGGCGGCCAGACCAGGCAACTGCGTTACGGCGACGCCGGCCCCGAGCGCGCCGAGAAAGTGTCGGCGGGTTTTCACGGTTTGGTGGTAAGCAGGCCAATGCTCTGCATCCATTCGCCGCAGCGCGTGGGCCATTCGCTGATCGGGTCTTTGCTCTTTCGCATGCCGAAACCGTGACCGCCCTTGGCGCAGATGTGCAGTTCGGCGGAAAGGTTCTGCCGTTTGTATTCGAGGTAGAGCATCGCGGCCTCGATGGGGTTGGACTTGTCGTCGTGCGCGACGAGGAAAAACGCGGGCGGGGCATCCGCCGGCACGCTGAAGCCGGGGCGGAACTTCGTCTTGTCCGTCGCATCCAGGAAACCACCGCCGTAAACGAACACCAGGAAGTCCGGCCCGCGCGGGTCGTCCAAGTCCGCCTGCTGCGTATAGGTGCGCGGCGTGCGATCCCACGCGGCGTGACCAGCGAGGTTGCCCCCGGCGGAAAAGCCCAGCAGGCCGACGCGCTTGGGGTCCAGCTTCCACTCAGCCGCATGATGGCGCACCAGACCCAAGGCGCGTTGTGCATCCTGCACCGGCAGGGTGTACATGTCCGTCTCATCGCGCGTGGGCGTGCGGTACTTGAGCAACACGGCGGTGACGCCGAGGGTGTTGAGCCACTCGCACACCTGCGTCCCCTCGAAGGAGTAGGAGAGAAACATGAAGCCGCCGCCGGGAGCGACAATTACGGACGCTCCATTGGGCTGCTCGGGCCGATACACAGTGATCGTCGGGTCTGACACGTCGCTGATCCGGGTGGCCGTGACGCCGCCAAAGGACTGGATGAGTTTCGCGGTCGCCTCGGACTTGGGCTTCATGGCCGTGGGCGGACCGGCGGGCCAAAGTTTGAGGGTGAGGGGTTCCGGGGCAGCGGCAAGCACACAGGCAGGCAGTGAAAATGCGGCCAACAGGCCGAGCAAAGTTTGTTTCATGGCAATCGAGCGGTGCCTTGGACGCCAATCCTCAGCCCACGTTTCAACCCGACTTCCGAGGTTGAAACCGCGGATGTCGCGGATGACACAGATGGGAAGGTTTTCCGGCGCTGCCATGGGGAACCGATCCCGCCAGCAGCAAACTTGCACCACCGGTTCATTATCCGCGCCACCCGCGTCGTCTGCGGTTTTCGCTTCCGCATTCGGGCGCAAACGACAGGGCGGCCGTCAGACAAATCCGGCGCATCTCAATGGTAAAAACGGCTCATTGAAAAGCGAAGGAGCGGGCAGCGATTGCTCGCCACCCGCTCCCAACCCCAACAACCAAACCAACTTCGGTGAGATTGACGCGGTCTTGAACCCGATGTTCAAAAATACCGCTCCCGAACGAAAAATTCCCGCCCGGAAAGCCCGGCGGAGAGATTGAAGTGTCCAAAACGAGGAAAACCTGTTCTGTTCCTGTCATGCGAATCCGCAACCTAAACCCCGACAGCGACATTGGCGCCAGCGCCTGGTGGCTCGAAATCGACGGCCACCACCTGCTCATGGATGCCGGCGTCCACCCCAAACTCGATGGCCGCGAGAGCCTGCCCCTGCTTGATCTGGTCAAAGACACCGAGCTGGATGCCATCGCCATCACGCACTGCCACCACGACCATGTCGGCGGATTGCCGGTCGCCGTACGGCATCATCGCCGGGCACACGTCCTGATGACGGAGCTGAGCTACTTCCTCGTCGAACGCGTGCTGCACAACTCGGTCAACGTGATGAAGCGCCAGGCCGAGGAATCCGACGTCGCCGATTACCCGCTCTACACCCACGAGGAACTGGATGAAATCGCGCCCCTCTTCCAGGGCTTCAAATATAATCGCGAGATCGAATGGGCGGCTTTCCAGAAGTCCCGTTCCGGCGGCTCTTCGCCCACGCTGGAGTTCTTCGATGCCGGGCACGCCCTGGGCTCCGCCGGGGTCCTCGTGCGTGGCAAGCGCGAGACTCTGTTCTACACGGGCGACGTCTGCTTCCACGACCAGACCATCCTCAAGGGAGCCCGCTTCGAAGACGTGAAGGCCGATGTCCTCATCATGGAAACCACGCGGGGCAACCGCGCCGTCGCTCCCACGTTCAGCCGTGAGGCCGAGCTGGACCGCCTCATCGAGGCCATCCGCGAAACGCTTAAACGCAAGGGCAGCGTGCTCATCCCGACCTTCGCGTTGGGGCGCACGCAGGAGATTCTCGCTGCGCTCGCCCTGGCCATGCGTGCCGGCAAGCTCAAGCACCAGCCCATTTACATCGGCGGTCTGGGCCGCGTCTTCACGGAAATCTACGACCTCGAAGCCCACCGCGCGCACCGGCTGCACAGCAACCTGCAACTCCACGAGGCCCTGAATCTCGTCGTGCTCGAAAAGGGCCAGGCGGAAACGATGAAACTCGCCGGGGGCCGCATCTTCGTCATCACCGCTGGCATGATGAGCGAACACACCGCCGCCCATGACCTCGCCGCCCGCATGATGGGCGACAAACGCCACGGAATTTTCTTCGTCGGCTACGCGGACCCCGAAACGCCGGGCGGCCACCTCAAGGCCAGCCAGGTCGGCAAGCCCTTCTTCTTCAGCCCCAGCGGCGGGCAGTTGACGCGCAATTGTGAAATGCGGGATTTCGACCTCTCGGCGCACGCCAATCGCGGTGAACTGCTCGATTTTGTCGGGGAAGTTTCGCCTCATACTGTCCTGCTTGGGCACGGTGATGCCGACGCCCGAGGTTGGTTTGCCGAACAGATCGCGGCCCGTCATCCGAAGATCCGGGTGATCCAGCCGGCCCCCGGATTGTTGGTCGAAGCGTGAGCGGGCGCTTGACCCGCCGGGCGCAAGTCCCTAAGTTCCCGCACGCGAGCGGTGGCCGTAGCTCAATGGTAGAGTCCCAGATTGTGATTCTGGCTGTTGCGGGTTCGAATCCCGTCGGTCACCCCAACCTCTCGCAAGGGTTTCCCCGTCAGCATTGGCAAGGCGCCTCCACCGCTTGGAAAACGTTTATTGCTCAACTAACTAGCTTACCCCGTGGCGGAAGGCATTCTGCCTGCCGTAGAGCCGGTGCTTCCAGCCCGGCGGAATAAGACGGCCGACTGCCCGATCACCAATGGACAAACCCAAACCGTGAGACTCCGCCCCCCCCCAGCCGGGCGGCAAGATGCCGGCCCTCTACGGCAGGCAGGATGCCTGCCGCCACAAGGACGGAACTCTGCGCTGGGTAGTGATCATGGCGGCTTTGGCTTGCCACGGGCGGGGCGGCGGTGGGTAAATGACCGCCATGCATATGCGACCTCTCTCTTCCCGTTCATCGTTTCTACGGTGTGAAGGTTACGCCCATCCCCGCCGGCATCAGCGGTCACAAGTCCAACCAGATGCTCGAACGCCTCAAGCGCGACGCGCTGGATAAGAAGCCGGACTGGATGACCTTGAGCTGCGGCGTGAATGACGTGTGGCACGGGGCCAGGGGCGTACCGCTGGACCAGTACAAGCAGAACATCACCGCCATTGTGGACCAGTGCACGGCAGCGGGCACCAAGGTCGTCGTGCTCACCGCGACGGTCATCAACGAGGAACTGGACACCGAGAACAACCAGAAGCTCGCCCCGTACAACGAATTCCTCCGTGGCCTGGCCAAGGAGCGCAAGGCCCCGCTCGCCGACCTCTACGGCATGTTCGCCACGGCCATCAAGGCCACGCCGAACACCACGGGCAAGCCGGGCCGTTTACTCACCTCCGACGGCGTGCACATGAACCCCAAGGGCGACCAGCTCATGGCGCGCGGTGTGTTGCAGGCGTTCGGCCTGGACGACGCGCAGTTGAAGAAGGCGGAGGCCGCGTGGCTGGACATGCCCGATGGCGGCACCGTCAAGGCGCGTTTCGACGCCGGGGACCGGAAGACCTTCCAAGTCGCGCACAAGCTCAGCATGCGTCAGCGTGACGCCCTGGCCGCGAAGTTGCAGAAGGAAGGCAAGTCCCTGGAGGCCGTGCTTAATGCCGGGCTCGCCGAAGACGTGAAGGCCCAGCTCAAGCCGGCCGGCGAGTTTGAAAACGCCGCCGCGATCTTCGCTGCCAAAAAAGACCGCGAAGTCACGGCCAAGCTGCAGGAGAAGTTCAGCCAGCGGGTCGAGGCCCTCCTCAAGCACTGACGCGACTGCGGCGGGGCCGGGCGGCCACGCGCGGGGCCGGCACCGGCGGGGCCAGCACGGCCTTGTGCTTGATCAGGTATTCCTGCAAGGCCGCCTTGCCGGTCAGCAGCACCGACGCACGCGGGCAGGTGCCCTTGTAATGCTTGTAGTGGACGAGCGTCTTACCGATCAGGCCAATGCGGAGATTCGAGTTGGGCATCTCCCAGATCTGACCGGTTTCCAACGGTGGGAAGGCGGTTTGGTCGGGCTGCTTAATAGGCATCGACCACCGAGCCTAGCAGAGTACCGCGCGTTCCCAAACTACATTCGGTAGAATTCGCTCACCGCTCCGGTGGCTGCGCCCTGCCCTACCCGCCTTTCCCACTTGCACCGCCGCAAGCGGTCGTTCAGCGTCAGCGCATGAAGCCTGTTTTACTCGCGTTTTCCTTCCTTTGCCTCGCGCTTACCCCTGCCACGCTGCCCGCCGCCGACACTGTGGCGCGCGGCTTTCAGAACCGGGTCTTCACGGATGCGGAGGGAAAGAAGCATCCGTTCGTCATCTTTGTGCCGACGAAATACGAGGCGGGCAGCAAGCCGCCGGTGATGCTTTTTCTCCACGGCGCGGGCGAACGCGGCGACAATAACATCGACCAGATCATGGTCGGCCTCGCCCCGGCGATCTGGAAACGCAAGGGCACGTTCCCCTTCGTCACCGTCATTCCGCAGTGCCGCACCGGCTCGAACTGGCTCGCCGACGGTCCCGATGCTCAATGGGCCGTCGGCATGTTGAAGCAAACCCAGACCGAGTTCGGCACCGACCCTGACCGCGTCTATCTCACCGGACTGTCGATGGGCGGGGCCGGGACCTGGAGCCTCGCGGCCAAAGACCCTTCCGCCTGGGCTGCCATCGTGCCCATGTGTGCGGGACCCAACACGGCCAACGTGGAGAAGTTCACCGCCGCCCACCTGCCCATCTGGAATTTCTGCGGTGACAAGGACCGGGAAGGGACCGTCAAGGCCAGCCGCGACATGCAGGAAGCCCTGACCAAGGCCGGTGCGAACTCGAAATACACCGAGTATCCCGGCGTGGGCCACAATTGCTGGGATGATGCCTACGCGACCGATGCGCTTTACGCGTGGTTGCTTGATCAGGCGCGGAGTAAGAATAAGAAGTAGAGGCAAGTTTTCAGTTTTCAGTTTTCAGTTTTCAGTTTTCAGTTCTCGCGAACTCAGGTTCAGGCCCGGCCAAAGCGCCTTGACCGTACGAGTGTCGGGTAGTTTGCATTTTTCATTTTTCACTTTGCATTTTGCCCTCCGCTCCGTCCGTGGTTAGCCTTCCCCCTGTTGCTATGGAATACGAAGCTGTCATCGGTCTTGAAACGCACGTCCAGCTCAAGACCAAGTCCAAGATGTGGTGCGGTTGCGCCAACGCCTTTGGCTCGCCGCCGAACACCAACGTCTGCCCGGTCTGCCTCGGCATGCCTGGCGTGCTGCCCGTGCCCAACGAGGAGGCCCTCCGCCTCACCGTGCTCACCGGCCTGCTGCTGAACTGCACGATCCCGCGCCACGCGAAGTTCGACCGGAAGAACTACTTCTACCCCGACGCTTCCAAAAACTACCAGCTCACCCAGTACGACCAGCCCAGCACCGCCAACGGTTACGTGGACTTCGAGTTCAACGGCCCCGGCTCGGTGGACGGCCTCGCCCGCGTCCGCATCACCCGCGCACACTTGGAAGAAGATGTCGGCAAGCTCACCCACTTCGACCGCCACAGCGGCGTGGACTTCAACCGCGCGGGCGTGCCGCTGCTCGAGATCGTTTCCGAGCCGGACCTCACCAGCGCGGACATGGCCTACGCGTATCTCAACACCCTCACCGAGATCCTCCACCAAGGCGGCGTTTCCGACTGCGACATGGAGAAGGGCATGGTACGTTGCGACGTGAACATCAGCGTCCGGCCCAAGGGCACCACGGCCCTCGGCGCGAAGATCGAGATCAAGAACATGAACAGCTTCTCCGGCGTGCGGCGCGCGGCGGAGTATGAGATCGCCCGGCAGATCGAAGTCGTCTCCAAGGGCGGCAAGCTCGTGCAATCCACGCGCCGCTGGGACGATGTCGCCGGTATCACCGAGGAGATGCGCACCAAGGAGCACGCGCACGACTACCGTTACTTCCCCGAGCCCGACCTCATGCCCATGCAGCCCGGCGACGACTGGATCGCCAACGTCCGCACGCGGGTCATCGAGCTGCCGCTCACGCGCAAGCAGCGCCTCATGCGCGATTACCAGCTCCCCGCCGGCGACGCCGAGGTCTTCCGCAGCAACGTCGAACTCGGGGGTTACTTCGAGAACGTGGCGAAGCAGGCCAAGAACCCCAAGGCCGTGGCCAACTGGATCATTAACAACCTGCAAGCCCGCCTCGCGGAGGAGAACGAACGACTCCGCAAGGCTGAGGAGGCCGAGTTTGGAATTCCGAATTCCGAATTCCGAATTCCGAATTCTCTGGCCTTGGCCGATCTCAAGTTCAAGCCCGAAGCCCTGCTGGAACTCGTCGCCCTCGTCGAGAACAAGACCATCAGCAACTCCGCCGCACAGACGGTCTTCGCGGAGATGTTCACCACCGGCCAAGCCCCCGCCGCCATCGTGCAGGCCAAGGGCCTCGCGCAGGTCAGCGACACCGGGGCCATTGAGAAGTTCTGCGACGACGCCATCGCCGCCAACCCCGGCCCCGTGGCCGACTACAAAGGCGGCAAGCTCGCCGCCCTCAACTCCCTCAAAGGCCAGGTGATGAAACTCTCCAAAGGCAAGGCCAACCCGGCACTGGTGGGGGAGATTTTAGAGCGGAAGCTGAAGGGCTAAATGTAGGTCGTGGCATCGCCCCGATCCCTGAAACCGGCCCTGTGGTGGCAGGCATCCTGCCTGCCGTAGAGCCGTGGCTTCCAGCCCGGCGGAACCAGGCTCCCGGCCACCCGGTCACTCACGAAAAACACCGCATCGCAACCCCTTCGTACGCCCATCCGGGCGGCAAGATGCCCGCCCTCTACGGCAGGCAGGATGCCTGCCGCCACATCCGCTTCAGCCGCTTCTT
>RFSE01000390.1 GCA_009924135.1 Pseudomonadota bacterium | reverse complement strand
CGGGCAGCATGCTGCCCGCGCTCCAGGATTAAAACAAAGATTACTTCGCCGCCAGGGCCGCTTCGATGGCCTGGGTGACCTCAGATGATTCTGGCGTGACTTTCGACTCAAAGCGCTTGATGACTTTGCCATCACGACCGATGAGGAATTTGGCAAAATTCCAGTCGATATCCTTGCCGCCTTCGCCGACGAGGGCCTTGTAGAGGGGGTGGCGGTTGGGGCCGTTGACCTCGATCTTGTCGAACATCGGGAAGGTCACGTTGTACTTCGTGGTGCAGAACTGGACGATTTCCTCGTTGCTGCCGGGCTCCTGCTTGTTGAACTGGTTGCACGGGAAGCCCGCGACAACAAAGCCCTTGTCCTTGTATTTCTCGTAAGCTGCTTCAAGCCCCTTGTATTGCGGAGTGCGCCCGCACTTGGAGGCGACGTTGACGACGAGGATGACCTTGCCTTCGAAGGCCTTGAGGGAGGTGTCCTTGCCCTTGATGTCCTTGACCGGCGCGTCATAGACGGAGCCGGCGGTGAGCGCGGAGGCGGTGAGCATGAGTGAAGCGATTAACGCAGTGAGTTTCATTGCAATAGTGTTGGTTGAACGAACGAGCTAAGGACGCCGGGCCGGGCTCCGGGATTCAGGCCAAGCGGCTTGGGCATCCGAGGGTGGCGCATCTCGACGCTGCCCCGAGGGACGAAATCACCCGGAGCGCGGCTGTATCCCGCTCGGTGCGGGATCAGCCGCAGCAACGTTTGAGTGCCGAGCGGGGACGGAACGCCTCTACGCCTCTGGCCAAGCGTAGCCGCTGCGGCTGGTCTCCGCGACACAACCGCGCTCCGGGGTAGTGTAAAGATGCGCCCATCCCAAGGTGGCCGGCTCAGAAGATCGGGATGGGGTCGGTTTTGAGCACGCGTTCACCTTCCCAGATGACCTCCTCGGTCACGGGGTCGTAGGTGAGGATGCGGTGCAGGCTGCCGGGGGCCGGCGGGAGATCCTTCTTCGGGAGCCATTTCGTCAGTTCGGCCTTGGTCTTCACGTGCATGGGGGCGGTGGCGAGGTTGTCCCATTCGTTCGGGTCGCGGACCATGTCGTAAAGTTCCTCGGAACCGTCGGCATAGCGGATGTATCGCCAATGTTCGGTCCGGACGGTGTGGTTGCCCTGGTTGTGCGTGGTGACGGCCGGCCACTCGCGCGGGGCCGTAGCGTTCTTGAGCTGGGGGACAAGGCTGTGCCCTTCCAGGTCCGGCCGCGTGGGGAAGCCCGTGAGTTCCAGCAAGGTGGGGAAGATGTCCAACAGCTCGGCCGGCCGGCCGCACTTCGCCCCGGTCGCCACGCCCGGACCCGCGAAGATCAACGGCACCCGGGTGCTGCGCTCCCACAGAGTGTTCTTGCCCGTGATGAGCTTCTCGCCCACATGCCAGCCGTGGTCGCTCCAAAGAACTACGATGGTGTCGTTTGCCTGACCACTGGCTTCGAGGGCGGCCAGCACCCGGCCCACCTGCGCGTCCATGTAGCTCGTGCAGGCGAGGTAGGCACGGACGAGAGGCCGCCACTCGTTGAGTTTTTCCAAGGTGACGAGGCGCGGCTCGGGGAGCTTCCAATGCAGATACCATGAGAAACGCGGCGTGTCGTCACGGTCGTCGGGCTTCACCGGCGGCATCCGGAGCGTCGCATCGGGATAGAGGTCGAACCACTTCGGCGGGGCGAAGCACGGGACGTGCGGGAGCCGGAAGCCGCAGCCAATGAAGAACGGCTTGTCCTTGGGCGCACGTTGCAGCGCATCGATGGCCGCCGAGGCGATCTTGTAATCGCCGCCATCCTCGTCGCGCTCGGGGAACGGCCCCCAGTCCATCGCCGGGTGTTGCGGGGGCTTGAGTTTGTTGAGGCGTTGCGGGGGCTTGCCGGGACCGGGCGCGGGGCCCCATTCGTTGAACTCGGCGGCGTGATCCTTCGGCTTCACCGAGCCGTCGTGATAAATCTTGCCGCAGGTGTAGGTGAAATAGCCGCCGCGCGTGAAGGTCTGGGGCAGGGTTATGTGGTTCTTCGTCAGGTCCACGTCCCGGATGCCGGGCGCGAGTCCGTAGATGCCGGTGGACGAAGGGCGCAGGCCCGTGAGCAGGCTGGAGCGCGACGGATTGCACAGTGGAGCCTGGCAATGGGCGTTCGTGAACAGCGTGCCGCGTTTCGCCAGCCCGTCGATGTGCGGTGTCTTCACCTGCGGATGTCCGCCCAAGCACCCGATCCAGTCATTTTGGTCATCGATGGCGAGGAACAGGACGTTCGGCCGGGCCGCCGCAGCGACCTGAAGTCCGAACGCCCCCAGCAACGCGAAAACAAAAAGTCGGCGATTCATGCGATGTTCAGCCAGTGTCCCGGAGCCCGCCCAAAAGCAAAG
>RFSE01000389.1 GCA_009924135.1 Pseudomonadota bacterium | reverse complement strand
CTGTTCGTCACGCTCAGCACCGTCACGTTGGTGATCGTCTGCCCGCTCTCGTTCGCCGGCCCCACCCCGAAGCTGGCAAAACTCTGACTACCGAAGGCTCCGCTGTCTTCCAGCACTACTACTAAGTTTGTGCTCAGTGTGATCGTCGGCGGGGAGTTCGTAACGATAAATGCCAGCCGATTGGTGTTGTCGCGCAGGTTTCGGTCCACCTGCTGTCCCATGACTCGCAAGACCGCAGAATAGCTGCCAACTGCCGGCGCGTTGAGCACGGCCGTCAGGCTCGCGACACTGCCGACGGCCAGGGAATCGATCGTCCACGTACTATTCGCGGGGTCCACCACACCCTGCGATAAGGTCACGTTGGCGGGGCCGAACTTGAGGAAATCCAAACCGCTTACAACGACCGCCGTCGCCGTTGCCGGCCCGAGATTTGTTACGCTGACCGCCAGCGTCATCGCTTGCGAAGCGGCGTTGGTTCCGGGGATCTGACTGGCCAGGACCAGATCTGATCTGGGAATGTCGAATTGGAGGTGATCCACCTCAAACCCAGCCACTGGATAATAGACCCTCAGGGCGGAAATGCCGCCAGCGAACTCAACCCCAACAAAGCGGTCCTCGGCCGTCTCGCCAGCAGATGCATTGTCTCCCACCTGAGCCGGCGCAGTGATACCGAGCGAAGCCCCAGTTGAATCAAACGCTTCGAACCCCACGCCATCAGGACGGCCGTCGGTCAGCGCGATACCAACCTTGGTCGGAAACCGGCCGAACACCCCAGCATCGAACGTAAAGGTAACCGTGTTTGTGTCCGCGACCAGAAACGAATGACCACCGGTGCCACTGCCATCAATCAAGCCATCGTCGGCATCCACGGAATCCGTCATGCTCGAAGGCGGCTGCACGACGCCCGTTGAAACCGATACCCCGGGAATTTGGAACACGCCACTTTCGAAGTCCTCCAAGGTGAAATCTCCGGACAGGATGCCGCCAAAATACGGACTGTTGGTGCGGCTGAGGTAGGGAGTTTTGCCTGGCAGGTAGTAAAACGCACCGCGCCCCGTCCGGTTAATTAAAATCTCCGCAAGCGCCGAGTTGTTGTTCAAGTTTGAGTCTGCCTGATCAAGGCGCGCAAAAGCGTACACCACTTCTCCCTGCCCCACCTGATTGGCAATCATGGTTACGTTGGCCGCTGCACTGCCACCAGCCGCAAGATCTCCCACCACCCAGGAATTTGAAACTACGCCACCTTGAGAAGCCGTGCCCGCCCAGTACTGCATGAACGGTGACAAACGATTCGTCACCACTACACCGGTGACGGTGGTCGAGCTGCCGTTCGTCACCGTGATCGTGAGCGTGAAGTTGCTGCCTACCGTTTGCGGTCCCACACTGCTCACCGAGAGCCCCACATCCACCGTGCCGAAACTCGGGGCCGGCAGGCTGGGCGCAGCCGTCAGGATGTCCGTCACCCCGTTGTGGTCCCGGTCATCCAGATTGTCCGCCTCGCTCGTGAACAAGACCGTCGATCCATCCGCGCTCATCACCGGCTGGTAGCTGTGCCCCGTCCCCGCAAACCCGCCCAGCGTCGCCCGCGAAATGATCTTCGTCGTCCCCGACTGCAAGTCCCGCAGAAACACATCCGTCTTCCCGTTCAGGTCCGCCGGCCCGATGTCTGAGGCACTGCTGAAGAACGCCACGTACCGTACATCCGTGCTCATGCTGAACGCCCCGATGCCCGACGCCCCGTTGCCCGCCCCCGTCCCAAACCGGTTCGTGCTGATCAGCGTCGTCGTCCCGTTGACATGGTCCCGCAGAAACACGTCCTGCTTCCCATTCGTGTCGTTGGCCACCAGGTCCGCCGCCAGGCTGACGAACAGCACCTTGGTCCCATCTTCGCTTAGAAAGGGGGATTGCGACGCCGGCAACAGGCTGTTGTTGCCCCCGTTGCCCCCGGCCGCCGTCCCGGTCGCATTCACGCTCACCAGCTTCGTCACCCCCTGCACCATGTCCCGCACAAACACATCCGGAAAATCGTTCGTGTCCGGCAGCAGCACCAGGTTCGTCGCCTGGCTGGCGAAGGCGATGTACCGCCCGTCCGCGCTGATCACCGGATCAAACGACAACCGGTTCCCGCTGCCCGTCCCCGCCACGTTCACGCTCACCAGCTTCGTCGTCCGGGTTTGCAGGTCATGCACAAACACGTCGTTGAGCGTGTTAAAATCATTCGTCACCAGATCATTGGCCGCGCTCAGAAACGCGACGTACCGTCCGTTGGCGCTGATCACCGGCACGCTGCTCGCCGCGTTGCCGGCGACCCCGTTCGTGTTGATGCTCACCAAATACGTCACCCCCTGGTCCATGTCCCGCGCGAACGCGTCGGACGTGCCATTCTTGTCCCCGGCCACC
>RFSE01000388.1 GCA_009924135.1 Pseudomonadota bacterium | reverse complement strand
AGGCGCACGCTGCCCAGTTTGAAGCTGTCGCGAAATAGGGCTCGGCCCGCTTGGCCCAGGATGAACTCGGTACTGCCGCCGCCCACGTCGAGGATCAGCACGGGCTGGGTGCGCAACGTTTCGTCCGTCAGCACGCCTTGGAAGGCCCAGTCGGCTTCCTGTTCGCCGCTGATGACCTCGACCGTCAAGCCGCTGGCCGTGCGGACGGACTGAAGAAGTTCATCCGCGTTCACCGCATCGCGCGCCGCGCTGGTGGCGATCACGCGTACGTTGCCTGCTCTTTGCTCGCGGGCGGTCTCCACAAAGTGGGCGACCGCCTTGGCGGTGTCGGCGATGGCTTCAGGGCGGAGCCGGTGATCCTCATAAAACCCCCGGCCCAGGCGTGTCTGTTCGCTTCCTTCCCAGACCGGCTCGACGGAGTCCGGCGCGACGTCCGCGACCAGAAGCTTCACGGAGTTGGTGCCGATGTCGATGACTGCACGGCGGGCCGAAAGTCGAGGGTCAAGGGTCGAAGGTCGAGGGGCGGCGACGAAGCGTTCCGGGTCCGAGTTCACAATTCGAAATTCAAAATTCGAATTCGTAATTCCCCTTACTTCGACTCCCGCTTGGCCAGCACGGCCGCCCCGGTGATTCCGGCGTCATCGCCCAGCGCGCTGGCGATGATCTCGACGCCCTTGGCGGTGCCGGTGAGGGCGTAGTCCTTCGCGGTCTCGATGATGATGGCCATCATGTCGTCGGCGAGCTGGTCCATGACCCCGCCGCCCAGCACGATGACTTCGGGGTTGAGGATGTTGATGATGTTGGCCACCGCGATCCCGGTGTATTCGGCCGCTTCCTCCACGATGTTCTCGACGAACTTGTCGCCGCGCCGGAGCGCCTTGCGGATGTCACCGCTGCGCATGTCGGTCAGCTCGGGGCCGAGCATGTCCGTGAGCACGGTTTTCTGCCCATCCTTCACGGCGGTCTGGATCTTGCGGAAGAGGGCAGTGCGGCTGGCGAGCGCCTCGAAGCACCCCTTGTTGCCACAGCCGCATTTGGGGCCGTTGACTTCGAGGATCATGTGCCCGATTTCGCCCGCCGTGCGGTTGAACCCGGAGTAAATTTTGCCATCCAGCATGATGCCGCCGCCGATGCCCGTGCCGAGGAAGATGCCGACCATCGTGCGCGGCTTGGGATCGAGTTCCGTCTCGTAAACCCCCAAGGCGCATGCGTTGCAATCGTTCTCGGCGAACACTGGCATGCCCAACTGCTTCTCCAGCACCTTCTTCAACGGCACGTTCTCCCACTTGAGATTGGGCGCGAAGATCATCCGGCCCTCGTCGGGGTCGATGGCCCCGGGCGCTCCGATGCCCATGGCCTTGATGTTATCCAGCTTCAGATCGCACTCGTCCACGGCCTCCTGCACGCAGCGGGCGACGCGCTCCAGCACGCCGTCAGGCCCGCGTTCGGGCTTGGTGCTCATCTTCACCCGGCCGATGCATTTGAGCTGCGGGGTGAACACGCCGGCGAGGATCTTGGTGCCCCCGAGGTCCACGCCGACGAAGTATTCGCGTTTGCCAGTTGCTTCAGCCATGTCGGAGTTCGGTTGAGCGTTGTCGTTCGTTACGTCCCGTCGAGCCGACTGGCCACGCGGGAAAACCTGCGTCATCTACACGGCGGCAGCAGTTGCGGCCAGCCGGGAATTGTTACATCTCACTTGCCCGCCATCACGGACTCAATCTTGCGTCTAAGGTCGGCGTTTACGTCTTCGGGCGAGCGGTCGGCTTCCACGATGTCGAAGCCGTAGGTGGCTTGGAGACGCGTGAATTGCCGGGCCATCAGGGCCTGGTACTTCAGGAAGCTGTCGAACATGTCCCGCGAAAGGCCGAGATCCATGCCGCTCTCCCAGTAGTCGAGGGCCTTGTTCTTGGAAAAGTTGCGCTGCACCAGCTGCTCCGGCGTGATGTTCAGGTAGAACACCGCGTCCGGCACGAGCGCGATGCCGTAGAGGTTCTTCAACCACGCCTCGTCCATGCCGCGCACGAGGTCGCGGGCCATGAGGGTGTAGATGTAACGGTCCGCCAGCACCATGAAACCGGCCTTCAGCGCGGGGAGCATGATGTTTTCGACCTGGTCAGCGAAGTCCGTGGCGTAGAAGAGGCTCAGGGTGGTGCGGCTGAGAATGTTGCCCTGCTGCGCCTTGTCGAGTTCCTCGCTGACGAGCGATGAGCGCTTCAAGCCGACCTGCACAGTCGCGTGGCCGCTGCCTTCGAGCCACTGGACGAGCTGCGCGATCTGCGTGGAGCGGCCGGAGCCGTCCGCCCCTTCGACGACGATGAGCTTTCCCTTGAGCTTTTCCTCGTCCACGCCGGGGATGCCTTCGCCGTAAAACCGCTTGGGCGTGGGCGTGGGGATGGTGAC
>RFSE01000387.1 GCA_009924135.1 Pseudomonadota bacterium | reverse complement strand
TGCGGGTGAGGGGTGACCGGGGCAATTTGCATGGGCATCCCCCACTCCACCAGCTACTTGCCGCTGCTGGCAACTTTCCAACTGCTTTTTCTAAGATAATACCTCTGCCCAACCGCTTAGCCTTGCACGTCAGTCAGCTTCCCCGACAAACCCAACACCGCGTCCTCCGCCCTCATGAAACCCGCCCTCCTGCTCCCGCTCCTCCTCGCCCTCTTCACTTCGCTGGCCGCACCGGCGCAGCCGCTTGATTTCGGCGACCACGCATCGTCCACCATCACCGGCAAGGCGTGGGGAGCGTTGAACGCGAAGAACTACGACCAGGCCGTCGCCTACGCGAAGAAATGCGTGGAGATGTACGAGAAGCAGGCGCTCGAAATGCAGAAGAGCCTGAAGGAGCCGGTACCCAACAAGGACAAGGAAGCCGTGTCCAAATTGTGGGCGCTCAATGATGTCGGCACGTGCCTGTTCATCACAGGGCAGGCGCTGGAGAAGCAGGACAAGGGCAAGGAAGCCCTCGCCGCCTACAAGCAACTCGTCGAGAAGGTCCCCTTCGCGCAGTGCTGGGATACCAAGGGCTGGTTCTGGAAGCCGGCCGACGGTGCGAAGACCCGCATCAAGGCCTTGGAGTTTGACACGCTGAAGTGATTTCAATGACTGGAGACTCCGAATCAACCTCGCTGTGAACCAACTCGCGCTTTCTCCCTCACCCCGGCCCTCTCCCGCTGGGAGAGGGAGCCACGTAGCCAGACTTGGTTGGCAGAAGGCAACGATCGGACAAGGGCGGCCGAAGATTCCCCCTCTCCCAGCGGGAGAGGGCCGGGGTGAGGGAGAGCGGCCACGAAGTCCGGGACGCTCCTTTCCACCACATTTTTTTTCGGTTGCGATAAGTCCCGCCGCAATGCATCCGACCAATCTCCCATCATGATTTCCCCTTCCCCGACGCGCTGGTGCAGCCTGGCCTTGATCGCCTGCGCCATGTTGTTCCCCGCCGGTCCAGCCAGCGCCATCGAAGTGAAGCTCGGCAAGGATGATAAAGGGCACTTCGTCCTGCTGCGCGAGGGGCAGCCGTATTTCATCCGGGGCGCAGGCGGGGCCGATCATCTGACGCTGTTGAAGGAGCATGGCGGCAACTCGATCCGCACCTGGGGCATCGAGACGCTCGAACAAAAGGTCGATGGCAAACGGTTGATCGACCGTTGCGCCGAGCTGGGCCTCACCATCTCCACCGGCATCTACGTCGGCCACGAACGGCACGGGTTCAACTACTCCAACCCGGCACAGATCCAACGCCAGCGTGAAAACGTCCGGGCCGCCGTGCGCAAGTACAAGGATCACCCCGCCGTACTCGTGTGGGGGCTCGGCAATGAAATGGAAGGCCCCACCTCCGACGGCCGCGACCCGCGCATCTGGAAGGAACTCAACGAACTCGCCGCCATCGTGAAGGCGGAAGATCCCACGCACCCGGTGATGACCGTCATCGCCGGAGCGGTGCCGTCGAAGGTCCAGGGCATCCTCGAACATTACCCGAACCTCGACATCCTTGGCGTGAATGCCTACGCCGGAGCCGGCGGGGCCGCAGCGGCGGTGAAGGCGGCCGGCTGGAAGAAACCGTTCGTGCTCGCCGAGTTCGGCCCGTCGGGCCACTGGGAAGTGCCCAAGACCAAATGGGGTGCGCCCATCGAACCGAGCAGCCGCGAAAAGGCCGCCGGTTACTTCGCCATGCAGCGGACCATGATCGAGGACGCGGCGGACATCAGCCTCGGCAGCTATTGCTTCGTCTGGGGGCAGAAGCAGGAGACGACCTCGACATGGTACGGGATGTTCCTCAAGTCCGGCGAGAAGCTCCCGCAGGTGGATGCCATGTGCCGCGCCTGGACGGACAAATGGCCGGCGAACCGTTGTCCAAAGGTCACCCGCTTGGAGTCCGAATTGAAGGAAGCCGTCTTCCCGCCCGGCCAGCTCTGCACCGTGCGGGCGGAAGCAACCGATCCCGAGGGCGACCCGTTAACCTGGCAGTGGACGGTCACCGCCGAGAGCACGGACACAAAAGTCGGCGGCGACAAGGAATCCGAACCGCCCTCCTTCCCCGACGCCGTCGTACGTGCGGAAAAGGACCAAGTCGTCCTCCGCACGCCCACCAAGCCGGGGAACTACCGGGTCTTCGCCATTGTCCGCGACGGCAAGGGCGGCGCGAGCGCGGAGAATTTTTGTTTCCGGGTTGAGGGCCGTTAATCCCGAACTCCGCTGTGGCGATGGGTGGCACAAGCCACTGGCCCATAAGTGCTAACTCAAGCGTTTCATTGAACCATGTTGGAGCCTCACAAATCCTAGTCCGATTTCATGTCATGAACGCGGCGCTCCGCGTCATCGACCACCGTTCCAATTTCGTGGTCAAATCTACGGGTGCGTCCGTCCGCTGCTCCCTCTCCCCATCGGGGGAGAGGGTTAGGGTGAGGGGGCGGGCTGCTTGCGCAGA
>RFSE01000386.1 GCA_009924135.1 Pseudomonadota bacterium | reverse complement strand
AAACACAGATGGGACACAGATGCAGATTGGCTTCCGGTGACGAAACCGGAGCGTGGCATTTAGGGCGCAGAAATGCATGGAGTTCCACGAGCTTCGAACGCGCCATTCCGACAGGGCCGTCTGCGGCGTGAACGCCGGGCTCCGGGAAAAGGCGGTGGAGGGCCACCGCAGTCCAGGACTGCTGACGCGACCACGTTGGCCCCGGCGTCGCGTCAGCGTCCTGAAGTGTGTCAGTCCTCTGGCGCTTGGAGGGCTCTCAAAACGGCGGCTCGTCCTCGTGCTTGTTCGTCTCGCCCATGTCGCTGAAGTCGGTGGCGGCCACTTGGGGGCGGAGGTTCCATTCCTCGCGCAGTTCCACGGGGACTTCGGCGAGGAAGCGCGAGGGTTGCTGCATCGCATCGCCGCCGCCCTGGATGAAACGCATGAGCGGGTGGCTCAGGTAGAGTTCGTCCTTCGCGCGCGTGACAGCCACGTAGAAGAGCCGGCGTTCCTCTTCCTCGCCTTCCACCGAGTCCATCGAGCGGGACGAGGGAAACAGGCCATCGCAGAGCATGATGACGAACACGACGCGGAATTCGAGGCCCTTGGCCTGGTGGATGGTCGAGAGGCGGATCTTCTCGTGGTCGTCCTCGGCGGGTTTGTCGTCCTCGGCCTCGACGTTCGTGAGCAGGGCGAGCTGCGTGAGGAAGTCTTCCATCGTCTGGAACTGCCGGGCGAAGGTGGCGAGCTGCTCCAGGTCTTCGAGACGCTGGCGGAAATTGGCGTAGGTGGCCTTGAGGTAGTCCTCGTAACCGGCCTCCAGCACGAGCCGGATCATGGCATCGGTCTTGGCGCGGACCTCCGTGGCACTGAGCTGCGCGATGGTAGCGGTGAACTGCGCCCAGGTGGCGGCTGACTTTTTCGGGACGGCAGCAGAACTCCGGGCCAAAGCGCGGGCGAGCCGTTCTCCTTCACCCCTGCCCCCTCCCGCTGGGAGAGGGAGAAAGTCAGCCCGGCGTTGGTTGGAACCAGCCCGTGGATCGTTCGTTGGGTCCGTAGCTGTTCCCTCTCCCAGCGGGAGAGGGTCAGGGTGAGGGAGAACGCTGGCTTGCGCCAACGGCGTCCGTGCGTCCGCTTCCCCATTCGCCATTCGGTATTCGCCATTAAACTTGTTCCACAGTTTGTCGGCGCTCTTGCCACCCACGCCCGGCATCATGCGCACGAGGCGTTTGAAGCTGATTTCGTCGTGCGGATTGTGGACGAGCTTGAGGTAGGCGGCCACATCCTTCACATGCGCTTGTTCGAAGAAACGGATGCCGCTGGTGATGCTGAAGGGGATGTTGCGCCGCGTGAGTTCGAGCTGGAGTTCCAGCGCGTGAAAGTGCGAGCGGTAAAGCACTACCATCTCACAGAGCTGGATGCCCTCGTCGCGCAGTTCGAGCGCCCGCTGTGCGACAAACGCCGCCTGCTCGCTGGCGTCCATGCACGCGACGACCACGGGCTTCATGCCGGACGGACGCGCGGCAGCCAGCTCCTTCTGGAACTGGTGGATGTTCGGCGCAATGGCGGCGTTGGCAAAGGCGAGGATCTCCGGCGTGCTGCGGTAATTGACCTCGATCTTGAAGGTCTGGCAGCCGAAGTAACGCTGCGGGAACTCGATGATGTTGCGGAAATTCGCCCCGCGCCACGCGTAGATGCTTTGCGCGTCGTCGCCCACCACCATGAGGTTTTTGTGCACAGCGGCCAGGCGGTCGATGATCTCGCCCTGAAGCGAGTTCGTGTCCTGATACTCGTCCACGAGGATGAACTGGAAGCGCCGCTGGTAGAAATCGCGGAGATCAGGGTAATCCTTCAGCACGACGAGCCATTGCGTGAGCAGGTCGTCGAAGTCCATGCCGTTGGTGGACTGCTTGCGTGCGTGGTAGCGGGCGGCAACGTCCTCGATCTTGTTCGCCAGCGCCGCGAAGTGATCGTAATCCTGCGCGACCGTCTCGGCGATGGAACGGCGCGTGTTCAGGGCCATCGAGAAGATGTCCCCCAGCACGTCGGGCTTCGGGAAACGCGTTTCCTTCACGTCAATGCCCGCCTCGTCTACGCATGCCTGGATGAGGTCCTTGGCATCCTCGCGGTCCAGAATCGTGAAATCCGGCCGCCAGCCCAGCACGGCGGCGTGCTTGCGCAGGATGCGGTTGCCGACGGAGTGGAAGGTGCCGCCCCAGATGTTCGTGACGTCGTTGCCCAGCAGGTCGCTGACGCGGCGCATCATTTCCTTCGCCGCCTTGTTGGTGAAGGTCAGCAGCAGGATGCGGTCGGGCGCGATCCCGTGTTCGATCAGCCACGCGACGCGATAGGTAAGCGTGCGGGTCTTACCCGCGCCCGCGCCCGCGATCACCAGTGCCGGCCCAGGCTCGGCGGTGACGGCGGCGTGCTGTTGCTCGTTGAGTTCGCGCGCGTAGTCGATCCGCAGCTCGGCGGGAGCAGAGAAGCGATGGAGTTGATAGTCGC
>RFSE01000385.1 GCA_009924135.1 Pseudomonadota bacterium | reverse complement strand
GAGCAAGTGGAGGAAATCCCGGCGTCAATGAAGGTAAACTCCGTCATCGGGAACCGTTTCTTCAACCAGTTGCACACCATCGGCCGATAACCATCCATCCTGGCAGTCGCAGACGGAGCGGGCGCACGAGTGATTCAGGCGCTTCAGAGCCAGCGGTCCGAACCTCCCTCAACCGAGTCCCCGCCAGCACGGGAGTGGTCGGCTGACACGCCTCCGCTGGACGGCCGTCTTCCCAGCTCACTCCATGGTTTGCCGGAGAGCTCGGCGCTTCGGGGGTGGCATCCTCGCCCGGCGACCCCTGAGGGGTCGTGGCCCGAGGGGTGAGCCCTCGCCGCCCGAGGGGTGACTCCTCGCCGCCCGAGGGGTGACCCCATTTAAGCCGAGGGGTGACCCCTCGGCACGTGAGGGGTGACCCCATTTTGGACGAGGGGTGACCCCATGGCGCGCTTTTAGTGGCGGTATGGCCGGTTTTGGGGGTTCCGTGGCCGCTGGGAGGGGAGTTGTCGCCCGCCCTCACCTCGGCCTTATGCCTGGACCGCGTGGCGCAGCGATCCCGGCTGCGGGTTCGCACGGCGTCCCGCCGACGGTAGGCGGGCCAGTTGCCGGCGTGAGATGCGGTTACAGTTCCACCCAGGAGTCCACGACGAAGGTGCTGCTGTCACCGACCTTCCCGAGGTTTTCGTCGTAGTGGAGGGAGAAGTGGCCGTTGAAGGTGGCGCTGTTGACGATGGCGGCACCGCTGAAATCCGCCGCGTCTGATCCGCCGCCGTTGAAGGTGAGGTCGGCGCTGGGGGCGTAGAGGGTGCCGATCCAGTTGGCGTTGCCGCTGAGGGTGACACTGGTGCAGGTGGGCAGGCCGTAAACGGCCATGCGGGTGGCATCGCCTGCCGAGTTGATGGCGGCGTTGCCGGAGAGGCTGATGCTGCCGGAGACCCACATCTGGAGCGTGCCGGTGTTGGCCACGGTGATGGCCTTGCCACCGGACTCGGAGATGTTGCCTTGCACGTAGAGGCGGGCATTGCCCCGCACCAGGACGTTCATCCCACTGATGCCGCTCAGGTAGTAGTCACCACTATCCAGAATGGCATCGTAATAGGTCACGGTGCTGTTGGTGGTGATGGCGTTGGTGCTGTAGGAGAACTGGGTGAAGGTGTAGTTGGTGCTGTAAACGGTGGCGCTTTTGACTTTGCTGGAAGTGACGTTGGTGGTGACGGGATAGGTGGTGCCGGTGGGATAGGTGGTGCTGGTGGGGCGGTTCGAGGAGACCGTGCCAACATAGACCAGCGGAAAGACCAGGGAGGTGGTGGCCGTAGCGTTGGTGGTGACGGTGCTGTTGGTCACGTTGCCCCCACTGGGGATGACGGTGGTGGTGAAGGGGACGGCGGCATCCGGGAAGGAGACGTTGAGATCATTGGCGGAATGGCCGGTCTGGATGCCGGTGCCGCCGCCGGCAATGTAGGCGGCATCGCCCACGGCTCCGTGCGCTCCGGTGGAGATGGCCCCGGTGGGTCCGGTGCTGGCATTGCCGTAGATGGTGCCGTTGGCCCCGGTGGAGATGTTGCCGTTCACGGAGCCGACGGAGCCGCTGTCCTTGCGCTTGGTCGCGTCGTAGAGGCCGCCGGTGCTGTAGCTGGGGTTCTGTGAATCGAAGCTGTCGGAGAGGATGCTGCCGTTCCAGCTCACGTTGCCCTTGGCGACCAGGCCCTTGGAGTAGAGCGCCCCGCCAACGGTGGTCATCTGAATGGTGCGGGAGATCATCTCGGTGGAGGAGAGCGGCTTGGGGAGGTTGCCCTGGCAGGTGAGCGTGGGGGTGCTGCTGCCCTGAATGGCGGCGATGTAGTTGCCGCCGTTGAGGCTGCGGGAGCGGTAGTAAACGGTGCCGGCGAGGGAGATGCCGTTGCTCATGGTCAGGCCGGTGGTGCTCTTGGTCCAACCCTGACTCGCGAGGTTGGTGCTGTTGAGCTTGAGGTGGTTGAGCGCCTCCTCCATGCCGGCCTCGGCCAGCGGGATGCAGGAGTTCCACACGCCGGAGCGGATGACGGCCTTGTGCTGCGCACTGCTCAGATCCATGAAGGCAGCGAGCGTGATGCCGATGATGAGGGCGATGAGCAGGGTGACGACGAGCACGCTGCCATCGCGGCGGAGAAGGGGGCGGGGGGCGAGGAGCAGTTTCATGGCGGTTCAGTCTTGTTTGCGCAGCACGATTTTCGCCGTCTGGATGCTTTCCGTGTTGACCGCCTGACCCATGATGGAGCGGGTGCAGGTCCAGTTGAGCTTGATGAGTTTGGCGCTGCTGGCGTCACCCACGGCGAACTGGTCCCAGGTGTTGGAGATGTTGTTGCGGCTGTAAACGGTGAAGACGAGGTTGGTGCATTCCTTGAGCAGCACTTCGCGGTTGGCACCTTCGAGCCGCACGAGCTGCTGGAGGTCGGAGTAGTAGGTGTAGGAAATCGTGCCGCCCGAGGAGGAGGTCAACTGGATCTGGTTGGTGGTGA
>RFSE01000384.1 GCA_009924135.1 Pseudomonadota bacterium | reverse complement strand
GCCCGCACTCGCAGGCGAGGACGCCTGCGGTACAGAGCCAACCGCCGGTTCATGGGGAGGGAGGAACGTTCGTTGGTTCAAATCGTGGGATTCGGCCAGAGTATTCCAGTAATTGGTATAAGGGTAGAGGATTGAGGTGATGGGTTTGGAAAAGGTAAAAGGTAAAAAGGTGGCCGACGTGGATCGGCACTTTTGCCTTACCTCACCCCATCCGCTGCTCGATCCAGTCGTAAAGCTGTCGCAACCCCTCGCGCAGCGGCACCTTCGGCTCCCAACCCAGCACGCGCCGGGCCTTGGAATAATCGGCGCAGCGACCCCGGTCCCCCTCCGGCTTGGTCGTGTCAAACTGGATGGCAATGGGCTTGCCGGAGATGGCCACGATCGTCTCCGCGATCTCGCGGATGGAAATGCAGCGATCCGGCCCGATTTGGATCACGCCCTGGCCAAAACCGCGCGTCAGGGACAGCACCAGCGCCTCGACAATGTCGTCCACATGCACAAACGCCCGCCCCTGGCTGCCGCTGCCCCACACGACAAACGGCTCCGCCGGATGCGCGATGGCCTTGCGGACCAGCGAGGGAATCACCTGCCCGGTCTTGGAAGTAAAATCACAGGGCGTGCCATAGACGTTGTGGAAGACGAGCACGGCGACGGGGATGCCCGTCTCCCGGCCCATGAGCAGGGTTTCATATTCGCCCATCAACTTGCTCCAGCCATACGCGGACTCCGGCGCGGCCGGATACTGGTCCTCCTCGCGCAACGGCGCGGCATCCACCCCGGTCTGCAAGTGCGCCGGGAAACTGCACGCCGTGCCCACGTAGATGAAGCCCTTGAGCGGAAACTTCTTCGCCGCATGGATGACGTTGGAATTGATCAGCAGGTTCTGCCGGAAGATGAACCCTTGATGATCAAAGACAAACCCCACGCCCGCCACCACGTCGGCGAGATGGAAGACATGATCCACCCCGGCCAAATGCGGCTCCAGCACGCCCGGCACCGCGAGGTCCAGTTCGAAAAGCTGGGTGTCAAAATCAATGACCGGGCGACCATCGTCGCCCAGCAGATAATCGCGTTTTCCACGCCAAAAGTTGTCCACCACGGTGACGTGCCAGCCTTCCCGCACCAGCCGTTTGACCAGGTTGGACCCAATCATTCCAGCCCCGCCGGTGACCAGAACGTTGCCAAGTTTTTTCATCGGCCGAGAGGCTTCAATCAGCCCCGCACCGAGTCAACCCATTTAACCGGATTCCGCAGGGAAAACCGCAGATGACACGGAGGACGCGGATAACGAGCAGTTACGCAAGCTCCCTACCAGCGGGCGCAGCTTGCCCCTGGCCCTGCGGAAGCGGTGCCGGCTGGGGTAAGTGAGAACGGCTGCGCCTGCCCCAAACGCTGCCTCTTACCAAACTATTCCCCTAGTAGGTATGACTTCTGACTCCTGACTCCTGACTTCTGCCGTTAGCCCTTCTTCGTGTCCGACGGTTGAGCCGTTGCCAGAAAACCGGTGAGCAGTTGATTCACCTCCGCCGCCCGCATGATCGGCACGCCGTGCGAGGCCCCGGTAATTTCCACGAAGCGTGCGCCGGGAATGAGCGTGGCGAGTTGCCGGCCGTAACGGGGCGGGGCGATGGGATCATGCTCCGCACCGACGACGAGCGTCGGAATTCCTGCAAGCTTCGCCAGTTCAGCCGAGGAATCGTATCGACGCAGGGCCATGGCTTGTTTCATCGCGATGGGTGGCTGCTCAGCCAGGTCGTGCCCGAAGAGCGGGGCCAGCTCACGGGCCAGGGCGGCGCAGTCGGCGGTGGCGAGGAATTCCGGCGCACAGATCAACTCGAGGAACGCCCGGCGGCGCATGGCCTTGGTCCCCACGTTGGTTCGCAGCCCCGTCCAAATCATCCGGGGTGTCATCCGCACGGCATCGGCTCCCCGCGCAACCGTGCAGAGCAGGGCCAGGCTGAGTGCGCGACGCGGGTGCGTGAGGGCCAGACGCTGCGCGATGACCCCGCCCATCGAGTGTCCGACGAGGTGCGCGGCGTCCCAGCCGGCGGCATCGAGCAGGGCGCAGGCGTCGTCCGCCATCGCTTCGATGCTGAGTGTTCCGTCGGCGGGCAGCGAGCTTTGGCCGAGGCCGCGATTGTCGAACGTGAGCAGCCGGTGATTCGCCGCGAGGCCGTCCACCTGTGGCTTCCAGCCATTGCCCACCACGCCCACGCCCTGAATGAACAGCATCGGTTCGCCGCGGTCGCCGTGCAGTTCGTAGTGGAGCGTTGCGCCGCGATGACTGAGTTGGGGCATGGTTTAAGTGGTCAGCTCCAACGCAGTGGGCGTGGAGCACCCGGCCGAACCTGCTTGAATCCCTCTCCGAAGGCGAGCCGGAGTTATACCAACTACGGAAATAGTTTGGTAAGATGCAGCGAGTTGTTACTTGCGCAGCCGTTCTCCCTCACCCCGGCCCTCTCCCGCTGGGAGAGGGAGCCCCCAAGCCCGACTTGG
>RFSE01000383.1 GCA_009924135.1 Pseudomonadota bacterium | reverse complement strand
CGCGCCGAGCTCGGCGCGTTTGAGGTTGAACACGTCGAGTGGCTCGCTTGCCAGCCCGCGTTCGATGAGTTTTTCGGCCACGATGCCGCCAAGCCCTTCGAGGTCCAGCGCCTTGCGCGCGGCGAAGTACTCGAGCCGGCGGGTCTTCTGCGCCGGACAACCCGCGACATTCTGGCAACGCCACGCCACTTCCTCTTCGGCACCGGAATCGCCCGATTCCGTTGCCCCCTTGACCTTGTCCTTGGCAATGGGTCCACCGCAGGCCGGGCATTTTCCACCGACGTGCTGGAACAAATCGAATTCCACCGCACCCGCTGGCCGCTTGGTCTTCATCACCTCGAAGACTTCGGGGATTACCATGCCCGCCTTGCGGATGACCACGGTGTCGCCGATGCGGATGTCCTTGCGGCGGATCTCGTCCTCGTTGTGCAGCGTCGCGCGCGCAATGGTCGAACCTTGCACGAAGACCGGTTCCAGTTCCGCCACCGGCGTGAGCACGCCCGTGCGCCCCACCTGCACGGTGATGGCCTTGAGCACCGTTTCAGCCGGCGTGATCCACGGCACCGGTTTGTGGACGATGGCGTAGCCAGGCGCGCGGCTCTTGAAAGGGATGCGTTCGCAGTCGGCCAGGTCGTTCACCTTGAGCACCACACCGTCGATCTCATACGGCAGGCGCGTGCGCAGGTCGCGATCCTCGTCGTAATCACAAACCACGTGTTCGCGATAACACCGCAGCACCTCCTCGATGCCGTCGCACACCCACCACGCCGACTGCACCGGCAGGCCGAATTCGCGGAGCTTCGCGAGCATTTCAGCGTGGGAGCGGAACTCAATGCCTTCGAAAATGCCCACCGCGTAAAACACCGCCCGCACCGGACGTTTCGCCACGACGCGCGGGTCGAGCTGTTTCAACGTGCCGGAAGTGGCGTTGCGGGCGTTGGGCAGCGCAGCTTCACCGGCGGCGACGAGCTTCGCGTTGAGCGCCTCGAATTCCTTCGTCGCCATGTAGGCTTCCCCGCGCACTTCGAGCAGTGCCGGTGGGTGTTGCGTGTCGAGCTGGAGCGGAATCGCGCGGACCGTGCGGATATTGGTCGTAATATCGTCGCCCTGCCGGCCGTCACCGCGGGTCGCCCCCAGCACGAGCTGACCGGCGCGATAGTGGACGCTGATGGAAACGCCGTCCACCTTGGGCTCGAGGATGTAACTGACGCGTTCCTTGCCCAGCTGTTTGCGGATCGTGGCATCGAAGGCGCGGAACTCCTCGATGGTGCGTTCATCCTGTAGCCGGTTGCGGCGTTCGCGATCCGGCTCCTCATCCTTTGTCGGCGAGTCGGACGCCTGAATTTTCTCCAGCGAGAGCATGGGCTGCTCGTGGGTGACCCGCTTGAAGCTTTCGCTCGGCGCGCCGCCGACGCGCTGGCTCGGGGAATCGGGCGTGACCAGTTCGGGAAACTCCTTTTCCAGCGCGAGCAGCTCGGTGTAGAGCGCGTCGTATTCGCGGTCGGAGATCGCGGGCCGCGCCTCGACGTAATAGGCGTGGTCGTGCCGGCGGATTTCCCCGGCGAGCTGGGCGTGGCGGGATTTAGCTTGGGCGTTCGTCATGGCGTGCGGACGGAGGAAGTTTGAACGTAACGGACCGCGCGAGACAAGCGTTTGACGCACTGTGGCGGCAAGCGTCCCCGCCTGCCGTAGAGCCGGGTGTCCCGCCCGGCGGATCGAGTGCAACTGCGTTCCCAAGACATGACACTTTCCGACCCTTGATCCGGGCGGCGGGACGCACGCCCTCTACGGCAGGCGAGACGCCTGCCGCCACACTCACACACGCGCCCCACCCGCCGCGTCCCATGCCAGATCCTTTCCCGCCTTCCTGCTTTCCTGATTCAACCATCCCCTTCCCATCTGTGTTTCATCTGTGTCCAAAGCGCCTTTCCCATTGCGCCCAGCGTCTCGGTTTCCCAAACTCCCGTCATGAACACCGGCATTGCACGTATCCTGCTCACCGCGTCCCTCGCGCTCACGCTCGCCACCGCCCGCGCGGGCAAGGACGACAAAACCCTCGATCTCTACTGGATTGATTCCGAAGGCGGCGGCTCCACGCTCATCGTCACGCCCGAGGGCGAGTCCGTCCTCATCGACACCGGCAACCCCGGCGGACGCGATGCCAAACGCATCCACAAGGTCGCCACCGAAGTCGCGGGTTTGAAGAAGATCGACCACATCGTCATCACGCACTTCCACATCGACCACTTCGGCGGCGCGGCGGAAGTCGCCGATCTCATGCCCGTGGGTGCGCTTTACGACAAGGGGATCACCGACACCAGCCCCGCCCAGGAGATTAAGGACCCCCGCTGGCCGCTCATGAGCAAGCCCTACCGCGAAGCCAAGGTCGAGAAACGCGTCACCATCAAGGCCGGCGACATCATCCCCCTCAAGCAGCCCAACGTTCCCGGCAATCCCAAGCTCGAACTCCGCGTCATCTGCGCAAACCAGAAGGTCATCT
>RFSE01000382.1 GCA_009924135.1 Pseudomonadota bacterium | reverse complement strand
GTGTATGGTCCGCAAAAGGGCCTGCGCCCGGAGGAGTTTCCCAGCGCTGAACGCGCGCTGCGCCTTCACCGTGTTCGCCAGCCGGCGCAGCGCGCGTTCAGCGCTGGGAAACTCCTCCGGGCGCAGGCCCTTTTGCGGACCATACACGCGCGAGCAACCGCGCGCCCCGAGCAATTTGTTCTGCACGTCCACGGCCACGACGAGCTGCGGGAACAGCCGGCGCGGACGCGGCGCGGTCAGGCGGCGCAACTGTTGAAAATGCGTCCAGCGGATCAATTCCTCCGCGCGACCGTTGAAAAACTTCCAGCCCAGGCCGCGCGCCACGCCGGCCCCGCCGTCGTTCGTCGCGCTGCCGCCGATACCCACGAAGCAACGGCGCGCGCCCTGTTTCGCAGCCGCCTGCAACACGGCCGCCAGCCCGAAGGTATCGAGCTGGAACGGGTGAAACTGTTTCGGCGGCAGCATGGCCAGGCCGATGATGTTGGCGGACTCGATGACGGCGGTTTTGGATTTCGCGTCCCACCACCACAGACCGTCGAGCGGCCGGTGCGCGGCATCCACGGTGGGTACGCGTTGCGGTTTCGCGCCGAGGGCGGCGCTCAGGATTTCGCCGAAGCCATCACCGCCATCGCTGATGGGCAGCAGGGTGAGCTGGTCGGCGGGCCGGGCCTGGCGCCAGCCGGCGGCGATGGCCTCGGCGGCGGCGTGAGCGGTGAGCGTGCCCTTGAACTTGTCCGGAGCGATCAGAACGCGAAGCGACATGCGCGGGAGGGTAGCGGGATGCCGGTGGGTTGGAAACGATAAGAAGCAGGGTGGTGGCAGGGGCCGGGCGTATCTTGGCACTGCCCCGGAGCGCGGCTGTGTCCCGCTCGGCGCGGGATCAGCCGCAGCAACGTTGGAATACCGAGGGGGTGGCATGCATCAACCGCCTCCTGCCAGGCGCAGCCGCTGCGGCTGGTCTCCGCGACACAGCCGCACTCCGGAAGATTTCGTTCCTCGGGGGCAGTGTCGAGTTTCGGCCGCAGGGACCTCGGACATGAACAAAGACTTGTCAACCGGGGGAACCGTGTCACTTTACGCGAAGTAATTTATCTGACTGCCATGAACAAACCCAAAATCATCGCCTATCTGAAACCTTCCTGCGGCTGGAGCATGGGCGTCCGCGCTGTGATGCGCAAATACGACCTGCCTTTCGAGGACCGCGACATCATCAATGACCCGGTCCAACGCCAGGAAATGATCCAGAAGAGCGGCCAGATGCTCAGCCCCTGCGTCGAGGTCAACGGTCACATGCTGCCCGACATCAGCGGCGAAGAGGTCGAGGCTTACATGCTGGCCAACGGCCTGGTCTCCCAGAACAACCGCGTGCCCGATGCGCCGACGAACCAGCCGTGCGCCCACGAGATGCCCGCCGGTGCGCCGATGGCCTTCAAGCGCTAGGCCAACTCGCCTTTCAACGAGAGACGCGGACTGCAAAGTCCGCGTCTTTTTGTTTTTTGGGGACAGGACTGCGCCTTCGTCCTGTGGCGGCAGGTGTCCCGCCTGCCGTAGAGGCGGGTGTCCCACCCGGCGGAAGAAAAGCCACCCGGGATAAGCCCATTGGAACTTCGCTGCCCGTCCGACCTGGGTTGCGTTTTATCCGGGCGGCAGGATGCCGTCCTCTACGTCAGGCGGGACGCCTGCCGCCACCCTGACTAGGCCGGTACTGGGTTCTCCGTCCGCACGAGCGCGAAGAACTCTTCAGCGACGATGTACCCGACGCAGCGCGGCGTCTGACAGCGGCACGGGTAATCGTGGTAGTCCTGAAGGTCGTAACCGTAGTTGAAGGTTAGTTCCTCGCCGGCGGCAATGGTCCGCGTGGCAATAATCCAAATGTGGTCGTCCTCGCTGCGGGCCTCGCAGTTTGGCTCACAACTGTGGTTCAGCCAGCGCGCGGGGTTCCAGTCCACGTTGCCATCGAGGTCGGTCTGTTCGTCGAGGTTGAAGATGAAGGGATTGCCCGCCGCGCACCGGCGCTGCGACTCCGCCTTGTCGATCCGTTCGCCAAGGTACTCAATCAGCCGCGTGCCCTCCGGCACGGCCCGCGTGGCAAAGCCGCCACTGCCGTGGATGGACGACGGCTGAAACTTGACCCAGGTACCGTTCGTGGCGGATGCGCTCATGCGCTGCTGGCCGTTTCGACGCCGAAGCGCGCGGCGCATTCGTTCAGGTTGCCCACCGTCAAGGGCTCACTCGTCCTCATCCTTCGGGACATGAAACAACTCCATCGCCTGGGTGAGCTGGTCGCTGCTGCCCAACAGCAACAACTTGTCTCCCACGCGCACCTCTTCGTCGGGACCGGGATTGACGTGGTTTTCACCGTTGCGTTCGATGCCCACGATGCTGGCACCGGTGCGGCTGCGGAGTTCCAATTCACGGATCAGCTTGCCGGCGACGGGCGATCCGGTGTCCACCACGATCACGCGCAACTGGGCGTGCGAGAGCAGGCGGAAGAACTGCGTGGTGCTTTCCGGGCGGGCC
>RFSE01000381.1 GCA_009924135.1 Pseudomonadota bacterium | reverse complement strand
TCCGGGGTGCGGGGGGCGGGCGCGAGGCGTTTGACTTTGCGTGTGGTGCTCATGGTCACGCTTTCTTGAAGGCGAAGGACGGCAGGTCGAGCCGGTCGGCGACGAGCTTGCGCACGATGGCCTGCTGCGTCTCGACCGTTTCGTTCGCGTCGATGACGTTGAACGAGAACTCACGGCTCATGGAGAGGTATTGCTCCAGCATCCGGCCTTGGAAGATGCGGAAGCTTTCGTAGGGGTCGGTGGAGAACCCCATGTCCATGCCGGCCTCGAAGTATTTCAGCTCGGGACGGCCGTCGAGGATGCGGTTCAGTGAGACTTCCAGGTCCGCCCGGAAAAAGAAGGTCATGTCCGGCAACGCCGCGAAGCTGTAGAGGCCGCGCACCCAGTCGGGCGGGCAGGTGCGGACCACGTCGCGTGCGAAGGCGGTGAAGATGTAGCGGTCGCAGAGAACGAGGTAACCGGCGCGGAGCAAGGGCACCAACTGGCGCTCGTAACGGTCCGCGAAATCGGTGGCGTGGATGAGGCTGAAAGTGGTCGGCGTCAGCAGGGTCATCTTCTTACCCTTGCTGGTGGCGGACTTGACCAGCTCGGAGGAATTCCACTCGCTGAAGAAGACCTTCAGTCCGCGCAATTCCAGCCAGCGTTTGAGCAGGTAAATCTGTGTGGACTTGCCGGAGCCGTCCAGCCCTTCGACCGCGATCAGGCGGCCGGGGAATCCAAGTTCAGCGAAGGTCTTCATCTAGTTCGGACAAGGAGAGAGTCGCGAGGCGGGCGAGTGAACACAACGCAATTTTCAAAATGCTGCTTAACATTCAATGCAGCCCGAAGAGGGCGGCCATCACCCCCAGCGTACCGTAGGTGACGATGCTCAGTCCAAGCTGCACGGCAGGGATGTTGATCACGACGATCAGCAGCATGAACCCCCACTGGCTGAACTGCAGGTAGGTGATCTGGCTCATGCCCACGAGGTTTTTCATGATGTGGGAACCATCCAGCGGGGGAATGGGAATCAGGTTGAAGAAACACAGGAAGAGGCTCATTTCCGCCGTCCGGACCATATCGTCGGCATACTTCTCGAAGCCGGCCCCGATCATCAGTTTCGTGGCCGCCAGGAGCACGAACGCTATGATAAAGTTCATGGTCGGTCCGGCGACCGTGACGAGGGTGTCGTCCACGCGCGGGCGGCGCAGGTTTGCGACGTTCACCGGGACGGGCCGGCCCCAGCCGAGGATGAACCCGGCGAGCGCAGGGTTGGACAGCGCGACGAACGATCCCGCCAGCGGCAACACCACCGTGCCGATGATCTCCATATGTGCGATGGGGTTCACGGTGACGCGGCCCTCGTCATAGGCCGTGTTGTCACCGCATTTCCAAGCGACCCAGGCGTGCGCCCATTCGTGCATCGTAATCAGGGGCACGAAGCACAGGTAACGGACGAAGATGTCGTAGAAGTCGTGTTGACTCATCGGGGGGAGAGGGTACCGGAGGCAGGAGCAAAGCCAAGCGGAAGTCCGTGTGCAAACGGACGTCGCGCGACACCACGCGCTAAAGCTGGGGCAAGGTGAAGAAGAAGGCCGCGCCGTGGCCGGGCTCGCTCTCGACCCAGACCTCGCCGCCGTGGGATTGGACGATATGCTTCACGATGGCCAGGCCAAGGCCGGTGCCGCCGGCGTCCCGCGAGCGGGCCTTGTCCACCCGGTAAAAGCGTTCAAACACCCGCGATTGTGCCTCGGGTGGGATGCCCGGACCATCATCGCGAACCCACAGTTCAATCAGTTTGGCATCCTTCTGCCGGGCGCCGATGGTGACGTGTCCACCCGAGCGTCCGTACTTGATGGCGTTATCCACCAGGTTGAACAACACCTGTTGCAGCCGGTCGGCATCCGCATGGGCGAGCGTGTCAGCGGGCACCTCGTTGATGAGGGTGGACGGCTTGGCGGCGGCTTTCGATTCGAGGTCGCCGAGGACCCGTTCCGCCACCGTCTGTAGGTCGGTCGGTTGCAGGTTCATGACGATCTGCCCGGATTCCAGCCGGGAGATGGTAAGCAGGTCTTCGATCAGATAGGTCAGCCGGTCCGCGTGCTTATCAATGGTTTGGAGGAACTTCGTGGCGACCTCGGGTTTGTCCTTGGCGCCATCGATCAGCGTCTCGACGTACCCCTTGATCATGGACAGCGGCGTGCGCAGTTCGTGGCTCACGTTCGCAACGAAATCGCGGCGCGTGTTCTCCAGTTGCTTCAGGCGGGTCAAATCGTGGAAGACCAGGATCAGCCCCTGCTGCCGCCCGTCCGGTCCGAGTACGACGGCGGAGTTGACCTGCAGGCTGCGGTTGCTTTCGAGGCTGGGCAGTTCCAGTTCAAATCCTTCGACCTGGCCTTTGACCAGAGTGCGGTTGACGAGTTCCTGCACCTGATGCAACCGGAGCGCCTCCATCACGGTGCGGCCGCGGATGTCGCCGGTGATGGCGAAGAGCCGTTCCAACGCGTGATTGACGAGCCGCACGTGTCCATCTGCGTCCAGTACCAGCACGCCTTCGCTCATGCTGTTGAA
>RFSE01000039.1 GCA_009924135.1 Pseudomonadota bacterium | reverse complement strand
GGCCTGACCCTCCAGAGCCGCATCGCCTACATCCCTTCGCCGGCGGGCACCCTGGAGTTCCACCTCCTCACCACCGGAGCCGACATGCAGGAGTTCAAATACGCCCTGAACAGCCTCATGCTGACGCTGCGGGTCGGTGAAACCGGCAAGCTCGCGTTCCCGGAGCTGTCGGACAAGCTGTAGGGCTCCGATCATGGAAGTGGTTTTGGCATTTCCCCGAACGGTGAAGTGCGACGAGCGGTGACAGTGGTGGTGGCAGGCATCCAGCCTGCCGTAGTGCCGCAGCTTCCAGCCCGGCGGAACCAAACGCCCGGTCCCCCGATCACTCGCGGGCAATCCCAAGTCTTTGAAGAAGTTTAACCCGGCAGGCCCTTGGGCTTGCGCGTAGTCGGAGCGGGAGCAGGAGTGGGAGCAGCAGCCGGGGCTGGGGTCGGCGCGGCGGCAGGCGGTGGAACGGGTTTTCCGGCCAGTTGGTGGTACAACTCCCGATAGGCTCCCAGCATCGACGTCATGCTGTAGAATTGTTCGGCGCGTTGACGGCCGGCGATGCCCATCTTCACGCACGTCTCCGGATTCGAGAGGATGCCGATGAGCGCGTGGGCGGTCTCGGCCGGGGACATGATTTTCGTGAGCCGGCCTGCGCGCCCCAGCGCCCGGTCCGGAGCCGTGCGGCCGAACATGAGTTCGCGGCACGCCCCGACATCGCTGCACACGTTGGGCTTGCCGGCGGCCATGCCCTCGAGCACGACAAGCGGAAGGCCTTCACTAATGCTGGTCAGCACCAGCACATCCATGCGCGGGAGCACTTCCATGATCTTGCTCATGCCGAGGAAGTGGACCTTCTCCTCGATGTGCAGGAGCTTCACGATCTTCGAGCACTCGTCGAAATAGGTCGGGTCCTCGGCATAGGGCCCGGCGATGAGGAACTCCACCTCGGGCATCCGTTCACAGACGATGCGCGCGGCGCGGAGGAGGGTTTTTACGTCCTTGATGGGCACCACGCGGCCGATGAAGCCCACGTACTTCTTCTCCGGGCTGCTCTGCCAGCGCGTCATGTGCTGCTGATAGATGGCATCGAAGCGTGATGGCTCAATGCCGTTGGGGATGATCGAAATCTTTTTCCCGTCCGCCCCGAACTCGATCTCGGTGGCGGCGTTGCCGGAGTAAAGCGTGATGATCTTGTCGGCCTGGGCGTAGGCGACCTGGCCCAAAAACATGAAGAGGTTGATCCACATCTGCTTGAGCTTGCCCAGGCCTTCGCTGAAGTTGATCTGGAACCGGTCCGCCTCGTAAATCCAGTCCGCCTGGCTGATCTCGGCGATGCGCTCCTTGGTGTAAATGCCGTGCTCGGTCAGGAAGAACGGCGCATGCCGTCGCCGCCCGGTGATCGCGCCGATGAAGCCCGCGTAACCGGCCGAGACGCTGTGGTACACGCGCGCCGGCGGCACGAGATCCCGGGCCTTCCACAGGTTCCAGAGCGGCAGATGCAAGAAGCGCGCGGTCCAGAAGAAGTCGATGAACGACTCGTCGGGGCAAAACTCCTCGTACCCGGCAACCAGGATTTCCCAAGCCTCACGGTCCCGCAGCAGGTTGCCAAAACGAAAGCGTTTCTCGACCTCCTGCAAGCCTTCCAGCGTGGCCCAGAAGCAGGCCATGCGCTCGGCCTCGGTCTTCGCGAGATAGAACCTGCCGAGCAGGTCATACAGCGCCATGCGCAGTTCGGCGGGGACGTGGCGGCGCTTTTGTTCGCGTTTGGAAAGTTCGTTGTGGAGATAGACCTCGCGCACTGTGAGGACGTTGGGCGGGAGCTTGTAATGCTGCTTGGCGTTTGGCTCCTGTTTCGCCCCGATGTAAAACAGCGAGAATGTCAGCTCCGGCAGACCGGTGATGATTTGATGCACCCACGACGACACGCCGCCCAGGACGTAAGGGTATGTCCCTTCGAGAAACAGCGTCACATCGGCGACGGGCTCGGGTTTGGCAGGCGGTTGCATTTAGCGGGACTCGGTTCCTTTCCTGCTCATCCTCCTGCTCATCTTCAACTCCACCTCAACTCCTTGAGTAGGAGCAGGAGGATGAGTAGGAGTGAGAACAGGGAGTCGCATGATTCAAGCCTTCCCCGGCGTGAGCCAGAATTCGAGCGGGCCTTGGAGCGCGCCGGGTGCGGCCCCGGTGGTGTCGAGCCGCTGCAACGTCGTGGCCAGCGTCTCCCAGTCCCGTGCGAGATAGGCGATCTCCGCCTCCCATGGCCCGAGCACTTCCGCTTGCCAGCCCTTCTTGCGCAGGAACTCAATGCCGGCCCGGGCCTTGTCGAGCTGGCTGGACTTGAGGGCGCATTTCACGAGCAGGAAGCGCACGGAAGTGTTTTCCGGCGCACTGCGCGCGGCTTCCTCCAGCAACTCCAGCGCGCGGCCCAGGTAAATGGTCTGGGTCTCGTCGGTGGCCAGGCCGAGATACACCAGTTCGTGATATTGCTCGGCGAGCAGCAGCAGCTTGTTCAGGTGGCGCGGCGGCGTGGCCAGCTCCGCTTCAAGTGTCTTCACGCGGCCTTCGAGCGTGGCGATGATCTGGTTGAAGTGGGTCTGGGCCAGCAGCCGGACTTGTTCGTCGCTGTCCTGAATGGCCTTTTGCAGGAGTGGCAGAGCCTTTTTCGGCTCAACCGCGCGCAAGGCTATGATCGCCCCCCGGCGGGCCACCGTATCACGACCGTTGAGGATGTCTGCAATCGACCGTGGCTCCTCGTGCTCCTCCAACTCGTGGCGGGCGAGGGTCAGATACTGGGTGGTGCCAACGATGTATTTGCTTTCGACGTTCCGCGCGGGCCGCATGAGGAGCAGCAACCGGTAGCCAATCAGAAACAGCGGGCCGACCACGGGCAGCGGCAGCGCGAAGCCCAGCACCAGTGCGGCAAAGGTCCAGTTCAGCCGGCCGTATTCCTCGGGAAACAACCCCCGCAGACCGGGCACGGCAACCAGCAGGGCGACAACGTGCAGCCCCATCACCGTGATGGTCGAGGGGGCCTGGCCGACCAATGCCCGGGCCGAGAGAATTTCCAGCACTGCGGCGATAAGCAGGCCGGGATAGGCAATCAGGCTCAGGGCGTGACTTTCCGGTTCGGGCGAAGGGTCGCCGGCCGGTGAGGCGGCGGGAGCCGGAACTGGTTTCCGTTTAGGAGGCATGCCGGGTGAGATCGGCCCAGAGCTGGTCCAGGCTGGTCACGGTGTCGAGGTTCACCACGTGCGCCTGCACGTACGACCCGAGTTCGGGATCCTTCCGGCAGGTCGCGAGGATACGTTCGGCGAAGATGCCCACGCCACGTTCGCCGCAGAGCGGGAGCAGCACGGCGAGGTGCGGGATGGGCAGGCCGAGTTCGGCCGGAAAGTCGCCGCTGCGGATGCTGGCCATGATGAGTGCCTCGACCCGGGCCTGCTTTGCTTTGGGCTGCCGTGCCGCAGTGAAAAGCACAACTGCCGAGGGCAGGCTGTGCTGCTGCCACGAATCGAAAGCGAGCTGCACGTTCTGCCGGAAGAACGCCTCGGTGAAGATGCGCTGCCCTTCGATGCCGGCGGCGGCCCGGCTGGTGGTCGCGGCCTGCGCTTCAACCTCCGCCACGCGCGCCGCCCAGCGGCAGATGAGCGCAATGAGGTAAACCGATTTCTTGGTCAGTGAAATAAACGGCATCCCGGTGACGATGAGCAGGGCCAGCGGCCGGTCCTGCGCATCCAGCAACGGCACGACCATGAGGTAATCCCGCTGTTCAGCCACCGCGCCGCGCCAGAATTCCGGGATGGTCACGGCCGCCTTGCTCTTGAGCGCCAGGCCGGCCATCTCGACGTCCTTCACGGCCAGCCGCGCTCCGAGCGACCGCGCGTTGCCGAGCAGCCCCTTGCGCACCAGGGTCTGGCCCCCGTCGGCCAGCGTGTAAATGGCGGCATCGCTCACGCGGGACTGCCGGTTGAGCAGCAGCAGGATGTCCTGCCACAACTCGTCGCCCTCGCTGTCGAAGAGCCTCCGGATTTCAGCGTCCAGCGTGGAGAGTTCCGCATCGCGGGTGGCCAGGAGGCGTTCCAGTTCGGACTTGGCTTCGCGCAGCAGGAACAGGTCGGTGTCGAGTTTCTTGAGCCGTTCGCCGGTACGCTCGGCCTGGGCTTTGAGAAGAATTTCCTGCGCTTTGAAGCCGCGTTGAATTTGTCCGCAGATGCCACCCGCCGCCGCCATCGCCGCGAATAGGTAGCCGTGTTCCTTGAGCACCGTGACGATGAAGAAGTCCGCATGCCGCGAGAAACCTACGCAGACAACGGCGATGGCCACCGCTGCGCCCGCCATGCCTGCCGGGAAGCCATAACGGCAACCCATGAGGATGGGTACCAGCAACCAGGGGGTCGGGTGCAGTTTGGCCCAGCCGAGGTCCGACGCGGCGAACATGCTGTTGACCACCAGCAACAGGCCGGTGATGACCGCGAGGTCGAGCCAGCCGTACTTGGGGGCGAGTTTGTTCAGCACATCCATGGGAACAGGAGGACGGCGGGCAACTTGAGGTGCGCCGGACGGGCGGAGACGGAAAGCTTGGTTGGGCGCGGCGGGGCTTTCATTGTTCGCCGCGCCGACGGATTTGCTCCACTTCCGGCTCGACCTTTCCCCGGCGCACCTTCGCCGCCGGAATGTGGGAGGAACCGGGCGGCGCGTTGACGATGGCAGACTCGACCGACGGATCAGGTATCACCGGGGTGAACGCTCGTCCAGCCGTCGGCGGGGCGGGCGTGAAACTGCGGGCGACGGATTGGGCCTTGCCCGCCATCTGCTGGATGAGGTTGTCCACGGCGGCCTGGGCCGTGCGGCTGAGGCTGCCGAAGTATTGCGTCATCTTGGTGCTCGTTCCCTGCCAGACCGTGGTGCCGTCGGTGGCATCTACGAGCCGCATCGTGACACTCACAATGGGCGAGCCATCAAGGTCGCTCTTGTAACGATACTCGGTGACAGTGCCCAGCAGGACGTGGGTGCATTCCAGCGAGCGGGCCAGCTCGACGATCTGGGCAGCCTTGCCCTCTTCGATGAGTGCGCGGCTGCGGTTGAGGCCGTCCTCGGTCTGCGCGAGCGGCACGCCATGGGCGAGGAGGGTGGTGGCGGCCAGTTCCGTGACAGCCCGGCCGGCGGTTTCGTCCGGCGTGGCGTTGTAGATCGGGGCGAGGAAGACGCGGCCCACGCCGCCCAGCGGAGTGCGGCTGCCACCCTGGCGGACTTCGGAGGAAGCGCAACCCGCGAGCAGGCAGGCGAGCAGCGGGGCGAACAGGAATCCGAGCCGGTATAGGCGCATAGAAATCGCCCGAAGCTTTTCGGAGCCAAGGTTAAATTGCAAGCGCACGCTTGGCCGGAGTTGCCCTCGGACGGGCCGCCTAGTTACCTTGGCCGCACAATGGCTCACGAAAACGCCTTCACACCCGCCGCCCTCGGCTACCGCATGCCTGCCGAGTGGGCCCCCCAAGTTTCCACGTGGCTGACCTGGCCGCGCCCCGAGGGCATCAGCTTTCCGGACAAATACGACACCGTGCCGGATGTTTACGCGGAGTTTATCCGCCATCTAGTCACCGTCCAGGAGGTGAACATCAACGTCTGGAACGCCGAGAAGGAAGCCTGGGTGCGCGGCCTGCTCACCGCGCGCAAGGTCGCGCTGGACCGCGTGCGCTTCCATCATTTCCCCGCCTACGAGCCGTGGTGCCGCGATCACGGCCCGATCTTTCTGACGCGTGAGCACGCCGGCCACCACGAGCGTGCCATTGTGGACTGGGGCTATAACGCCTGGGGCGACAAGTACCCGCCCTACGACCTCGACGATGCGATCCCGCAACATGTGGCGAAGCTGCGCGGCCTGCCGCTGTTCTCGCCGGGCATCGTGATGGAAGGCGGTTCGCTCGAAGTGAACGGCTGCGGCACCTTGCTCACCACCGAGGCCTGCCTGCTCAATCCCAACCGCAATCCGCACCTCACCAAGGCGCAGATCGAGCAGCACCTGAAGGACTTCCTCGGCGTCACGAACATCCTCTGGCTCGGTGATGGCATCGTGGGTGATGACACGGACGGCCACATCGACGATCTCACGCGGTTTGTCAGTCCGACGACCGTCGTGACCGTGGTGGAGGAAGACCCGGCGGATGAGAATTACCAGTTGCTCCAGGAGAACCTCCACCGGCTCCGCACGATGAAGGATCAGGACGGCCGGCCGTTGCGCGTGGTCGAGCTGCCCATGCCGGGCCTGGTGGAATACGACGGCCAGCGCCTGCCTGCGAGCTACGCGAACTTCTACATCGCCAACGGCCTCGTGCTCCTGCCCACCTACCGCCACGCCAACGACCAGCGTGCGCTGGAGATTTTGCAACGCGAATTCCCGCACCACCGGGTGGTGGGCGTCGACTCTACTGAACTCATCTGGGGCCTCGGCAGCTTCCACTGCATCAGCCAGCAGGAGCCTGCGTGACAGCGGAGCCGTGGCGGCCCTTCGTCGCGGTTCCGGTGGCGGACGAGGTGAAGGCCGTGATTTCGGACTACTTCGCCCGGCAGGACGAGCCGTACCGGTTCAAGGTTGCCCAACCCCGGTTTCTGCACCTGACCGTGCGCTTCTTTGGGGAGGTCCCGGCTGATGAAGGGCCGGTACTCGCAGCCCGGCTGGCTGAAGCTTGTCGGCGCAGCGAACCGTTCAAGTTGCGGGCGGAAGGCCTGGGGCATTTCGATCACCGGGTGCTGTGGGTGGGGTTGCACGGGAACTTGCCGGCCTTGCACCGGCTGGTGACCAATGTGACCGCCGCGAGCAGCTCGCTCGGCACTCATGTTGAGAAGCGGTTGTTTGCGCCGCACATCACGATTGGAAAGGCGGCCCGACATTATCTGGTGCGAGGCAAATTTGAGGATTGGTTGGCCCACCATCGTTCGGCGGCGTTTGGTGAGTGGTCGGTTGAACATCTTGAACTTATTCGCACCGTGCTGGCTCCCCAAGGCGCAAACTACACGTTGCTGGCCAGGCTGCCGCTGGGGTGAATTTACAAACCGCGCTTCGACTACGGATGTATATGGGTAGGCAAGCGAATGGACCGTGGACTCGTTCGTTCAGGACGCGAACGCGTGGAGAGATGTTTTCATCCGTGTTTATCCGTGGTTGATGCGAGCCCCGTCTGGCGGATCAAAAACAGAACGGCCCTCCGCGTGCCGGAGCACGCAGGAGGGCCGTTCATTTCGCCAATCGTCGAAGGACTACTTGCCCTTCTTCGCAGCGGCTTTCTTCGCGGCGGGCTTGGCGGCGGGTTTCGCAGCGGCCTTCTTAGCGGGAGCTTTTTTAGTTGCCATGGTTGTAATTCACCTCCTCTCGATTGCGCGTGAGCGCAGGTAAAAACTTGCAGAAAGTCTCTGTCACGTAATTCAGTGGGTGGCTGATGGCGATTAAATTAGCGGATTCGCCCCCGTTTCGTCACGACAAAGTTTCACTTCGCGTCACTTTTCTTTGCCGCTATCGTCTCGCCCGCGATGTCCACTGCCGCTCCAGAACCACAACTCACGCCCATGATGGCGCAGTATCGCCGCATTAAAAGCGAGCTGCCCAAGGACGCGCTGCTGCTCTTCCGCCTCGGCGACTTCTACGAAATGTTTTTCGAGGACGCAGTCGCGGGGGCGCAACTGCTCAACGTGTCGCTCACCAAGCGCGGGACCATTCCGATGTGCGGCATTCCGTTTCACGCGTTCAACGGCTACGTCGCGCGAATTCTGCGCGCGGGCCGCAAGGTGGCCGTGTGCGATCAGATGGAGGAAGCCCGCCCCGGCCAGCTCGTCAAACGCGAGGTCACGCAGATTCTTTCGCCCGGCACGCACTTCGATGAACGACTGCTCACGGCGGAGCGGAACAACTTCCTCGCCGCCGTTTATCCGGCGGGCAAGGTCACGGGCATCGCCGTCGTCGATCTGACCACCGGCGACTTCCGCACCACGGAGACGGAGTCCGATGCCGAGCTGCTCACGGAACTGGACCGGCTGCGTCCGGCCGAAATCATCTATCCCGGCGAACTCGCGGCGTTGCGCACGCTGCTGCAAGGCGCACCAGGCATCGTCATCGGGCATGACGACTGGGTCTTCGCGCCCGAGACGGCCATCTTCACCGTACGCGAACATTTCAAGGTCGCGGCGCTGGACGGCTTCGGCTTGAAGGGCCGCATCGCCGCCACGGGCGCGGCCGGTGCGGCGCTCCATTACCTCACGCAACACCTGCGGCGCGACGTGAAGCACCTCACGCGCATCACCTTCTACCAGTGCCGCGATTACCTCGTGCTCGACGGCACGACGTTGCGGAATTTGGAAATCCTCGAACCGCTCCACCGCGACGCCCCGAAGAACACGTCCCTCTACGGCGCCCTGAACCGCACCGTCACGCCGATGGGCGCGCGTCTGCTGCGCAACTGGCTCACGCAACCGCTCTCCGCCGTGGAGCCCATCCGCCGTAGACAGGACGCGGTACAGTCCTGGCTGGCGAACAGTGCGGCGCTCGAAGCCTTCCGCGTGAAGCTTGCCGAGGTGCGCGACCTCGAACGCACCGTCAGCCGTCTTTCCGTCGGAACGGGCAACGCGCGCGACCTGCACGCGTTGCGGTTGGCCATCGAACAAGTGCCCGCCTTGAAACTGGTAGGAGCCGACGTGAGGAGGCTCCCTTCAAATGCGGAATGCGGAATGCGGAATGCGGAATTTGATCAGAGCCTACTTACGTCGGCTGCTACGCCGTTGGAGGAGCATGCGCCGCCTTCGCTGCTCGACGAACTGTTCGCACAGGTCACCGAGCTGCCTGCATTGGTCGAGCTGATCTCCCGCGCCATCGTGGATGAGCCGCCGCTGGCCTTGAAGGAGGGCGGGCTGATCCGCGACGGCTTTGACGCGAATCTCGACGAGTTGCACGCCGCCGCGCGCGGTGGCAAGGACTGGATCGCCCAGCTCAAGCAGAAGGAGGTCGAGCGCACGGGCATCGCCTCGCTGAAGGTCGGGTTCAACTCCGTCTTCGGCTATTACATCGAGATCACGAAGGCGAACCTCGACAAGGTGCCCGCCGATTACATCCGCAAGCAGACCATCGCGAATGGCGAGCGTTTCATCACGCCGGAGTTGAAGGCGATGGAGGGCAAGATTCTGGGCGCGGAAGAGCGTTCCATGAAGCTGGAATACGAGCTCTTCCTCCGTGTGCGCGAGGAAGTCATCGGCAACCTCGCCGCGATCCAGCAGACCGCCGCCGCGCTCGCGAACCTCGACGTGCTCGCGGGCTTCGCCGAGACCGCGCGGCACTTCAACTACGTGCGTCCCGAAGTCACCGACGCCGGCCAACTCAATCTGAAAGACGGCCGCCACCCTGTCCTCGATCAAGCGCTGACCGAGGAGCGCTTTGTCCCGAACGATACCAGTCTTCAGTCCAAAGTCTTGAGTCTTGAGTCAGAGACACAAGACTCAAGACACAAGACTCAAGACATTGCAGTCCTTCCCCAGATCGCGCTGATCACGGGTCCGAACATGGCGGGCAAATCCACCTACATCCGGCAGGTCGCCCTGCTCACGTTGCTTGCGCACACCGGCAGCTTCCTGCCCGCCGCGTCCGCGCGCGTGGACTTGGTGGACCGCATCTTCACCCGCATCGGCGCGAGCGACGATTTGGCGCGCGGACAGAGCACCTTCATGGTGGAGATGAGCGAGACGGCGAACATCCTCAACAACGCCACCGCGCGCAGCCTCATCATCCTAGACGAGATCGGGCGCGGCACGAGCACCTTTGACGGCCTCTCGCTCGCGTGGAGCATCGTCGAACACCTGCACAACCAGGTGGGCGCGAAGACGCTCTTCGCCACGCACTACCACGAGCTGACCGAGCTGGCCGCGCGGATGCCGCGCCTGAAAAACTACAACGTCGCCGTCCGCGAATGGCACGACCAGATCATCTTCCTGCGCAAGATCGTCGAGGGCGGCACGGACAAGAGCTACGGCATCCAGGTCGCGCGGCTGGCCGGCGTGCCCAAGGAAGTCCTCGAACGCGCCAAGGTCATCCTGCGCAACCTCGAGGAAAGCGAGCTCACGCCCGAAGGCACCGTCCGCCAGACCAACCGCCGCCAGCAGGACCGCGAGAAGCTCAAGCAGGTCGAGGCGAACCCGCAGATGGATTTGTTTGGATGAACACTAACAGCGTCGAACAACTTCGCGCTCAAATATGGGCGTGGCTTTGTACTTGGTTGCTTTTCGCAATTCCAACAACAGCAGCGCCCCCCACGCCAGTGCTCACCGGTCGCTTGGTAGATCCGGAAGGGAAGGCAATCGTCGGAGCGAAGCTGATCTTTGAGGCGTCGGAACGGCGTGTGGGGATCAATTACTTTTTGTCTGGCCGATCGGACCTTTCCACGAGCAGGGAGAGTGCAAAGACAGACGCGCGAGGAATCTTCCGGCTCCCGTTCTCGAAGACATCGCTCGAGCTCAAAGGCCTGGAAGACACGGGCCATTGGCTGGAGCCCAATCAATGGCATAGTTGGGGCTGGCGCGCCACGTGGGGGCCGTCCCCTGGCTCGGTTCCAGATGCCAAGCCGGTGTTCTCTTGGCAAGATACAGACATCGGCGATGTGCTGGCGTATCCCTTTCTTGGCGAAGCCGAACTGGCCAGCGTGAAGGAATCGCCGGCCAACACGACCACCCTGCATGACGAGGAGACGGTAGACTACGACTGGACCACGGGTGCGTTTGCTCCGCCCGGCGCGAAGGGGCCGCGACTGTCCATAGCGTTGCGGCTGTTTCAGGAACGGGGTTTCCCCCCGCAGGTGCGTGTGACTTTTCGAGGTGTTCAGGCCGAGTTGTGGGCCGGCGACAATGAGTTGCCCTACGCGCCAGCGGACCACTACGAGCGCGGTCTGATGTGCTTTGCTACGGCAACCGCGCCCAAGCCAGTGAACTTCTTCCTGTACCTTCGAGCGAGTGCCCCCACGCGTTACGCGCGCATCGCCGTCACCTACGACTGGCGCAAACACCAACTCACCTGCGCGGCGCGTCACAACACCACCGGCGCGCGGCTCATTTCGTCGCCCCGGTTTGTGCCAGCTTCGCCGTATGCCGCGTTGGGAATCGTGCGCAACATCCGAGTGGAATGGTGGGTTGAACTGGACCTTTCTATGACGGGACAAGGCCGCTACGTGAACCCGGTTCCTCTCTTCGATGCCGACCGCGCCGTGGCCGCATTCCGCGAACACTCAGCGAGCTTTAAGTCGAGTCAACCCGTTCCGAACACGCCCCGTAGCGCGTTAGAGCATTTGGCTCGCAACCCAACCGTGCCAGTGCCGGTGTTGCAGGCCTTGCAGGAGAAGCACTGGGGGTTGGTCGAGCGGCACCTTTGTGGCAACCCCGCCATGCCCACCGCCCTGCTGCAAGCCATCGCCAGCACCAACCGAATTGAAGTGGGCCGCGCGATAGAGAAGAACCTCAATCAGACCGAAGACCGCCGCCGTTTCCTTCGCGGGGACTGAGCGGAGCAACCAACTTGCATGAACATGTCTCAACACGCTCGTTTGACCGACCCCACCGGCGCTCTCGCCGTCATCGCGCCTGAACTCGGCGGGTGGCTGCTGCGTTACGCGCGGCCTACGGCGAAGTACGGGCTCGTGGACACGCTGCATTTCAGCCAGACGGTCGTGGACCGTTACCCCAAGGAGATGTGGGCGGGGAATCCGCTGCTGTTTCCGATGGTCAGCTTCAACCAGCGGCCGGGACGCGAGCATCACTACGTGTGGGAGGGGCGCGAGTTTGCGCTGGGGCAGTAGGGCTACGCGTAGCGCTTGGCCTGGAGCGTGGTCCGCTGAAAGGGAATCTCGCATGGCGAATGGTGAATTTGTACGAAGGCGGCCCTTCGTAGAATTCAAAATTCGACATTCGCAATTTCAGATTCCCTTCACCCCGGCGGCCAGGTCATGGGGCGCCCGCCGAGAATGTGGCAGTGAAAGTGCGGGACGGATTCGCCGCCGTCGCGGCCGTTGTTGATGACGAGCCGGTAGCCGTTGGTGAGGCCGACCTGCTTCGCGACTTCGGCGGCCTTGAGCAACAGGTGGCCGATCAGCGCGTGGTCGGCGGGCGTGGCCTCCGCGATGCGCGGGATGGGCTTGCGCGGCACGATCAGGATGTGCGTGGGCGCCTGCGGATGGAGGTCGCGGAAGGCGACGACGTGCTCGTCCTCGTAAACTAGGTTGGCCGGAATCTCCTTCGCGGCGATGCGTTCAAAGATGGTTTTGTTCATGGGCGGCGCTGGATGCTGGATTCTTGATGCTGGATGGGTGCGGCAGGTTCAAGGAGCCGTTGTTTGCTTCACACCGATCTCCCAACTTTTTTCGCTGAACAAGTTCAAATCGACGAAATCAACGTCCATATCCCTTGCGATGACGGACAGTAAAACTTCGCCGCACCCAACTGAGAAAACCTTATTTAATTTCTTTGCCATCACGCTTGAGAACACTTCCGCTTTTTTCACGCTGGAAAAAGCTGGCAACCGTTTCTTACCTTCCACTTCCATGATCCACGGTTCGAACGGAGTATTGTTAAAATCTTCTGCGTCCTTCCGAATCTTTTCAAGCAACTGCTCTTGTGTGAGACTGCCCGCGTCGAGGAAACGCAGTGGTCTTTTCGGGATCAAGACCTTGCGCGTCTTAAGATACTCATTGAGCCTGCCAAGGTCCTCCTTGTAAGCGACGCGCTCCAAATCGTCTTTCCCGGTAATTGTCTCAAGCAATTTTCCGATCATAGTTTTACTACTCGCGAAGTTGGACCTTCATCCAGCATCCGCCCACCAGCATCGCCCTCAACTCACCACCAGCGCGCAATCACTCCGGTGGTTCTCATCCAGGCACTGGCGGAGGAAGCCCACGATCTGGTCGCTCATCGCGCGGCAGCGGTCGCACCAGCGGCGTGCGCCGACGAGGCGTTTCACGCAGTCGTGCAGGCCGTTGAAGCGCATGAGGCGCGGGGACTGGCTGAGTTGGGTCCGCATCTCCTCGCGCAGGCGCGGGAAGAAGAGCAGTTCACCGCCGTCACCGGTTTCGGCGGCGAGGTCGGCGAGGCTGGTCTCGGCAACCGGGCCGCTGAGTTCGGGGGCCGTCTTCGCCTGGGCGCTGGAGACGGAAAGGCCCAGACCGCGCAGGACTTCTTCGAGGGCGGCGGTGAATTCGGCGATGGTCACGACGGTTTGCTGCCGCTCCACCTTGAAGTAGTGCAGCACGGCGGCGGCGGCTTCTTTCACGACCTCGTGATCAAGCTGCTCGAGCGCCTCGCCGATGACCTCGACGCTCACATCCTCGACCGCACAGGGGATGTGTTCGCCGTTGGCGGTCTCAAATACCAGGCAATGGGAATGTAGCTGTATCACTTTTGGCCTCCACTTGTTTGAGCGCGTCGAGGAAGTCCTCTGCCTCCTCGAACCGCCGGTAGATGCTCGCGTAACGGACGTAGGCGACCTTGTCCAGCTCCCGGAGCCGGGCCATGACCATCTCGCCCAAGGCTTTGCTCGGCACCTCGGAGTCGAACTCGTCGGTGACGCGGTCGGTGATGTTTTCGGCCAGCGCCTCGATCTCCGAGGCGGGCACGGCGCGCTTGGCACAGGCAGCCTTGAGACTGCCGAGCAGCTTTTCCTTGCTGAACTCCTCACGGCGGCCATCGCGCTTCACCACCATGAGGCCGGCGTGCTCGATTTCCTCGTAAGTCGTGAAGCGATGCTCGCACTTGAGGCACTCGCGACGCCTGCGTATGGTGGAGCCTTCCCGTGAACCACGGGAATCAATCACTTTATCATCCAGGCAACCGCATTTCGGGCAACGCATAAACGCCTCACCACTGCCAATAGAGGCTGGGTGATACGTAGCACACTGCTAATGGTGGGGACAAGGGTTTTCCCCAAACTCGAAGGAAAATTCCAAGTGACGAAGGATAACGTGCCGGTCATTTCCGCCTCCAGCCTCGCAGACGAAGGGCGTTACCGATAACCAATACGTCCGACAGCCCCATTGCCGCCGCGCAGAGCACCGGACTGAGCAAACCCAGGGCCGCCAGCGGTACGGCAGCGGCATTGTAGAAGAAGGCCCAGAACAGGTTCTGTTTGATGGTCCGCAGCGTCGCCTGCGCCAAGCCCAGCGCCTCGGGGATGGCTTCCAGATCGGCCTTCAGCAGAATGATGTCCGCCGCCTCGCGGGCGACGTCGCTCGCCCGGATGACGGCGATGCCGAGATCCGCCTGGGTAAGCGCGGGGGCGTCGTTGATGCCATCCCCGACGAAGGCCACCCGCTGGCCCCGTGCCTGCAACTGCTGGACGATGCCGGCCTTCTGTTCCGGGCGGATTTCAGCGAAGACATTTTCCTTCGGCACCCCCGCCTGGGCGGCGATGGCGGCGGCCGTCTGCGGGTTGTCGCCGGTGACGAGGAAGACGGCCTGGCCGTCCCGCTGCAACTCCGCGAGCACAGCGGCGGCGTTGGGTTTTAGTTGGTCGCGCAAAGCGAACAGGGCGAGCAAGTCCGAGCCCCGAGTGAGGCCGAGCACGGTTGCGCCTTGCGCCGTCCAATCGGTAAGAAAGCCATTTGCTCCGACGGTCGCCTCCGATTCTGTCAACCACCGCAACGAGCCCAGGCGGTGGAGGACCCCTTCGCTCGTTGCCTCGACGCCCGCGCCGCGAACTTCACGCCAATTCTTGAACTGAGATTGCGCGGAAGCAGTTCGTTGACTGGCAATTGACCGGCACAACGGGTGATTCGACGGCGCAGCCAGCGCGGCAGCGAGGGCGAGCGCCGCGCGGCCAGCGCCATCTTCTCCCTCTTCCCCGGTGGGGGAGAGGGAATGGAAAAGCTGCCGACCAGCGACGGTGACTTCCACTGCCGCCACGGCAAGTTTCCCCTCCGTTAACGTGCCAGTCTTGTCGAAGAGCACGGCGGTGATACGCCCGCTTTTCTCCAAGGCCGCCCCGTCGCGGATGAGGATGCCGCGTCGCGCCGCCGCGTTCACGCCTGCCATGATGGCAGCGGGCGTGGCGAGGCCCATGGCACACGGACACGCGACGATAAGCACGCCCGCCGCATGGATGAACGCCGCCGCCAGCGGGGAAGCAGGGAAGTGCTCGGGCTTGAGAAACGGAAGCAAGGTGGTGGCGACATGCCGGGCGTTTTCATAAGCCAGCCCCCACCACAACCCCGTGCCGAGCGCAACGAGCACCACGATGGGCACAAACACCGCGCTGACCCGGTCCCCGAGTTTCTGGATGTTCGCGCGGCTCGACTGCGCGCGTTGCACGACGGCGATGATTTGCGCCAGCGCCGTGGCATCGCCCGTGGCGGTGACGCGACAGATCAGGCGGCCGTTTTGATTCACCGTGCCACCGTAGAGCTTGGCCCCGGCTGATTTTTCGACCGGCAGCGATTCACCGGTGAGCATCGCTTCATCCACGGCGGACTGGCCTTCCAGGACTTCGGCGTCCACCGGCACGCGGTCGCCGGGACGGAGGGCAATGCGGTCACCGACACGCAGTTGAGCAACGGGAACTTCCTCTTCCTCGGTGGCAGCCGGTGTAGGGAGGCTCGGATTGAATTTCGAATTGCGAATGTCGAATGGGGAATTCTTTGTTCGTGGGGCATCGCGGAGCCGGCGGGCGGTTGGCGGAGCCAGGTTCAGCAGGGCTTTCAGGGAACTCGCGGCGTGCGCGCTCATGCGGGCTTCGAGCCAGTGGCCGACACTGATCAGCGTGATGATCGCCGCCGCTTCCATGAACCACAGATGCCCGTGCCAGCCCGTGAGAAGCGCCCAGGCGCTGAAGCCAAAGGCCGTCGTGGAACCCAGCGAGACCAGCGTGTCCATGTTCGAACTGCCCACGCGCAATTGCCGCCACGCGCCGACGTAAAACCGTGCCCCACACACCACCTGCACCGGCAGCGCGAGCAACAGGGCCGTCCACTGGAACCACTCCACCATCCCCAGGCCAAAGGCCCATTCGCCGAGCATGAGCAGAAGCGTGACCACGCCGCCGAAGACAACATTGAACTGCCAGCCGGTGAGGGGAGACCAGGGGGAAGGTTGAAGGTTGAAGGTTGAAGGTTGAAGAGGTTCGGCGGCGTAGCCGGCGGTTTGGAGGGCGCGGATGATGGGGGCGTCGGACGGGGTGGCGTCGGGTTGCCAGCGTACGGTGGCGCGGGACTCTTCGAGGCTGACCACGACGCTGGCGAGGCCGGGCACGGCTTCAAGCGCGGCGGTGGCCTTGCGCACGCAGCTCTGGCAGTTCATGCCCTGCACGGAAAACTCCGTGGCAGCGGGCGCGGACGGGGCGCGACGGTCACTCATCGCCTGAAGCTTACCACGGGGAACAAAAAGCGAAAGCCGCGTTCACATCAGGCTTACTGGATCGATGTCCACCGTCAGCGTGACATCCTCCGGCAGTTCGATCGTTTCCAGCAGCTTGGCCAACACCTTGCTCACGCGCGGCATCTGGCGCGTGCGGAGCATGAGCTGGTAACGATAAAAGGTTTCCGCGCGGAGCAATGGCGCGGGAGCGGGACCGGCGAGGACGAGGTCGCGGAGCGGAGTCGTGCGAGAGGTTGAGGTTGTGAGGGTGTGAGCGGGGGCATCGTCCGGCAACAATTCCATCTCCCGCGCACTCGCACTCTCAGACGCTGGCACAGCCGTTCCGCTGGCCAGCACTTCGAGCGCTTTGGTCACGTGCTCGGCCATGAGCTTGACCTTCTCCTCGTTGCGGCCCTTGAAGGTGAGCATCGCCAGCCGCGAGGCGGGCGGGTAGTTGAGCTGTTCGCGGAACTCGATCTCCTGCTCGTAAAAGCCCGTGTAGTCGTGACGGCGCGCGTATTGGATCGCGGGATGAAAGGGCGTGAAGCTCTGCACGAAGACTTCACCCTCGACGTCGCCACGGCCGGCGCGGCCGGCCACCTGCGTGAGCAGTTGAAACGTCCGTTCGCCCGCGCGGAAGTCCGGAATGTGCAGGCTCAGGTCCGCGTGGATGACGCCGACGAGCGTGACATTTTCGAAGTGCAGGCCTTTCGCGATCATCTGCGTGCCCACGAGGATGTCGGTCTTGCCGGCCTTGAAATCACCGAGCACGCGGCGGTAGTCCTCCTTGCGTTTCATCAGGTCGGAATCCATGCGCGTGATGCGTGCGTGCGGGAAAAGCTTTGTCAGCGTCTCCTCCACGCGCTCGGTGCCGAGGCCGGCGTAGCGGATCGCGGCGCTGCGGCACTTCGGCTCGGGGCAGATGGTCGGCGCGGGCGCTTCGTGCCCGCAGATGTGGCAGCAAATCTTCTGCGCCTTGCGATGGTAGGTGAGCGCCACGCTGCAATTCGGACACTCGGCCACGAAGCCGCATTGCGGACACTGGAGCGAACTGGAGTAGCCGCGGCGGTTGAGGAAGAGCATGGTCTGCTCCTTGCGTTCAAGGCGCTTGGTGATGGCCTCCTTGAGTTCCTCGGAGAAAATGGGCGTGCCCTTGTCCTTCCGCGCGGCCTGCCGCATGTCCACCACGCGGACGATGGGCATTTTCTTGTCGTCGGCGCGCGTGGGCAGTTCGAGCAGGGTGTATTTGCCACGCTGGACGTTGTAGAAGCTTTCCATCGAAGGCGTCGCCGAACCGAGCACCACGACGGCGTTTTCCATCTGACCGCGCACGACGGCGACATCGCGGGCGTGATAACGCGGGGCTTCCTCCTGCTTGTAAGAATGCTCGTGCTCCTCATCCACGATGACCAGCCCGAGCGGCTCGACCGGCGCAAAAATGGCCGAGCGCGCCCCGATGACGATGCGGGCGCGGCCCTGCCGGATCTTGTGCCATTCGTCATGCCGCTCGCCCGCACTCAGGTGCGAGTGAAGCACGGCGACTTGTGTTTGCAATGGCCCATGGCTGAAGCGCGCCTTGAACCGCTCGACCGTCTGCGGCGTGAGCGCAATCTCCGGCACGAGCACGACCGCGCCCTTGCCCTGCGCCAGCGCATGCGCGATGGCCTGAAGGTAAACCTCCGTCTTGCCCGAGCCCGTGACGCCGTGAAGGAGGAAGACCTGAGATTTGGTTGAAGCGGACGAACTGCCTCGGGTGGCACCCGCGTCCTGCGGGTCGTTTTCGGCGTCCCGCCGAAAACCCGGGGTTGGGTTGTTAGTGCCGCTCGATTGCACCAGCGGGGAACGGACTGCGGGAGCTGTGGCATTTGCTACTTCGCACGCCGGCGCAGGCGGCGGGATGCCGCCCGCGACCCGCGAGACGCGGGTGCCCCCCGAGCCGTCCATTGCTGCTTTGATTTTTTCCAACGCATTTGCCTGCTCGGCGTTCATGGTCAAAGACTCGGTGCGGCTGATGACGTCTTTGGCGTAGGGGTCACGCTCGGAAACCTGGTTGGTGATGATCAGGAGGTGTTTGTCTTCGAGGCGGCGGACGGTCTCAGCGGTGGTCTCGGCGAGTTCGAGGAGTTCCTGGAGCGGCATTTCGCGACGCTCTTCGAGAAGGTTGAGGATTTCCAACTGCCGCTTGGTGAGCTTGGGCGTGTCAGTGGTCGCAGGCAGAAGGCGGACGAAAAGCCGCTCGCGCCAGCCGTCCTGCTCGCGGCGGACGATCTCCGGCAAAACACTTTTCAAGGCCGTTTCCGGGGCACAGCAGTAGTAGTCCGCGATCCACCGCGCAAGCTGAAGCACCTTCGGCGTGACGAGGGACTGTTTGCCGACGATGCCGGTGAGATGACGGAGGTTCGTGTGCGTGGATTGCTCGACAAGGGCGGTGACACAGCCCATGACCTGCCGATGCCCAAACGGCACCTTGACGCGTGTGCCAACCTCCACCTGTCCCGCCAATTCCGGCGGGATGGCGTAGTCGAATTCGCGCCGGAGCGCGATTTCCAAGGTGACGCGGGCAACCACGGAGCTATGAAGAAGGCAAAAGGTAAAAGGTAAAAGGCAAAAGGGCCGAACGGGCGCAATGCCTTCCTTTTGCCTTTTATCTTTTTACTTTTGCCTTTGCGCGCCTAGCGCCCGGGCGGGTTGATGATCTCGCTCAAGTTGAACACCAAAGATGCCGAGGAAACCGTGTGCAGATGAAGAAGGCAAAAGGAGCGGGCTTACGCAGCGCCTTCCTTTTGCCTTTTAACTTTTTCCTTTTGCCTTCGCGCCGCGTCAGCGGCCCGGCGGGTTGATGATCTCGCTCATCTTGAAGATGGGCAGGAACATGGCGATCACGATGCTGCCGACGGTTACGCCCAGAAACACGATCAGCAGCGGCTCGATCAGGGAGGTCAGACCGTCCAGAATGGTCTCGATCTCGTCGTCGAGGAAGTCCGCGACGCGCTCAAGCATGGCGTCAATCTTGCCCGTCTGCTCACCGGCCGAGAGCATGCGGATGATCATCGTCGGGAAGATCGGGTGCCGCCCCAGCGCGGCCGAGATGCCGTCGCCCTTTTCGATGTCGGCCATGGCGACGCGGATGGCTTTTTCCATGACCACATTACCGACGCAATTGGCCGTGATGTTGAGCACCTCGAGAATCGGCACGCCGGACCGGATGAGCGAGGCCAGCGTGCGGGCAAAACGCGCGAGGCAGATCTTATGCGCGATGTGACCGAATACGGGCAGGCGGATGCGGTTCCGGTCCCAGAACTCCAGGCCGACCTTGGTCTTGATGAAGGACAGCCAGGCGTAAATCACCGCCCCGGCGCCCAGGCCCATCAACCACCACCACTTCTTCATCCACTCCGAGAAGTCGATCAGGTACTGCGTGGGCGCGGGCAATTTCGCGCCGAAGCCGGAAAAGATTTCACCGAAGGTCGGCACCACCTTGACGAGCAGAAAACAGGTGATGGTGATGGCGACACACGTGACGATCGTGGGGTACATCATCGCCGACTTGACCTTCTTTTGCAGCCGGACGGTGTTTTCCAGATACGTGGCCAGACGGGCGAGAATCTCCGCGAGCAACCCGCCCTTTTCACCGGCGTCCACCATGCAGCAATAGAGGCGCTCGAAGGTCTTGGGATGCTTCGTGAGGGCCGTCGAGAAGTTGTCGCCGCTCTCCACCCGGGCACAGATGTCGCGGATGACATCGCGCATGATCTTGTTGTCGGTCTGCTCGGCCAGCCCCTGCAACGAGCCCACGATGGCGATGCCCGCGTCAATCATGGTGGCGAGCTGGCGGGTGAACATGACCAGGTCCTGCAACGGAACCGCGCCGGCGGCAGCTTTGCCCTTCTTGCCGGTGGCTTCCTGGATGGAAACCACGAGCATGTTGCGGCCAAGGAGCTGGGCGATGGCGTCCTGCTCGGTGTTGGCCTCGAGGACATTGCGCACCTCGCGGCCGGAGGCAGCTTCACGGGCCACATAACTGAATGACGGCATAGCGTAGGCGTGTAGATAACCGCTGGGGGGGCTTTTTCAAGCCAAACGTGTAAGGCACCCGTCAGTGCCGCAGGCCAACCGGGAGAAAAACGGTTGTCCACCTCGACCTCGGAGACTACGCTGCGCGCATGGAAAAAGCGTCCGCCAAGCCCGGGGCTGCCGCGTTGCTGCAGGCGGTTGCCACCCTGCCGCTGCCCCAGGGCTACCTGAACTTCGTGGGCCGCCTGATCCTCCGCTTCCTCCAGACGGCCCAGGGCGTCGGGGCGTTCGCCCTCATCACGCTGGGGGTGACGTTCACCAAATGGAACACGTCCTGGCGGGTCATCCATCCGCTGATTCGGGCGCAGATTGACCGGGCCGGCGTGCGGCTCCTGCCGGGGATCGCCTTCCTCGGTCTGGCCCTCGGCCTCGTGATCGTGGGGCAAACCGTGTCCATCCTTAACAAGTTTGGGGCCGGCCAGTACACCGGTACGGTGATGGTCACGGTACTGATCCGTGAGCTGGGCCCGCTCGCGGCGGCGTTGCTGGTGATGGCCCGGGTGGGCACGGCCATCGTGATCGAGCTGGGCCTGAGCCGTGCCCAAGGGGAAGTGGAAGCGCTCGAAGCCCTGGGCATCGACCCGGTGCATTATCTCGTGATGCCCCGGGTGATCGGGCTGGCCGGAGCGATCTTTTCGCTGACGGTTTACCTGATCATCGTCGCACTGTTGAGCGGGTATCTGTTCATCTTTCTGCAAGGCGTGCCGCTGTTGCCGGGGGAATACTTCGACCTGATCGCGCGGGCGCTGTTGTGGGAGGATTTTGTGTTGATCGGCCTCAAGACCCTCACCTTTGGGACAATCATCGCCATTGTAACCTGTTATCATGGTCTGGCGCAACGGCTCCGACTGGAGGAAGTGTCGGAGGCGACCACCCACGCGGTGGCCCAGAGCGTCGTGGGCTGCGTGCTCGCGGACGCGCTCTTCATCCTGGTGTACATCCTGATGTGAACATGGCTGCGCCTGCCGAACCTGTTTCCACCCCGCCGCTCATCGAATTGCGGGACGCGGACATTGCCTCCGCCCAGAGCCCGGACACCGCGCTGGTGGAAAACGTGAACTGGCGGTTGCATCCGGGCGATTTTTGGGCGGTCGGCGGGCTGCAATGGGCCGGCAAGAGCGACTGGCTCACCACGGTGGCCGGGCTGCAACGGCCCGCCACAGGGCAGCACCTGCTCTTTGGCGAGCCAACCCCGGCCATGACCCAGGTGGAACTGCTGGCCGCCCGGCGCCGCATCGGCCTGGTGTTTGAGAATGGCGGCCGGCTCTTTTCGCATCTGACGGTCGAGGAAAACGTCGCCCTCCCCTTCTGCTACCACCACAACTGCCCGAAGGACGAGGCCCGGGAAACCGTCGCGGCCGTGCTCCAACTGACCGGCGTGGGCGAGCTGGCGGGACAACTGGCCGGCCAGCTCAACCGCAGTTGGCGGCAGCGGGTCGCGCTGGCCCGGGCTTTGGTACTGCAGCCCGAGGTGCTGCTGCTGGACAACCCGCTGGCGGGCTTGGACCCGCGCCAGACCCGCTGGTGGCTGGAAACCTTGGATGCGCTGAACGCCGGGCACGCTTGGATGAATGGCCGCCCGTTGACCTTGGTCGCGACGGCTGACGAGTTACGCCTCTGGGGCACCCATGCGCGCCGCTTCGGCTGGTTGCAGGACCGTCGCTGGCTTGATCTGGGCGGACGGGCGGAACTGGCCGCCAGCGGCGAACCCTCCCTCCAGGACATCCTCGCCGCATGAAAACACCACTCCAGCTCCGCCGACTTTGGACTTTGGACCTTGGACTTTGGACCCTCCCTTCCTGACATGGCCTTGCAAGACCTTACCCCGCAACTCCGCACCCGCCTCAACCGCGTCGAGCACGCCGTCGGCATCTTCGTGATCATCGCGACGCTGCTGCTGGCCTCGGGCTTTGGCTACTACCTGTACCATGCCGCCCGGGCGAAGGGCTGGTTTGAGGTAAAGGCGCCATTCTACACGTACGTGGACAGTGCCGGGGGGCTCAAGGAAGGCGACAAGATCAAGTTGATGGGCCGGGACGCCGGGGAAATCACCCACATCCGGCCCATGCCTCCCAGCTCACCGGAATATTTCGATGGCCATCTGATCTACGTGGAATTCATCGTCCGCAGTGATTCCATCGGTTACGTCTGGAACGATTCGAAGGTCCGCGTGAACGCCGGCGACCTGCTGGGTGGACGGTACCTCGAAATCCTCCACGGTGGGTGGGGCGGGTACACGAACCGCGATGGTTCGAAGAAGCTCCTCCAGGCCGCCTACAAGTTCGATGGGCCGCACATTTCTGAAGTGTGGCTGGATCAGGAGGGCGCTTACACGAACTACAATCAGCACGGCAAACCGTACTACCTCGCAGCGGATGAATCCATGGCGCTCACCAAGCGCGCCGAGCAGATCGTCTCCCAGATCGAGGCCGCCCTGCCGAACATCCTCAGCCTCACCAACCAGGTCGTCACCCTGCTCACCACCAGCACCCACACGCTATCCAACCTCGACGCCCGCGTGGCCGAGCTTAAACCCGTCGTGAGCAACGCAAACTTCCTCGTGGCCAGCTTCCACCCGGTCAGCTCGAACGTCCACCGCATCACCGCCAACCTCACGAACCCGGCCGGTTCGCTGGGCACATGGCTGCTGCCCACGAACCTGAACCAGTCCGCCGAGCAAACTTTGCTCTCCGTCCGCGCCACGCTGGCGGAGGCCCGCACCACCTTCACCAATGCCAACGCCATGCTGGCCGATGCCCGCCGGGTCATGCAGACCACCGATCACACCATCGCCCACACCGACACGAACCTGACCACGCTGGCGCTCAACCTGGACCGTTCACTCTCCAACCTCGCCAACCTCACCAGCAACCTCAATGCCCAGGTCGAGGCCAACACCAACCTGCTCACGGAAGTTTCCTCGGCGATCAAGCATACGGACGTGCTCATGCAGGGGCTGAAGCAACACTGGCTGCTGCGCTCCGCCTTCAAGGACAAGCCCCCCGGAACCCCGAAGAAGTGAGGGCAGCGGGGAAGCGGGGTGGCCACATCTTGCTGGCAGTGTGAAAAAATTGTTTGGAAAACCCGAAAAAAACTATTGTCACCTTTGGCTCATTTGCTAAGGTCCGCAGCCAGTGCACCGCTTTTGGTGTTGGGGCAAACGGTATTTTGCCCGCAAGCAAAAACGCAAAAGTAACAAAAAAGTAAACAACTCGCAGAGGAACTAACACAAATGAAAGTCAATCAATGGACCATCGGGCTGGCCGCAGCGGGCGTGATCAGCTTCGGCGCTGTTGCTCAGGCGGACGAGAAACCGACACAGAACGTGCTCACGCTCGTCTCTTCGACCGTGCTCAGCGGCTACGTTAACACGTCGGCCACCTGGAGCCCCGGCAAGGCGGCTGCAGCCCCTGGCTACAGCTACTCGGGCGGCAAGAACGACGGGTTCAACCTGAACGTCGTTGACCTCATGGTCAGCAAGGCCGTGGATGAGACCCAGTGGGCTGCCGGCTACACCGCTGAATTCTGGATTGGTCAGGATGCGGTCGGTCTCGGCAACGGCACCGGTGGTATCGCCAACGACATCGCCATCAAGAACGCCAACGTCTCGCTCAACGCGCCGATCGGCAACGGACTCAACATCAAGATGGGTATCTTCGACAGCCCGCTCGGCTACGAAGCTGCCAACGCTGGTGAGAACCCGAACTACACCCGCTCGTACGGCTACACCATCGAACCCACCTCCCTGACCGGCGTCCTCGCGAGCTACAAGGTTTGCGACGGCTTCCGTGTCCAGGCTGGCGTGGCGAACACCTACGACGCCGCTATCAACGCCCGTCCCGCTGGCAGCGCGGCAGTGAAGAGCTATGTGGCCGCCATCACCTTGACGGCCCCGGACAGCATGGGCTTCCTCAAGGGTGCCGCGCTGAACGCTGGCATCATTGACGGTCGCACCAGCGCCACCGTCGGCGGACCTGACACGACGCTCGTTTACGTCGGTGCGACGATCCCGACGCCGTTGGAAACCCTCAAGCTCGGCGCTTCCTGGGATCATCTCCAACGTGACGGTCTGTCGGACGCGGATTCCTTCGCGCTCTATGCCTCTTTCAGCGGCATCGACAAGCTGAAGATCAACACCCGTGTCGAATACTTCGACAACGGTGGCGGCGCGGTCGCGCTCGGTGGTGCTCCCGCCGCTGGTGCCTCCAACGGCAACGGCAAGGCTGAAGTCCTCGGCTTGACCCTCACGCTCGACTACTCCCTGTGGGCCAATGTCATCACCCGCTTGGAATACCGCTTCGATCACGACCTGAGCCAGGGCCACAACCTGCCCGGCAACGGTGCCGCTGGTTCTTCGGGCAACAACAACGCCCAGCTGCTCGCGCTGAACGTCATCTACAAGTTCTAATCTGAGCCCCGCTCAGTAACACACCCCGTCCGGGTAACCGGACGGGGTTTTTCATTTCTTGGGAGGGAGTCCGGCCTCGGTTTGTCGGAGATACATGATGATCCACCAAGCCGCCCGTGCACCGGACGGATCGCGCCTCGCCGCCTAAAGCGAATTTCAGAAGGAAAACTGCGGATGACGCGGATAAAGAACTGGTTGCGCAAGCGCGCACCAACTGGATTTCCTCCCGAACGCGGCGATGGAAAGTCGTTCCCATCCGTGTCATCCGCAATTTCTGCGGCTTCAACTACGAAAGTCGGGCCAAATCCGGCCCCGCGTTTATCCCTGTTTGCCCGCTCCACTCCACCACTGCTCAAAACCGCCCGCTGGCCGCGCGACCTGCAAAGTCTTCCCCTCATGCCACAGCACCGTTGCGCGACCGTGGGAAAACTGCGTTTCCCACGGCAGGTGATACGCGCCCGCTTCGAACCACACCAGCCGGTCCCCGGGCCGTAAAGTGCGTGGCAGCGGGCGGCGCGTGAGTTGATCGAAGGCCATGCAGGTCGGCCCATGCACGGCCGTGAGCACCATTGGCCCGCTGCGGGATGGCAGGGAGATCAGTTCGTGTTCCTCCCAGTTGGACACCAACGCGTTGAGCGTGCGACCGCCATCACAGATCAACTGCCGCAGGCCGGCCCGTTCCTTCACGTCCAGCACCGTCACCACCAGCACTCCACTGCGCGCGCTGACGAAGCGCCCGTTCTCCAGCCACAACTCGCGCAACCCGTTGAACCGGGGCAGCCAACGGCGAAACACTCTGGCCAGTTCCGCCAGTGAAAAGTCCGCCGCGAACGCCCTGCCTTCGGGACTCAACGTGTGACGGGGCGGTAACCCGCCGCCGCAATCGAGAAACCCCGGCCACCAGTTGGCCGCGACACAGAACGCATGCGCCTCGGCAACGGCCTGCTCGTAAACCGCCGCGTTCTGCACGTTGGTGCGCAGGTGAAAGTGCAAGGTCTCCGGCGTCAGGCCCGCCCGACGCAATGTCTTCAATGCCGCCGTCGCATCGGCTGGTTCGAAGCCAAATTGCGTGGGATACTCCGGATGCTCCGGGTCGTGTTCCAGGCTGGTGCGCAGCCGCAACCCGACGTGCCATTGGAGTTTCTTCGCCAGGGGCAGCAACGCCTTCAATTCCAGTGGCGAATCAAAGTTTACCAGCAGCCCCGGCTCGGCCACACCCGGAAGCCAACGGTGCTTGGCGGGACCGTTAATGAGAATGTTTCCGCGGTCGAAACCCTCTTGGCGCGCAGCACGATACTCGAATTCGCTGACCACTTCGATGGGCCGGCCCTGCTGACGCCACCAGCGCAGCAGCGGAGCAAGGGGCTGAGTCTTGCAGGAAAGCCAGTGGCGGATCGGCGGAAGGTCCGCGCATTCAAGCACCCTTAATTCCGTCAGTGCCTCGGCGATTGGGTGGGCCGAACAGAGGTAAAACGGTGTTTTGTTGCCCATGGCAAGCGCCTCGCGTACGAGCCGTCGCCAGAAAGCCAGCACCTGCGGCGGGTGGCCGAAATCGCAAATTCCAATTGATGACTTCATCCTGAACCCAAACGACCACGGCACCACCCGGAGCGCGGCATTCATGCCGCAGAAACGTACTTGGCCCGCGAATTTCGGACCGCATTATTCCAACCAAGCTTTCTGCGGCGTGACCGCCGCGTCCCGATCAGAACCACCACTTCATCGACACGCCGACTTCCCAGGCGTCGCTGCTGCCGTCGGTCGTCGCGGCTCCGGTTGTGTAAGCCACCTGCGTGCCGAATTCGAGGCTCTTGCGCGGCTGGTAGGTGATCCCGAAACGGCCGCCGTATTCCATCGACTCCCGCTCAAACGCGTACTCCGCCGTGCCCTGCAAATGATAGAAGAGCGGGCCCCAGAGCCGGTCCCGCAGATCGGCATGGACGCCTTCGCGGTGCAGCCAGTGCAATACGAGGCTGTCGAGCACCTGCCCCTGCTGCACCGCCGTCAAGCCGGGACCAATGATCGGGGCGACCAGCGCAGTGTTGGCCGTCTGGCGCGAGGTGGCGCTGTAGGTGCCATGATAGCCAAACTTGAACTCGGGCGAATCCCGGCGCGCGAGAAAGTCCGCGCCCCAGGTGCCTTGAAAACCATTGGCCAGTTCCTGCCCGTCCACCAGCACCTCGCGACCGGTGAACGTGCCATAGGCCTGAAACCGTTCGGCGATGAGATAATTCCCCGCGAGAGAGACGCGATGTTGCCGGCCATCAAGCGAATTCATTGAAAGGCCATCACGCGCCCGCTCGTTGGCGAAGCCCTCAATCCACACCGCGCCGTTGCTGGGCAACCGGCAGGTAATCCGCGCCCCGCCGAGCGCCCCGTCCTGATAGCCGCCCGCCCAAAGGTCCGTGACCCAGCGTTGCGACCAGTTTGCCTGCCAGCCCAGCCAGCCTTCGGTGTCGCCAGCCCAGCGACGGTTTAGCAAGGCCGTCTGGTGCACCAGCACGTCTTCGCGGGCGGCATCCACATAGATTTGATTGCGAGCTGTCACCTGCGTACGACCAGTGGCGCGTTCCTGCCAGAGCGCGCCGGATTTGAGGAGATACGCCGTGCCCTGGACGGTGACCTGGTCGCTGTGATCGCGCTGCATGGGTTCGAGCACGCGGCGCACGGAGGTGCGCGTCGGGTCATCCACCTGGTTCTGGTCGAGCAACTCCTGATACGCCGTCATCTGGCCGCGCCAGTTGCCGGATTTCTCGGAGGCGCCGGCGAGATCAAGCTGATAAGGGAACGGTTTACCGGCGAACTTTTCGAGCCGCAGGTAGCGCAGCACATTTTCGGCTTCCTGATAATTCCCGGCGAGCTGGTGGGCCGCGCCGTAATAGTAAATCGCCTCGGTGCTGTCGGGATACGCCTGGTAAAGCTGGGTGGCGTAGGCCACCGCACGAGGGGCATCCTTCTTGTCCACAAAGAGCGAACTCATCGCGAGCAGGGCCTCCTTGTTCGCCGGATCACGCGAAAGAATCTCCTGCGCGAGCGGCTCGGCCAAGTCGGCACGGCCGGTCTTCGCGTACAGATACATCAGGTAGCGGGTGTCCTCGGGCTTCACGCCGGGCTGGAAGGCGCGCTCCTCCGCCGGGGTGAGATTCGCGGGCACGGGTGCCGACGGAAAAACTGGAGCAGCGTCGAGCGAACTCCGGGGCGTGCCAAATGGTGCCGGATTGACCGGAGCAGCCGGGGCGGGCACCGGAACTTCCGGCACGTAATCAGTGTTGCGCCGACCGGGGCGCTGGCCGGAAAAGGGATCTTGCTGAGGGCTGCTGACGGGGGCAACCGGCACTTGTGCCGGGGCACGCATCTGCGGAGCCGGCGGCGGCTGATACGCTGAAGCGGGCAGCGGACGCATGGTCGAGTCGTCCTGAATGCGCGGAGTCACGATCTTCGCCCCCGGTGCGTAACGGGTGCCATCGTTGACGGAATAGACCGGAGCAGCCGCAGGCGGGGAACTGGCCCCAAAGAGCCGACTTAAGAATCCTGGCCGGTCGAGCGATTCCGAAGATCCTCGGGGCGGCGGAACGGGGTAGCCTTCCGGCACGGTGACGGGCCGGGCCGGGCCGTTTGGCGGAATCACCATCGTGGTGCTGGCCGCCGCTCCCTGAGCACCGGCGCGGCGCGGATCAGGCTGGGTGTCCGGCCAGCTCGGAGCCGCAACACCCTGCGGCGTGTATTGGGGTGCAACGGTCTGCACCGGCGGCCAGGGGGCAACGGGTGCGGCCGCAGGCGCTTCGTACTGAGGCGCGGCTGGCGAACTTGTTTCGGCGCGTCTTGACCGCTGGCCGCTGAACACATCCGTGCCTGAGTTCCTCGGACCGCTCTTCGGTACGGCCGTTGGCGCAGCAGGCGGCAAACTGTAGGTTACTGTGGGCTCTGTCCCCGGTGCGTAGCGGGGAGCCTCGTTCACCACCCGCGTTTCAAACGAACGCATCTGCCCGTTCGGCGGAATCACCTGGGTGCCGGCGGTGCTGCTGTCAGCCGCGCCGTTAAAGCGTGGGTCGGCAGGGGGCGGCCAGGACGAGTTCACCTGGCCTTGCGGTGTGTATTGTGGCGCAACTGGCTGCGGCTGTTGCCACTGCGGAGCGGCGACCGGTGCGGGCGCAGGCGCGTAGCCCGGCGGGTTCGAGTAACGCACCCCGTCACGCACATACGTGGTGCCAGGTTGCGGGTAGTTTCCTGGGGCAGACGGCGAGGTCTGTGCGCGGGCCGGCTGAGGGTCGCGCGAAAAGAGCCGGCCGAAGAAACCCTTCTTCTCCGGTTCTGGTTGGGCGGGAGCTACTGGTGCCGGCGGTGGTGGACGGACGGCTTCGTCGTTCCGGGCATTCCGCCGGGGTGTGTCAGACGCATTGGGCGGCTGATCCGTGAGGAATTGAAACTGCGCGTGCGCCGACGTGCCGGCGGCCATGATGAGCGCCGTGAGGGTCAGGACAGTGGTTTGATTGGAAGGCCGCAGCATAAAGCTTGGTGGAAGGATTAAGAAAGAGTTCAAGGCCGCGCGCAAGCAACGTCGGCGCAACGCAGCAGTATTACATGGGTGCCAGTGACCGGAGCATTTCCTGGATCGCCCGCTGATAAGCCACCCGCGCGCCCTGCTTGTCGCCGCGCGCGAGCAGGATGTCACCCAGAAAACCCCAGGCCCGACCGGCGTTCTCCGGTTTCGAGGCCACAAAGGCGCGCTGATGGATCGCGGCGCGTTTGAAATCCCGCGAAGCCGCCAGCACCTGCGCTGCCAGTTCGTGCATCGCCGGCGACGTGGCGTCCAGATAGCTCTGCAATACTTCCAAGGCATCGCGCTGGCGGTTCGCACGGATCAGCAAGCGGGCATAAGCGAGGCCGTAGGACATGTTCGCGTGGTCCTGCCGGTGGAGCTTTTCGTAGAGTCCCAGCGCGCCCTGCCAGTTGCCATTGGCCTCGTACACGCTGGCGACCGTGGCGATCAGCCCGAGTTTCTCGACCCGCTCCGGGGTCAGCTCGCGCGTGACAAATTGTTCCGCATCGGTAAGCCGTTTCGCCTGAAGCAACAAGCTCAAGTAGAGCTTCGTCAATTCATCATCCTCGCGCAGGTCGGGATGCGGGCGAAGGGCGTCGGCGGCCTCGCTGAATTTTCCGAGATCGGAAAGCGCATACACGAGTTGCCGCCGGAGCGTCTCGTCCTGCGGAAACCGTTCGAGCCCGTGAACCAGGGCCTCGCGCACCTTGTCTCCCCGGCCCGCCACCCCTTGGAAATAAGCCAGCCGCTGGAAATCCTTGGACGAGGGCTGCGACGAGCGGCGCAGCCATTCGTCGAGCGCATCGGCGGCGATGTCGAGCTTGCCCATGCTCTCGGCGAGCGTGAGCAGGCCCTCGACCGTGGTCTTATCCGGAGCCTTCTCGACCAGCTGCTGATAGAGGGCCAGCGACTTCGGATAATCGCCCAGCCGGAAGTAACATTCGGCCATGGCTCCGAGGGTCGGCGGGTCGTTGGGCGCTTTCTGCAGGATGCGCGACAGAATGGGCAGCGCCTTTTCGTAGTTTGCCAGGTCGAGCTGGAGCCGGGCGAACTCCTTCATCACGGCCAGGCTGACGTTGGGATCACGCAGCAGCCCATTGTAATAGGCCTCGGCCTTCTCGAAGTTGCCGATGTTCGCCTCCAATCGTGCGAGAAATGGCGCGTGCTTTTTGCGATCTAGCAGGTCGCCTGCTTCGGCCAGGGCTTTCGCGAGATCGGCATCACGATAGAGGCCGGGCACCAGCGCGATGAGCCGCTCAATGGCCGCAGGTTCTTTCAGACGCAACGCGATGAGATATTGGTCGAAGGCATCATTGGGCGCAGCGTTCCACTCGTAGAGCTGGGCGAGGTGCAGGTGATGCGAACGGTCGTTGGGTTCCAACGCCACAATGCGGCGCAGCGCCTCCATGGCCCCCTTCTGATCTCCGCCCGCAAGCGCCAGCTCGGCCAGCATCCGCCAGAGCTGCGCGTTCTCCGGCTGGGCCAGGGCGCGCTTTTGAATTTCCGGCAGCAGCTCACCGAGCCGGCTCGATTCGCGGGCCGTGGTCATCAGCAGGCCGAACAGCCGTTCGCGCTCCGGGGCTTCGACCACCGCCATCAATTCGCGGATTGCACCATACGCCTCGCCCGGCTGGCCGGTTTCGCGCAGCAGCGTGATGCGTTCCCACGCCAACCGGGGTGACACGCGCACCAGCTGCCGGCCGGCCCGCCGCGCAAATTCGTCCACCACCCGCAAGCCCTGGGCTGGCTGACCGGCCTGCCGCGTCAGAGCGATGAGTTTCAAGGTGGTCGCCTCGTTGGGATTGGACTGCCAGTATTGAGCGTAAATTTGCATCGCCAACACGGGCTTCGCCGCTGCGAGGGCCTTCTTCACCAGAACTTCGTAAAGCGTCGGGCGCACATCGACGGGCAACAGAGGCAGCGACGGCCCCAGCAGTTTGAAGGCGGCCTCCGGGTCCTGCACCTGATCCAACAGGGCGGTGATGGACTCCATGAACGCGGGGTCGAACTTGAACGGGGCGGCGAGCTTGCAGGCGCGGGCGAGCAGGTTGCGCAACGCCAGCGGATCGTCCTTGGCCAACAGGCGGCGTTCGAGGTCGATCTCCAGCAGCGCATACCGGCGCGCATGCCGGGCGCGTTCCCGCTCCGGCAGGTTGTTCAGCGTCTTCAGGGCGTTGCCCCACGCCTTGTCCGCGAGCTGGCGCTCCAGCAGACCGCGTTCCGTGGGGATCAGCCAGAGCGCGATGCCAGCACAGATCACCGCCACCCCGATCAGCAGCCAGGGTGGGAAGACGGTGGAAGGTTGGCGGGCGGGAAGGGCCATCAGATTTTCATCCGCCGACGATTATCAGGAAGACCGGCAGGCCGGAACAAGCCAAAGCGAAGTTGCGCCCAGTAAGGCAGGTGTTTATCTGCATTCCTCATAATCTGATTTCCACTTTAGCCTCGGCGGGCAGTTCCAGTTTGAGGTTGCCAGTCGCGTCGCCCTGCGCGGTGAAAGGTTTACCGTTCACCATGAGGGAGGCCGTGGCACGGGCGGCCAAGCCACCCAGGGTCACCTGGCAGGGCCGGACATCACGCACGGTGAACGCCGCTTCGCGGGCCGTCAGCCGGGTGAATTGGATTTCCGCCGTGCTTTGCTCCAGCCGCAAATGCGCCGACGGGCTGCTGCTCAGGGCCAGTTCCACACGCGGCGAGCCGTCCGTGTGAACATAGATCACGTCCCCGGTCACCCGCCAGCCCGTCACGCCCCGGCTCGCCGCCAGGTCGGGCACCAACGCGGACTTCGGTAGTCGGAAGGTGCGGACCGCCCCGCCAGTTACGAGCGTCCAGCGGGTATCGGACTCACGGATGACCCGCGCACTGCGGGCATCGCGCACCAGCCGGGCGTAATCGGCAGCGGTGATCGCGTGCAGCTCCTGACGCGTGGCCCAGTCAAAGAGCCGCGTGAGCGCGTTGAGGGAGGCGAGGTTGTCACCGCTGTAAAAGTGGAAGTAGATGTTCACCGGCTTGAGGCGGCGCGGCTGTTCCATGCGCTCGAAGCCGTCCTGTGCGAGCAGAAAGCCACCGAAGAACGGCGATTCGGTGTCCCCGCTCACGGCCCAGCGCTCCCGGTAAATGTTTTCGTTTTCGTTCGCCGAGGTGATTTGCAATTCGCCCTCCCACGGCACCGCGCGAGCGGAGACGCGGGTGACGGATGGACGTTTACGGCTGACGGCCGTCTCGCCGCCGTTCATGTTTTCAATACCCAGCTCGCGCACCAGCCGCAACGCCTCGGGCCACGGGCGGCAGTTGCCCGACCACAGGAAAATCTTCACGCGCTTGCCGGGCGGACACAGCTCCCGTTCGATGTAGTCCACCGAGCCGGCGATTTCGCGGCGCAGGTCCACTGGCGCGCCCGGGTGGTCATGCGGCGGGGCCAGCTGAAGATTGGCCCGCGCGTATTCCTTCACTGTACGATCGCCGGCGTTCCAGTAAAACGGATGCGTGTAGGCGTGCGACGCGGCCTCGACCTTGGGCAGGGCGAGTACTTCCCGGGCCTGCCGCGTGAGCAACTCCGCATCGCCAACCTTTTGCCCGGCCACAATCCCGCGCACTTCTGCTTCGATGAAGGAGACGGTGAACGGGAAGGGATACTGCTTGATGATACGCTCGACGATGATTTCACCCGAGCGCAACCCCGGCTCCACGCTCGACGAGTGCCGGAAACCGTCACCATCGATGTGCGAGAAGAAGATCCGCGCGCCATCGCGGGTGGTGGTGTCGGGGACGGGCATGGGCACGCCGCCGAGGGCACGCTGAAAGAAGTGAAACGGGTCCACCAGCCACAGTTCGTCGAGATCGGGGCGTCGGAAGAGCGCGTAAGGTTCCAGCATCATCCCACCCCAGGGCGCGATGAAGAGCGGGTCGAACTGCAGCCCGTCACCTGCGGCGAGGGAAAAGAGCACTTCGCTGCCAGCCGGGGCGCGCAGTTCGCGGAAGCCGACCGGGGTGAGGTTCACCTTGGCTTCAAAGTTGAGCGCGGGACTCACGGTTTGCGTGCGGAGTCCGGTGACGCCCTTCACGGCACGGCCGGAGCCACCGCAACCAAACGCCTTGAGCACGCGTTCAAGGACAGCACTGTCGTTGAAGGGCAACGCTCCGAAAAAGATGATTTTGCGTCCCCGCTCTTTTTGCGCGATGAGCCAGTCGGCGACCGCCGCCTCCTTGTTGCGCGGCAGATCAAGGTAGCGGTCCAGAATCACGGCGGCATAGCGCGTGTCGAGCGAGCCGGGCAGTTCCTGCTGGTTTACGTTGAGGTAATCCACCTCGTAGCCAAGCCACTCCAAGGGCATCTGCGCGACCTGGGCTACACCGCTATCCACCGGCCACCGCACGAGATCTTCCACATCCGCTTCACGATTACCAAAGAGGGTCAGCACGAAACGCGGCATTTCACCCGCCTGCAGGGGGGATGAATTACCACCCGGTGCCAAGGGTGCGCGAGCCGCCGGGGTTCCTCCGGAAAGGGACGGCAAAGCCGGTGGCAACTGCGGCACGGATTGGGGGATGACCGCCGGCACCGGAACCGAGCGGGACTTGGGACGGGGCGCAAGCAGCCGGCCATCAAGTTCCACGGTGCTGATGAAGGGCGTAAATCCGACACCGGCAATGCGGCGTGCCACGTCCTCGGCCTGCACCGTCTCCTGCGCATCCACATAGTCCACGACATACACCGGCAAGCCGGCCTGGTTGATGGTGCGCAGGATGTTGAGCAGCCACTGTGAGCCGGCGGCATCCACCGCGACGTAGCGCTTCTCCTTGAAGTCAAATTTGCGGAAAAGCGATTCCGCCAGCACGCCATCCACCGTGCCGGTGAGCCGCGCCAGCAGCGGGAAGCCGCGGTTGAGGATGATCGGGTGCTGCGGGAACTTCGCTTTGAGCGCCTTGATCAGCGTGACCATGCCGTCGCGGAAGGCGGTGCCCCGTTGGGGAAACTGCTTCTCCAGCAGTTCAAGGCTGTCGGCCGTGTCGAGAAAGAAGCCGGAGTAACCCTTCTGCACGGCGCGCACGGCCAGCGTGTTCACCACAAAATCAGCCCAGGCCGGCTGCGAGACATCCGCCAGGTCGCCGAGCCAGATTTCATTCTTGCCGAGCAACGGGACATGCCGCAGGGCCAGCTCCGCACGATAGGGCGCGTCCTTGGCCACCTCGACCACGCTCAGGTAGGCGTAGCTGCGATGCCCCATGCGTTGCAACGCCCCCACGTCCACGCGCGCCTCGGGGCTGAGGATGGAGATGTCAAAATCGCGAAGCGCCGCGACATCGGGCGTGGCGGAGTAGTTGATGCAGAACGTCGCCGCACGCAGGCCAATGGCGGCCAAGCCCAACCAGCAGGCGAGAACGAATCCGACGGCAAGTCGGACAGGCTGGCGGGACGAACTCATTCCGGATGCAACGGCGCGAGGATAAGCCGCCGCCGGATGAAGTAAAGGCGCGAGCCGGGCCGTGGTGGGGGCGGGAGTTTCACAGTTCAAGGCCAAGTCCGCAGAACGCGCCACCCTGTTGCGGCGGTCTGTGACCGCCGAGTTGCGCGCCCTGTCGCCATGCGCCGCTCCAATGTCCCGTAGACAGTCCAACTCGGCGCTCACAGAGCGCCGCTACAGCCCATCAGACCCGCCTCAAGCAATCAAATCCCTGATCACGTGCCCGCCCACGTCAGTCAGGCGGTAATCACGTCCATTGTGACGGTAGGTGAGCTTTTCATGGTCCATGCCCAGCAGGTGCAGAATGGTCGCGTGAAGATCGTTGCCGTGGACCTTGTCTTCGACCGCCTTGTAGCCGAATTCGTCGGTTGCGCCGTAATGGACGCCGCCCTTCACGCCGCCGCCCGCCATCCAGATGGTGAAGCCCTTGGGGTTGTGGTCGCGGCCCACGCTGCCTTGGGAATCGCTCGTGCGCCCAAACTCGCCACCCCACACGACGATGGTGTCCTCGAGCATCCCGCGCAGCTTGAGGTCCGTGAGCAACGCGGCTGCGGGCTGGTCCGTCGCCGCGCCGCAGGAACGGTGGTTCGTCTCGATGTTGTTATGTCCGTCCCACGGCACGTCATTCACGCTGCCGTCGCCGCCGGTGCCCTTCCCGGCAAAAATTTGGACGAAGCGCACGCCGCGTTCGAGCAGCCGCCGCGCGATGAGGCACTGCCGGCCGAAGGTCTCCGTTTCCTTCTTGTCCACGCCATAGAGCTGGCGCGTGGCGGGAGATTCATTCGCGATGTCCATCGCCTCGGGCGCGGCCATCTGCATGCGGTAGGCGAGTTCAAACGAGTTGATGCGCGAGAGCAAATCCGCCTGCGTCGGACGGGCCTGCGCGTGGTCGCGGTTGAGGGACTGCAACAGGTCGAGCGACGCGCGCTGCTGCGACTCGGACTCGTCCTTGGCGCGGGCCAGGTTGTCGATCACTTCCTTCCGCCGGGCGTCGAGCGTGAGCGCCTGAAAAGTCTTGGGCAGAAAACCCGCGCTCCAAATCTGGTCGTCACCGCGCGGCCGCGTCTCGTGCAGCACGACAAACGCGGGGAGATTCTGGTTGTCCGCACCGAGGCCGTAGGTGACCCACGCCCCGGCGCTGGGCAGGCCGGGCCGGTCCACGCCGCACATAAGTTCCATCGAAGCAGGCGCGTGATTGTTCGCGCGCAGGTGCATCGAGTGGATGAACGCCATGTCGTCCACGTGTTTCGAAAGGTGCGGCAGAATGTCCGAGACCCAGGAGCCGGAACGCCCGTGCTGGTTCCAGCCGAAGGGCGACTTGAGAATCTTGCCGCTGGTCGTGAAGAAACCGGTCTTCGGGTCGCTGCCGGGCAGGACCTCGCCGTTGCGCTTTTGCAGCTCGGGCTTGTAATCCCAGGTGTCCACCTGCGACGGCGCGCCGGTCATGAACAGCCACACGATGCGTTTGGCTTTGGCGGGGAACAGCGGCGGGCGGGCGGCGAGCGGGTTCACCGGCGCAATCCCGGCACGCGCCTGCTCATGCAGCAGCGTACCGAGCGCGACGGAGCCGAGCCCAAGCCCGGCGCGTTGTAAAAACCGGCGGCGGGACGGCAGGGCGAGTTCGTTGGGAGCGTATTGGCCGAACATAAATCAGGAAATTATTTTAGCCACAGATGGACACAGATAAACACAGATGGGAATTCTTTGATCGCGTGTCCAAATGCAAAAAAGTTGCCACCAGAGTGAAGGTGCCGCACGAGCGACGCGCTCATGCCTGTCCTTTCCCATCTGTGCTTATCTGTGTTCATCTGTGGCCAAAAA
>RFSE01000380.1 GCA_009924135.1 Pseudomonadota bacterium | reverse complement strand
CGACGCACGGGCAAACCGGCCATGACGCGGCTGGTCAATCCCCAGCAAAAGAAAGCCCGGGCCCTCAAGATGCTGGAAAAGCGCGTCCTTGAAGGCAAAACGACGGCCCAGATCGCCAAAGACTTTAATGTGGGCATGGCCACGGCCCAGCGGGCCCTGTCCTTTGCGGCCAAGGGCGATCTCCTCGTCAAGTTCGAGGACACGCTCCTGCAAGATCTGGTCCCCTTGGCCCAGACGGCCGCCAAAATGGCCCTGATGGAGGGCAATGCCAAGGTGGCCCTCGAAGTCTTGAAGGGCGTGGGGCTGCTGCGGGGCACGCACACCCGCACCCAGACCCAGCTGGCCGAGGAAGATGCCCTCAGCCGCTATATTGCCCAGAAACGCATCCAGAGTCAACAGTTGGAGGACACGATTGACGCCGACGCCACCCCTCAGCCGCCAGCAGGTGCGGGCCCAGATACGCCGCCAGCTCTTCCAGCGTCTCAATCCGGCGGTGCTGACGCGCCGTCAGCGCCGATTGCTGAGCCGGACGGCCCTCCAGCAGCTGAAACCCACACTGATGGTGGCCCCGAGCCCCACCCCCACGCCTGAGGCCACCCATGTTTGACCATTTGCGCGAATCCTTCATGCACGGGCACTTCCCCCTCCACTTGAACAGCGCCCAGAACGACAAGGGGGACTACGAGGTGAGCTGGACGGCGCCCAATGGCGAGACCATTCGGGCCACCGACGCCAGTTTGTCGGAGGCCAACCGCCGCTGCACCGACCAGATTCGGGATGGTGTCCTCAAGGGCACCATTACCCTCGCTCGCTAAGGCCGGATGCCCCCGAAAAAGACCGCCGTCGGCCAGAGTCGCGCTGCGGACATCGGCTACGTCCCCTTTGCCGAGGTGATTGCCGACCCGCAGCTGATGGCGTCCCTGCCAAGACGTGGTCGTGCCCTACATCGCCCAAGATTTGGCCACGGCCAAGGCCAACATGATTGCCATCGCCCTGATGGCCCAGCAAGTCCCCCTGTTGGCCAAGCAGCTGGTGTCGGCGACCCGGGACAAGATCGAATTGAAGAATGGCATCACCATTTTGCCCGAACCCCCCGCCATCAAGACGGGCCGGGGCTTTGCGATGCCGGTGGTGATTGGCGATGAGGTCGGCTTCTGGTATCGGACAGCCGAAGCGGCCAACCCGGACTACGAAGTCCAACGCGCCGTCTCCTACGCCCAGCTCCAGTTCCCCCGGGCCAAGCAATTCTTGGTCTCCACCCCCTACACCGAGGAGGGGCTGCTCTGGGACTATCACCGGGCGGGCACTGGGGGCCGCAACCTCAGCCCGGAAGACCGGGCCGAATACGCCGACACCCTCGTGCTGCAGGCCTCCACCGCCTGCATGGAAAACCCCCGCATCACGAAGCGGCGGCTCGAAAAACTGCAGCGGGACGACCCCGAAGCCTTCGTCCGCGAGTCGCTCGCCGTCTTTGTCAGCAGCCTGAGTGGCTTTTTGCCTGCCGACACGGTCCACGCGGCCTGTGCGGGCCATGGGGCCGAGCGGACCCGGGCCCAGAACGAAACCAGCGGCTGGCAGCCCACCTATGTGGCGGCCATGGACCCGGCGTTCCGGCACGACACCTTCGCCTTCACCATCTGCCACATGGATGCGGAGGGCTGCGTGGTCCAAGACCTCCTGCGGACGTGGACGCCCGACAGCAAGCTCAAGCAGCGACTGGACCCGGCGGCCATCATGACCGAAATCGGGGCCATCGTCCATCGGTGGAACATCAGCCTCGTCTATAGCGACCAGTATCAGCTGGAGGCCCTCCAGCAGCTGGCCTTGCAGCACCAGTTCACGATTGTGGGCCGGGATTTCACGGGGGCAAGCAAAGCCAAGATGTATGGTAGCCTCCTGCACCTGCTGCGCACCAACAAGCTCCACCTGCTGGATGTGCCGGTCATTATCACGCAGCTGACCCAGCTCCAGAAGAAACTCAACCCCATGGGGCACGTGCAAATCTCGGCGCCCCCGGGCCGCCATGATGACGTCGCCAGCGTGATTGCGCTGGCCACCAGCGTGGCCGTGATGCAAGCCCCGGCCCGCATCGCCCCGCCCAAAGTCCCCAGCCTGTTTGAAGAGGGGCTGGCCTGTATCAACCGTCGTCGGCTGGAGGCCGAAGTCGCATGGAACTAACCGCTGAAAAATCGGAACGGACCTCCGAAAAACCCAAGCGGGGCCGACCCCGCAAAGTCCAGCCTGACACCCAGCTCTTGACCGAGCTGGTGGGCGTCGTCCGGGACACCATGCGCCAGCAGCAGCACATCCTGCAGCAGCTGGCACTGGCCCAGCAGTCCCAGACCGACCTGCTCACCACATGGATGAAACTGATGACCCCCTCGGCCACGCCCGTGGCTTCAACCAGCCCCGAGGACCGGGCCGCCATCAAGGCGGCGGGAAACAGCGCCATGTCCTCCCCATCGAAGGGCTTGAGCGCGCTCAGCAGGATGATCGCGGTCCAGGCGGGCACGCCCATGAACATCATGATGGCCCAGATCAACTGAAAGCG
>RFSE01000379.1 GCA_009924135.1 Pseudomonadota bacterium | reverse complement strand
CTGTACCGCAGGCGTCCTCGCCTGCGAGTTACCGGGGCGTCCCGCCCCGAGTACCTCCAGGCGGCGAGACGCCGCCCGAACTCGCAGGCGAGGACGCCTGCGGTACAAAGCCAACCGCCGGTTCATGGGGAGGGAGAACGGCGGCCCAAGCCACAACTCACCCCATTTTACCAAATTATTCCCGCAGTTAGAGTGGTGTCCCCAGGCCGTCATTCCACTTTAAACACCGCAAACCACGCGTCCTTGTTACCGCCGCCAAAGGTGCCTTGCAGGGGCTTGAAAACGGGCGTGGGGGCGGTGACGGGTTTGGACGCCGGATCGGACTTATCCTGACTGACTGATTCCTTTACGGCGGTGCCGCCGATGACGAGGGTGCCGTTACGGTAGGCCACGCATTCGATGCTGGTGCCTTGGAAATAGCCGCATTGCTGCATCTTGAACGCGTCGTCCAGCACCGCAAGAAACCCGCCGCCCTTGTAGCCACCTTCGACACCGGCGAACCACGGATTTTGCGCCGGGCAGCCAAAGGCGCTGTTGCCCACGACGAAGGTGCGGCCCTTGCTGTCACCGGCAACGGCTTCCATGCCCAGGCCGTTCGCGCGCTGCGGCGAGATCCACGCGGACATCCACGTGCCTTTTTCTAGATGGCCGTCAGCGGGATTGATGCGGAAGAGCACGGCGGTCTTGCTGGCCCCCTTGAAACCGTGGCCGGGAGATTTTTGAAACACACCGTCAAAGACCTTCGCGTCCAGCGGCTCGTTGACGCTGCCAGGGTTGCGCGTGCACACGGAGTTGCCGCCGTCCGCGAAGAGCGTGAAGTAGATTTTCCCGGCGGCGTCCGTCCCGGCGGCGTGGCCGGTCGTGTCCGCCATCAGCCCGTTGCCGCCAAATTTCTTGTCCACTAGCAGCTTGGGATCGGGGTTCCAGATGGACCAGAGGAGCTTCCCCTCGCGGCTGAAGCCGTAGCCGTACGGATCCTTATACGGCTCCTTGCCCGTGTGGGTCATGCCGTAGCCCGTGACGGCGGCGATGCCGGTGGTCGGGGAAAGCGTCATGCCGCCGGGGCGGTTGTCACCGTGCGAAGGCCAGGTCACATCCCACTTCTGCTTGCCGTCGCTGGCATAACGGGTGAGGTGGCCCTTGGTGAGCACGACGAAATCACCGTTGCTGTCCACGGCGAAATCCTGCGCCCCCGCGACAAAGAGCGCCACGCGCACACGGCTGGCATCCGGGGCCAGCAGGGCGAGGAACCGGCCGGTGCCTGCGGCCCCCGCGAGCTTCAAGGTGCCCGGCGCGTCGCCGAGGAGGAAGAGGTTGCCGCCACTGTCGCACTTCAGCTTGCGGAGCGTGGCCGACCCCGCCGGGAACCGGGCCACGCCGAGAACTTTCTGGCCGTCGGGCGCGAGGCGGACGAGATGGCCAGCGAGGTTCGGGTCGGCGGCGGGCTTGCTGTTCTTGTTCGGCTTCTTTGGGTCGGCGGGCTTTGTCGCGGGCGCAGCGGCAGCCTCGCCGAGCACGACGGGGGCCGGGCCCAACTTGAGCTCGACCGCATTCACGGCGAGGACGATGGACTGATCCTCGCGCACGTCGGCTCCGACAATTTGCTCTTCCCCGGCCCCGCCCAGCCAGGAAGCGGTAAGGACTTTGAGCGGGCCGGACTGGTTGGGTTCGGCGGCGAACAGGCGAGCTGGCACCAGCACGAGGGCAACAAGGGAACAAAAGCGTTTCATGCGCGCGGTAATTTTAGGAAAAGTCGGCGGGTGAGGAAAGGCCTTTGCGTGCTCCGTCAAGGCGCAGCTCAGTTTCTAGTCGCGCGAAGGCCGGTCAAAACCCAACGCATGCGTTGACCTCGGGTGGCACCCGCGTCCCGCGGGTAGTTTTCGGCGTCCCGCCGAAAACTCCGGATGTCCGTGCGTCCAATTGGCAGCCGTATTCATCAGGACTCCGCGCGCCAACGGTTCGGGCGGGACGCCCGAACCGACCCGCGAGACGCGGGTACCACCCGAAGCAAACGCACGCTTCGGGAGCTGGCCGGCCTCCACGCTGCACGAAACTGGGATGCGCCCCCTGGCCCAGGAACCCGCCCGGACGGTTGGCCGGTCGATGCCGGAAATACTGGCTTGACCGGCCCATTTCTTGATTGCATTCACAGTGGCGAAAAACAAACAATCCGCCCATGGCGAGCGCCAACATAAAGTCCCTCCAACTCAAAGCTCAACAAGGCGACGCGCACGCCCAATATCAACTCGGCCACCTCTACACCCGCGGGGAAGGTGTGCCGCTGGATTATTCGCTCGCCGCCGACTATCTCGACAAGGCCACCAAACGGGGCCACGCCGACGCGCAGTTCCTGCTCGGCGCGCTGTATCAGCAAGGCAAGGGCGTCACGGCGGATTACGAAAAGGCCGTCGGCCTGTACCGCAAGGCCGCTGAACAGGGTCACACGCTCGCCCAGTTCAACCTCGCCTACTGCTATGAAATTGGCGAAGGCGTGGAGAAGAACGCCGACGAAGCGCTGACTTGGTATCGCAAGGCCGCCGACTCCGGCGACGAAGATGCGCGCCAGGCCATCATCGAACT
>RFSE01000378.1 GCA_009924135.1 Pseudomonadota bacterium | reverse complement strand
CGCCCCTATTAATACGTTCTGTCTCACCCTCGCTTACACGGGTTGTTGATTGCCACTGAGAAGTGACCCGTTCGGGGCGCAAAATTCCACTGAGAATTGACCCATGTTGAACTCGCCCCCGGCTTTGACGAGCAGGGGATCATGGAGTGTTGAACATGGCGTTATTGAGCGTTATCCGGCGTTGGCATCACCGCGATCATCTGTCGATCCGGGAGATCGCACGGCGCACGGGTCTGTCACGCAATACGATCCGTAAGTATCTTCGGTCAGACACGATCGAGCCGCAGTTCAGGGTGCCCGAGCGACCGAGCAAGCTGGACCGGTTTGCCGAGCGGCTGTCGGCCTGGCTGAGGCGGGAGATGGTCAGGCCTCGCAAGCAGAAGCGCACGATCAAGCAGTTGCATGCGGATCTGACGAGCCTGGGCTACGACGGTTCTTATAATCGGGTAGCGGCCTTTGCTCGCACATGGCGCGATGATTATCGTCGTCAGCAGCAGATGAGCGGCCGAGGAACGTTCGTCCCGCTATCCTTCGCGCCGGGTGAGGCGTTCCAGTTCGACTGGAGCGAGGACTGGGCGATCATCGATGGTGTCCGCACCAAGCTGCAGGTGGCGCACTTCAAGCTCAGCCACAGCCGGGCCTTCATCGTGCGGGCCTATCTCCTGCAAACCCACGAGATGCTGTTCGACGCTCATAATCATGCGTTCCGTGTGCTGGGCGGCGTGCCGCGGCGGGGCATCTACGACAATATGCGCACCGCCGTGGACAAGGTCGGTCGGGGCAAGGAGCGGACCGTCAATGCCCGCTTCCTGGCGATGGTCAGCCATTATCTGTTCGAGGCCGAGTTCTGCAATCCGGCTGCAGGCTGGGAGAAGGGCCAGGTCGAGAAGAACGTCCAGGATGCGCGCCATCGCCTGTGGCAACCCATGCCCCAGTCCACGAGCCTGGAGGCCCTGAACATCTGGTTGGAGGAGCGCTGCCGGGCGCTATGGCAGGAGATCCCGCATGGGATCGAGCCGGGCTCGGTGGCCGACGCCTGGGCGGACGAGGTCGAGAGCCTGATGCCGATGGGCAGGCCGTTCGACGGCTTTGTCGAGTATGGCAAGCGCGTCTCGCCGACCTGCCTCGTGCATCTGGAGCGCACCCGCTACAGCGTGCCTGCCTCGTTCGCCAATCGGCCCGTCAGCCTGCGGGTGTATCCTGACCGCTTCCTGATCGTGGCAGAAGGACAGGTGCTGTGCGAGCATCGGCGCATCATCGAGCGATCCCATGATGGACCGGGACGTACCGTCTATGACTGGCGCCATTATCTGGCGGTTGTTCAACGCAAGCCTGGAGCCTTGCGCAACGGTGCGCCGTTCCTCGAACTGCCCGATGCCTTCCAGCGGCTGCAACGGCATCTGCTGCGGTCGCCTGGCGGCGACCGTGAGATGGTCGAGATCCTTGCCCTGGTCCTGCACCATGACGAGCAGGCCGTCGTGACGGCTGTCACCATGGCACTGGAAGCCGGCGTCCCGACCAAGACCCACATCCTCAACCTGCTGCACCGGCTGCTGGACGGGAAGCCGCTGACAACGCCGCCAGTCACGGCCCCCCAGGCGTTGAAGCTGGTCAGCGAGCCCCTGGCCAATGTCGAGCGCTATGATGACCTGCGTCGGGAGAGCCGCCATGCGTCATGATCCCGCCAGCGGCGCCATCGTCATCATGCTGCGCAGCCTCAAGATGCACGGCATGGCCCAGGCCGTCACCGATCTCATGCAGCAGGGATCACCGGCCTTCACGGCGGCAATCCCGATACTCTCCCAGTTGCTCAAGGCCGAGACAGCCGAACGGGAGGTGCGGTCCGTATCCTACCAGCTCAAGGTCGCCCGGTTCCCGGCCTATCGCGATCTGGCGGGCTTCGACTTCGCCAGCAGCGAGATCAACGAGGCGCTCGTCCGCCAACTCCATCGCTGCGAGTTTATCGACGTCGCCGACAATATCGTGCTGGTTGGCGGCCCCGGCACCGGCAAGACCCACATCGCCACCGCGCTGGGCGTCCAGGCCATCGAGCATCATCGAAAGCGGGTCCGCTTCTTCTCCACGGTCGAACTGGTCAATGCCCTCGAACAGGAGAAAGCGCAGGGCAAGGCAGGACAGATCGCCAACCGGCTCATTCACTCCGACCTCGTGATCCTGGATGAGCTTGGATATCTGCCGTTCAGCGCTTCAGGCGGCGCGTTGCTGTTCCATCTGCTGAGCAAACTCTACGAGCGCACCAGCGTCATCATCACGACCAACCTGAGCTTCAGCGAGTGGGCCAGCGTGTTCGGCGACGCCAAGATGACCACCGCGCTCCTCGATCGCCTTACCCATCACTGCCACATCCTCGAAACCGGCAACGACAGCTTCCGGTTCAAGAACAGCTCGGCCCAACCCAAACCCGAAAAGGAGAAACCCCGGCTTGACCCACCAATGACACCCCAAACATAATCAAAACCCGGGTCACTTCTCGATGGAAATCCCGGGTCAACTCTTAGCGGAAATCAACACCTTGGTCGCCTGGATGACGTTGACGATGTCGGCGCTGTCGGCGTCGACCAGCCCCTTGATGGAACCGCCCGACCAGT
>RFSE01000377.1 GCA_009924135.1 Pseudomonadota bacterium | reverse complement strand
AGCCCTCCCTGCCCCAGCTCGCCAAGCAACAGGCCGACGTGAAGGCCCTGACTGAAACCCTTGCAGCACAGCAAGCCGCCCAGCAGGCCGCCCAGCCCCTTGAGTCCGCGGCTCAAACGATTGCCCCGCTCGCCGCCGGTGAAGCCGGGCCGCTGCCGCAACAGGCGCAGGATGCCTTGCAAAAGGCCCAGGAAGCCCTCACCCAGGCCGCCGCCCAGGCCGAAGCCGGCAAGGCCCAGCCCGCGCAGGCCAACGCCGAAGCCGCCCAACAGGCGCTCGCCCAGGCCGCCGCCGCCCTCGCCCTCGCCCAGGAAGGCGTCGGCCAGCAACAAGCTCAACAGGGGCAGGGTCAAAAGGGCCAGGGCGAAAGCCAGCAGAAGGGCAAAGGCCAGGCCAAGGGGCCGGGCGAAGGCAAGCCGGAAGCCAACAGCAAGGAAGGCCAGGGCGACGGCAAAGGCAACTGGAACGGCGAAGGTGGCACCGACGGCAAGACCCGCGAAGCCAAAGGCACCAGCGGCTTCCTCGGCCTCCCCGCCCGCGACCGCAATGCGATCCGCCAGAGCTCGACCGAGCGCGCCCCCGAGGAATACAGCCCGCTCGTCGAGCAGTACCTCAAGAACCTCTCCGACTCCGCCGCCCGCGGCCGGAAGTAGTTTTTACGGCCCGTTTCCCGCGATCATCCCTGGCGGCAGGCGTATGGCCTGTCGTAACGGCGGGCGTCCTGCATAGGGCCTTACCTTGTGCGGAATTACAGATAAACGCTTCGGACTTATTGACCCGTCTCTGAGTCTCCCAGCCGCTCTGTCATTCCATCGGGCCACTGCCCAGTGGGTATGAGCAGCCGCGTGAATGTGGCGAACATGTGGCTGATGGCTGACCGTGATCCGCGTTGTTCCATCGGGTAAAAGCCCCCTGACTGATGCTTCGAAGGCGATGGTGGTGTTGGTTTATCCGGTCGCGGGCTATACCCGCGACTTGCCGTTACTTCAGCAGCTTTTGCCACTGCGTGTCGCGTAGACCGTCCCTCTCATTGTAATTCCATTCGTATTTGCCGATCCACACTGTGATAAAAGCTATCCCCATGATCCACAGCCCGGCTCCAACGAAGACCGGCACAAGCCGCCACACGGGCTGCCAGCCGGCCGCGAGTGTCCGGCGGAAATTTGCGAAGGCAAGCGACCCAAACCAGCCTGCCAGTGCGACCCAGCCGAGAGGCAGCAACGTTTCGAAAACGCACCCCAGCATCTCGGGGGAAGGCCAACCAGCGTGGCGGTTTGGAAAACGGATGTTCAAACAGTAAAGCCATACCGCAGGCCGGTTCAGAATCCAAGAGGTGACGCAAATAGTCAGCGGCCCGATGATAACCAGCGCGACGGTACCGACCACCGCACTCAGACCGTTGCGTGCACCGGTTGAGGCGTAGAGCGCAGCGAATAGGATGATCGTGTTGCAAGCCAACAGGGCCTCGTAATCTTCACGAAAACTTTTAACCGGGTAGATCTCCGTGTCCAAGCCCCGCGCGACGAGTGCCAGTGCCACTGGCAACGCCAACCCCAAGACGGCATTCACGGAGATGGCGACCAGCACCTTGATCCACCACTGTCGCCGGGCAGACACAGGTAGCGTTAGCAGCCATTCATGGATGCCCAGCGAACGTTCCTCAGCCGTGGATACGATGCCCACGGTGACGGGCACCGCGAGGCAAAGAAAAATCGCAGGCATCAGCAGCAGACTTGCATCCAACGGTGGGTAAATGAATTTAAGGACGCCGGAGGTGAGCCAGAAAGCCAGGAAGAACGCAGCCACCAAAAACGCCGGCTGCTGGAGCCGAAGTTCCTTACGCAGCAGACTGGTCATCACCCCGCGACGGGCAGGAAGCAGGTAAGATGTCCAGCCCGAGAGTCTTTGCGCCAATGAGGCCGGTAGGGCGAGTTCGCGGTGGTTCAGTGGGGCATCTTCGGGCCGTTCAAACCATTGCCAGCCGGAACGGTACACGAGTACCGAATACACCGTTCCCACCCCCAGCGCGTAGCTCATTAACATCTTCCCCTCGATTTCAACCGGAAACTCGTCTGCCCCAGACAGTTTTCGAATCCCCGCAAACACCACCACCCCGCCGATTTGCAACAGCAATGGAATGCAAACAGTAAGCGCTCCGCCACCCAGCGAATTGCGCGTGATCAGCGTCAGCGCCGGTCCAGTGCAGAAGCCCAGGATCGGGATCATCAGCACGACGGCACAGAACAGCACAAGGGTCCCTGGATCTAGCGACGGCTCCCGGCCGATGATTAGACTCCACCTTTCCGTGCCTTGGATAAGCCCGACCAACAACACGCTCAGGCTGACCAAAGCCGTGCCCGTCACCATCAGTTTCTCCCGCCAGATTTGACTTCGCGGAATGGGCAACGCCAGCAGCGTTCCCAAGGTGCCGTGTGCAAATTCATGTCCCACGCTCACCGGCCCCAGCACGCCGCACGCAAAGATGAAGCCGGAAAACGCGTAGGAAGCCGGATCTCTGAGGGACAGGCAGAAAGGAAGGGTGATCCACGCTGCGCAGGCCGCCCAAAACGGCAGCAGCGCACGGGCTTCCTTGGCGAGTCGCAGACGGGTGGGAGGGTTCATGGGCACGACGCGGTGGTTC
>RFSE01000376.1 GCA_009924135.1 Pseudomonadota bacterium | reverse complement strand
AATGGGGGAGAGGGAGATGACGAGCTTTCGGACGCACAGGGCGTTATGAGACTCCTCCGGCAAGAGCAGAACCTCAGCGTTGCTCGCGGTGCCGGGCGGGATGTGGAGGCGGTGCATGGTAGATGCAATTAGTGCTCCCCGCATTTGTATGGACAAGGGCGGTGAATGGCTGTCGACCGAACATACAAACGCTCCGTGTCACGTCATCAGTTGGCGAGTATATTGTCTTGTGAGCGGATCAGCTCGATCGAAATGGTTACGGTAAGTCAGGCACTCGCCAGACCAGGTTGAATAATCGTTACGTTGATGCATGGCACGAAGCGCGGAACTTGCCCACTCGACCTCAATGAACATAACCGGGTGCGCCGGGTCGAGAATCTTCGTGTCGGGGCAAAATCGTCGCGCTCGTAAGCTGATGACTTGAGCATCAGCAGCCAAGGGCGCTTGCGAGAGAGTGGTAAGTGTTCGTGGAAAAAGAGCGTGGACCTGCGAGCGCAGATTGCCGGCATCACCTGGGCCAACAGCAAAGACGACCTGAAACCACCGGAACGGTGTGCCATCACGCTGCGGCATCTCAGGGTCGTAGATGACACGAAATAGCCCAGGCATCATGGGGCGAAGCAGCGACTCTGCTCGTTCGATGTCGGGTTGAGCGAAATCGGCCATGTGTTGGGCTACCTAGTTTTCGACCAAAATACTAATCCCCCTTCTTAAAAAACCCCTTCGCCTTCGTGAAGAAGCCGGTGGCGTCGTCGTGGACGTTGTCGTCTTTGCAGAGTTCGGCGAACTCGACGAGCTTGGCGCGTTGTTCGGCGCTGAGCTTGGTCGGCACTTCCACTTGCACGCGCAGGAGCAGGTCGCCCACGCCGTGGCCTTGGATGTTTTGCACGCCCTTGCCCCGGAGGCGGAAGACGGTGCCATGCTGCGTGCCGCTGGGCATCCGCACGGTGCTGCGGCCGGACATGGTGGGCACCTCGATGTCCGCACCGAGCGCGGCCTGGGTGAAGCTCACCGGCACCTCGCAGATGAGGTCGTCGCCGTCGCGGTTGAAGAGCCCGTGCTCCCGCACATGCAGGACGACATAGAGGTCGCCGGAGGGACCGCCGCGCGTGCCGCTCTCGCCGTTGCCGGTGGAGCGCAGGCGGGCACCGTTGTCCACGCCAGGCGGAATCTTGAGCTTGATCTTCGAGGGCCGCTCGCGCCGTCCGCTGCCGCGACACTGACGGCAGGGTTTGTCGATCTTCTGGCCCGCGCCGTCGCAGTCCGGGCAGGTTTGGGCGACTCTGAAAATGCCCTTGGAACGGATGATCTGGCCGCGTCCACCACAGGTGCCGCAGGGTTTGACGGAAGCACCCTGCTCGCCGCCCGCGCCGCGACACGTCTCGCACTGGTCGAGCTTGGTGATGCTGATTTCCTTCTCGCAGCCCATGACGGCTTCCTCGAATTCCAGTTCGAGGTCGTAACGCAGGTCGGACCCGCGTTTCGGACCGCTGGGGTTCCGCTGGCCTTCGCCAAAGAGATCCTCGAAGGAGGCCCCGCCGCCGCCGAAGAAGTCGCGGAAAATGTCCATCGGATCGTGGAACCCGGCCCCGCCACCGCCGCGACCGCCGCCGGCTCCGGCCCGCATGCGCGGGTCAAAGGCCGCGTGGCCAAACTGGTCGTAAGCCCCGCGCTTCTGGGGATCGCTGAGGGCCTCGTAGGCCTCGCCCAGTTCCTTGAACTTCTCCTCGGCGGCCTTGTCGCCGGGGTTCTTGTCCGGGTGAAATTTCACCGCCAGCTTGCGGTAGGATTTCTTGATGTCCTCAGCCGAAGCCCCGCGCTCGACGCCGAGCACCTCGTAGTAATCGCGTTTCGCGCTCATGTGGTGGCAGGCTCAGTGGCCGGTTTCTTGGCGACAATGACGGTGGCGGGACGCAGGAGGCGATCGCGGAGCTTGTAGCCCCGGCGGAGTTGCAGGAGCACCTGGCCCTCGGGCACCTCGGCGGACTCCTGATGCGAGACGGCTTCCTGCCAGTTGGGATCGAAGACCTTGCCGGTCGCGTCGAGTTCTTCCAGACCGGCCTCCAGCAGGGCGGAGCGGAACTGGCCGTGAATCATGTTCACGCCGGCCTTGAGCGCATCGGCGGAGCCGGCCTGCGCATTGTTGGTGGCGGCCATCGCCATCTCAAAGTTGTCGAGAACGGGGATGAGTTTCTCGAGCAGGCCACGGTTGGCGTAGCGGATGTCCTCCTGGCGGTCACGGGCGGCACGCTTCTTGTAGTTCTCGAATTCAGCGGCCTGCCGGAGCAACCGGTCCCAATGCTCGTCGGCCTTGGCGGCCTTGGCGCGGAGCTCGTCCAGCTCGGCAGCGGTCGGCGGCGGCAGCGGTTCCGCCGAGGTGGCGGCAGTATCGGTGTTGATCGGTTCGTCACTCATGATGCAATTCCAAATTCAGGACGCGGAAGCTACACGATGGCGCGATGCGGGGCAACGGTCTTGGTGCGACCAAAGCAGTCGTCGGTTTCAGCTTGCGGGTTGTGGCGGCTGATCCGCCCCAATATTGCTGATGCCGGGCCAGTCAGCATCGGTAGAGCAGGGGGGCTTGAGAAGTTGTGATGCCAAGCCGGAAGAATTCTTTAGCCACGGATGGAACACAGATGCAACACGGATGGGGCCGAGCCGAACGCCTTCGGCAGGGTGGCTGAACGCCGAGTCCCGAAGCGTGGGGCCTGACTTT
>RFSE01000375.1 GCA_009924135.1 Pseudomonadota bacterium | reverse complement strand
GGATGATTGCGTGCCGTAATCGCGCTCGCTCTGCGGCCTGGGACTCTTCTTTTGGGTCCGGCTCCAGCGCGGCAAGCAGCTTTTTGAGTGAATGACCGGCGGGGGGATATAAGCCAGCGTCCTTGAGACGGAGCCGGACAGTTGCGCGGTGGAGCCCGCTTTTCTCAGACAATCCGGTGATGGTGATTTTCGGCTTGGGTTTCATTCGTGGTGGTGGTGAACAGTGATTTCAAAATCCGCGCTTACCGACATGTCGGGGTTCGTCGGTAACCTGCATAGGGATTGGCTTAAACAGATTCCTTCCGGCGGGGTGGGGTGTAGCGTCACGCTACAAGTGCGGGCGTTCATTTCGTGAAGGCAATAGGCCGCGTCATCTCCCGCAACCGTCGAATCAATGGCGCGCTGCGGTCCTGTGTCATCCGCGCGGCCAGCGAGTCGGGATCGTCGTTCGAGGTCACGATGATTGGCAGGCCAGCCTCGCCCCGCTTCGCAATGATGGTGAACAGGGCGGACTCGAAAGAGTCGGTGAGCCGGGCTTTGAAGGTGTCATCTAGCAAGAGCAAATTCGCATCACACGCCTTCTCTATCCAACGCGCGGCGGCAACGGTGGACTCCCCGAACTTCGCCGCGTACTCGATGCCAGCATCGCAGCCCAGCACGCGCACCCAACGGAAGGCCAAGTATTCACGCCGCATGAGTAGCCAGGCGCAACGGGATTTACCGGAGCCGGTCGGGCCGTGGAGTAGCAGCCCGCGCGGCCCGTATTGCCACGCCATGACTTCGGAGAGCTTGTGCGGCAGCGGCAACCGCTTCGCGTCCGTTTCGGCGTAGGTGAACGGGCAGACGGAAGCCCATGCGCTCCGTCGGCGTTGCTCTGAATTTTCGATTGCCCGGCGCTGGTCATCCGCAGCGTGACGGTCGGAGCATGTTCCGCAGACGTGAACGAATTGCGCAGCGTAGGCGAATTCGCAGGTGAAGGTTGCGCCGCATTCGCGGCAGACTTTCACGGCGGGAGCGGTAGCAGTGGCGAGGATTTCGGCGGGTGAAGTTGTCATGGTTGAGTGCTCCAAGAGTTAGGCGTGTGGTTGGCGGCGAGGGCGGCGGGTTTTCCGGTGGATGGTTTCGGCTCGAAAACTCCGGTGTAGTTCATGGCCGTGCTGTGGCGAAGTGCGGCGATTGCCCGCGCTTCGCCCATGGCTGCGAGATTGTCGAGTTGAAGCTTAGCCGCCGTGGTGGTGATCGGTTTCCGTTTTTCCCTCAGGTGATGGCACCAAGTCGCCCACGCTTCGCGGAATGCTTCGGTGTTGAGCAGAAGAGGAATTTCAAAAACGCCCTGATTCTTTTCCTTCTGTCTATTCTCCCCTTCTTCTTTGTGGCCCTCGGTGTGCCCTTCGTGTGCCCTCGGTGTGCCCTTTCCCGTGCCCTTTGGTGTGCCCTCGTCTGGTGCAAATGGTGAGAAAACCCTTGAATCCACGATACGCGCAACGGTTCCGTGGTGTGTCCTTTGGAGCGCCGCAAATTTGCCCTCCTCAAGTGCGTCGCAGGCCGAGCGGTATTCCTTGGGTGTCAGGCCAAGCTCGCGCTGCACGTCGAAACGGCCAATTCGGGCTTCGCCGCGTGCCAGTCCGTCTCCGCTGTAGCCGTCCCGCCAGCGCGCCCGATAGGCTATAAGGGCGAGCAGCCGGAAGGCATTCGGCTTCGCGCGTAGCAACTCCAGAAAATCATCCGTGCGCCACGCCACGAAGTAGCCACGATGAAATGATAACTCGCTCATGCCGCCCTCCTTACGCTGTCAGCGAACTGTTTCAGGGTTTCCCGTTCCGCACGTTCAATGGTCTGGGTCTGCCGCCATTCAACCGGGTCGATGTGCTGGGTGATGCAGTCCTTTACGATCTCCCGCAGTACAGCCGGGCGCATGGTGTCCACCTCCACACAGCCCCCTTGCCAGCCTCCGGCGCGAGTGTCGGAAGCCTTTACCGGACGAGTGGGCAGCTTGTGCTGTTGGATTTGCTCCGGCGTGACGGCGGCTCGTGTAAGCTCAACGTCAACGTGGAAGTCGTCACGGAAGGAATCCACTGCCGCCCGGTCAATCGCCAACCCGCTGGGGTCGTGATCTCCGAAGTAGTAGATGAACACCTTCTTTCCGTTTTGAACCGCCCTTTTGAATGTGTTCGCCGCGCTGTACAGCGCCGACAGGCTGGCAAATCCACGGCAGGTGAAAACCTTCACGCCCCAGTCGCAAGCCTCGCTGGAAAGGATGCTGCTGATAGCATCCTTCTCGCCCCAGATTTCAACGTGAGCAGATTGTCTTGCCCACAGGTCTCGGCGATAGCATTGCACCGTATTTTTCAGTGCGTCATCCAGTCCGCTGAAAGTTTCGTGCCCGATGTGCCAGCGCGTGTTGTCTGCGAATGAATCCCAAGGCACCTCGCCAGAGCGCCGCCATTTGGACAGGTGCCCACAGAGCGACTTGTAAGTGGCCTCGGTCTTCTCGATGTGGCGTTCACCTACCAGCCGATAGAACAGATGCCGGATGGTGATCGCGTCCTCCTCGGCGCTGATGATGTTGGTGACAGCAGCCAGCAGTGAATCCATCTCGGCTCCAGTGCGACGGATGCGTTTTGTTGGACTAGTCCCGTAAGCGTCAGTGAGCACGTTCACCCCCTGCCGCATGGCGGCGTTTGGGTAGGAAATCGCGCACCCGGTCGCCGGGTTGCCAGCCGCGCGCGAGGAT
>RFSE01000374.1 GCA_009924135.1 Pseudomonadota bacterium | reverse complement strand
CCCCCTCACCCCGGCCCTCTCCTCCATTGGCGGAGAGGGAGAAACGCCCGCCCTTCACGCCACACACGAGCACCAGCAGCGGCATCCCGAGGAAAGCGGCTGCCCACAGCCACGCCTGTTCGCGCAACGGCCAGTTCAGCTCAATGAACAGCGGATACCCCAGCAGCGCCGCAAAGCTCCCGAGGTTGCTTGCCGCATACAGGAAGTAGGGATCGCGGGCGCTGGCGTGGGCGGAGGCGGCGAACCACTGTTGCAACAGCGGCGTGGTGAGCGCGAGCGCGAAGAACGCAGGGCCGACGTTCAGGAGCAATTGCAACAGCAGCCACGCCGTGGGCCAGTGCGGCCACGGCCCCGCAGTGGTTTCGTTCAAACGGATGGGCAGCGTGACCAGCGCGAGGAGGAGCAGCGCCAGATGAACACGCAGTTGCGCCCGGAGGGAACATCGGACGGTCAACCAGTGGGCCGCCGCGTAGCCGGCGAGCAGCATCGCCTGGAAGAACACCATGCAGGTATTCCACACGGCGGGGGCGCCGCCGAGCTGCGGGAGCACGAGCTTGCCCACCATCGGCTCCACCCAGAAGAGCAGCGCCGCGCTCCAAAACAGGGTGATGGCGAAGAGTGTGGTCACGCGGTGAACGCGCGGACTGTAGGAGCCCTTGCCGGGACAGGCAAGGACGCGGGACGACGCAGCGAAAGCCGGTTCGGAAACCGGCGTTCCGCGCTTACTTCTTGGGCTCTTCCTTCTTCACCGGCGGCTTGGCACCGCCCTTGGGATCGAGGTTCGCCATGAGTTCATCCTGCGTGACGGCGGACTCGACGCCATTGGCAGGCACGGGGGCCTTGGCAACCCAGAGGATCGAGTTCAGGACCAGCTTGCGCTGGTCGTTGTTGCCCCAGTTGAGATGGTTGTGACCGCCGGTGAAACCGAAGCCGCGTCCGCCATCCGGACGGGTGGCCACCCACATGACGTGCTGCGGCTCCTTGCGTTCGACGACGGCAGCGAAGACGTCCTTGTTGCCACCATGGGTGGAAGGCTTCGCATCGGCGGGCTTGTCCTTGCTCCAGCCGGTGGTGCGATCGGGCGGCAGCGCGGTGAGGATGGGCGTCACGTCCTTCATGCCGTCCCGGAAGCGCATGTGATAATACCACTCGTCGTTCGTCTTGAAGGGATGCACGCCGCTGGTGACGGGATGCTTGGGCAGTTCCTTGAAATCGCCGTCCCAGTGCGGGTTCACGCTCCAGAAGGTCTCGAAGCAGCCACCGATCCAGTCGCGGAACTCGGCGTTGCCCTTGGCCGTGGTCGGCTCGACGGCATAGTGGATCGCCCCGAGGCCGACGCCCTTCTGCATGAGCGCGCCGATCTTCTGGAGATGATCGCCGACCAGGAACGGATGGCCGCCACCGCCATCGCTGTAAACAATCACCGCCGCCGCACCCTCGAACACCTTCTCATCGCTCACCCAGCCGTTGGTGTGAACTTCGGTGACAATTCCCTTCACACCCGCCAGGGACTTGGCCAGCAGCAGGCAGCCCGCCCGGTGCTCGTGCTGGAGCGGGCCGTGGCTGCGCGGGCCGGCGATGAAGATGATCTTGGTGTCGGCGGCCTGGACGGCGCACGCGGTGAGCAGAGACAGGGTCAGGAGCAGTTTTTTCATGTCGGTTGCGGGTACAGACTGAACGAGCAGCGCCCGGCTTCAAAGCTGTTTTTGCATCATCCGCACATCATCCCGGAGCGCCCAGCCGGTGTGCCGCCAAAAGGCCATGCCCTCGTCGTTGTCCGCGAACACGAAAATGTTGCACCGGGTGATGCCAGCGCGCTTTAGCTCCGCGAGGCAGGTGTCCACGAGTTGCCGGCCGAGCCCAAGCCCACGCTGGTCCTGCGCCACGGCCAGATGATGCAGGTAGCCCCGCCGGCCTTCATGCCCGCACAACACCGCCCCGACCACGCGCCCGGCGTCGCGCGCGACGAGGCTGAAGCCGGGGTTGCGCTGGAGGTAGGTGGCGAGGTTTTCCGGCGTGTCGGATTCGTTGAGCCCGACGCCTTCGGTGGCAGCCCAGAGCGCCAGGACCTCGGAAAAGTCCGCCGGGGTCATCGGAGTAATGTTGTGACTTATGACATTGCAAGCTTGCCTCCCGGCGCGCTTCGCGTAAAGCCGCAGCGATGCACGACGGCTCTGCCGCCTCCTTGCCCGCCCCGATCTTCCTCGCCGGCCCCACCGCCGTCGGGAAAAGCGCCGTCGCGCTGGCGCTCGCTGCACGAATCGGCGGCGAAATCATCTCGGTGGACTCCATGCAGGTATATCGCGGGTTGGACCTGGGCACGGCCAAGCCGCCACCGGCCGAGCGCGCCCGTGTGCCCCATCACCTCGTGGATGTGGTGGAACTGACCGAAGCGTTCGACGCCGCCAAGTTCCTCCGGTTGGCGGAGATGGCGGTAAAGGACATCCAAGCCCGGGGCCGGGTCCCAATCTTCTGCGGCGGAACCGGCCTCTACTTCAAAGCCTGGCTCTCCGGCCTCGGTGAAGCCCCGCCCGCCGACCCGCAAGTGCGGGCCGCGTTGGAAGCCGTACCCTTGCCGGACCTGCTGACCGAACTGGCGCAACGGGACCCCGTGACCTACGAACGAATCGACCGGCAAAACCCCCGCCGTGTCATCCGCGCGCTGGAGGTCATCCGCCTCACCGGCCAGCCCTACTCCGCTCAACGCGCCGTCTGGCCCTCGCCCCTCGCCCCTCGCCCCTCGCCC
>RFSE01000373.1 GCA_009924135.1 Pseudomonadota bacterium | reverse complement strand
CTGCTCACCCGCCACGACGGCCAGCCCCGCTTCAAGCTCCACCGCCTCGTCCAGCAAATCATCCGCCTCACCGCCCCGGAGGCTGACCGCCCCGCCGCCCTGGCCATGGGCATCCAACTCTTTTTAGAAAATTATCCCGGAAATCCCCAGGATGTCCGCACTTGGCCCCGCTGGAATCCGCTGCAAACTCACGCCGTTGCCCTCGCCGCTCATGCCCTCGATGCCTCGGCACCAGTGGGGCTAAGCTGGTTGTTGGGTGAATTGGCGCTGCTGCTCAAGACCAAATCTCTCTACACCCAAGCCGAGCCGCACTACCGCCGCGCCTTGAAGCTCGATGAGACCAGCTACGGCCCGGACCATCCCAACGTCGCCATCCGCCTCAACAACCTCGCGCAGTTGCTCAAGGCCACGAACCGGCCGGCGGAAGCCGGGCCGCTGCTGGTGCGGGCGTTGGGCATCGTTGAAGTCACCTACGGCAAGGAGCATCACAAGGTCGCCGTCTACCTCAATAACCTCGCCCAGTTGCCACAGGAAACGAACCGGTTGCCGGAGGCTGAGCCTCTAATGCGGCGGGCTTTGGCCATTGATGAGGCCAGGCACGGTCCGGACCATCCCGATGTCGCCCGAGACCTCAACAATCTCGCAGACTTGCTCAAGGCCACGAACCGGCTGGCGGAAGCGGAGCCGCTGATGCGGCGGGCCTTGGCGATTGATGAAGCCAGCTACGGCCCGGACCATCCCGATGTCGCCATAGACCTCAACAACCTCGCGCAGTTGCTCCAAGACACGAACCGGCTGGCGGAGGGCGAACCGCTGATGCGGCGGGCCTTGGGCATCTTCGCACGCAGCCTTGGGCTGGAGCATCCGAAAACGCAGACAGTCCTGGGAAACTACATCGCTCTCTTGCAGGCCATGAAAGTACCGGAGGCGGAGATCCCCGCGCGGGTGCAGTCGGCGTTGGCGGCCCCGGCGGCGGCGGGCTGAGCGCCGGGCTCGGTAGGGCGCGTCTGTCCCCAGCGCGCCGCCCGGCCACCCGCACGCCACCCACCTCCTGCGGCGCGGTGAAGCCACCGCACCCTGCCGCCCGCTATCGCTGTACCGCAGGCGTCCTCGCCTGCGAGTTCGCGCGGCGTCTCACCACGCGCACGAACTTGGGGCGAGACGCCCCGGCAACTCGCAGGCGAGGACGCCTACCGTTGCCCGCCTTCCCCCTCCCCATGAACCGAGGTGTTGGCAGGAAAATTAGCGGCAGGAAAATTGGGAACAAATCTTCCCGCCCCTAATTTTCCTGCCATAAAACCTGCTCGTCCGCATGGTTCAGGATACCTTGGAGGCCTTCGCCGCCGCTCGATTCCAGGCTGTTTAACAGCTGCATGGGTCAGAAAAATGCAGCCAGAAAAATTTCAACTCAGTTCCTTCCCATCTTTCTGCCCCCATCTTTCTGCCATCCTCTTCTCCTGTGGAAGGAGGCGGCCACGCATTCCGGCACCAAACGATTTCCACGGCGGTAACTATTTCACCGCCTGTCCTCCATAGGACGGCGAAAAAGTTATCCACAAAAATACCCAGTTATTCACACAGACAGGGTTTGTCCCGGTTGGAGTGCGATGCTCGGCAGTGACGCTGGCGAACACCTTGAGGCGACACGCCAAAGCCACCAGCGCATGGAGACAGTGGACATGAAGACGGTCACAGTCAGGGTCCGGTTGGAGCCGGTTTTGGAAGAACAGGCGGGGCACCTTTCCGCCGAGGAGCGCGAGCTTTTGGCGAAGCGTTTTTACCGGTGGTCGAAGCAGCTTTGGATTTCAGCCCAAGTACTTTCACCGCCGCGCCCAGGCCCTGCTGGGCGGTGCCGGAAATCACCTGCTCCCTGATCTCCGCGTCACTCGGTCCCTCATTCACGCTCATGGACTCAGCCTTGTACTCGGGATACTTGATCGGCCCGCCCTTGCCCCGGCGGTCCGGTGCGGCGGCCTCGAGGTCGCTCACGTCGATGCCCCGGTCGCGCAGCAGTTGCTTGAGGGCGTCGCGCAGGAAGACGGAGCGCGGTACCAACCCGCGGGCCAAGTCGATTTTTTGGGCGAATTCCTTGTCGGCCCAGAAGCCCACCAGGACCTGGTTTGGGTCACGTTGATTTGCCATGACGAGTGTTTAACACCCAGCCACCGACCCGGCAATTGTTTCTTGACTGGGTGTTATACTGAGTTTACCTTTCATCACATGGAGACGAACAAGCCCACTTCTGACCGCCAGACCGGCCTGCGCAAGCGCCGGATTTTCATCGGTTTGTGGGTCTCCTCGGCCTGGGCCGCAGCATTGGATGAACTGGTGATGCGCGAGCACGCGGACCGTTCGCAGCTCCTGCGCTGCGCTGCTGCCGCGAAGGCAAACCGTGCCACCGCCCACTCCTCTGACCGCAAATCAGAAATTTCCATCCCCGATCCAAAACCTCAATTCACAGACCTCAATTCGTAAATCTCAAACCGGACATCACCACCTCATCCGCATATGAACCACCACCCCGACACACAGACCGCAGAGATGCCACCATCACCCACAACCAACCCGTCCCTGACCGTTTCCGCACCCACCGCCAACCGCTTCCGCTACGACGTCATGCATCCGTTTGGCAAATCGCGCAGTGTAGGCCGCGTGAGCGCAGCGGACCGCCCGACGGCGGAGACAATCGTGTGCACCCAGTTCACCGGCTGGCGACTGCTCGAGTTAGTTGAGGAGGAGTTAGGAGTTAGGAGTTAGGAGTT
>RFSE01000372.1 GCA_009924135.1 Pseudomonadota bacterium | reverse complement strand
CTGCACATCGCCGGAAGCCTTCTTGAATTCCTTGATGCCCTGGCCGAGCCCCTTCATGAAGGTCGGAATCTTGTTCGCGCCAAACAGCACCAAGGCGACGACCGCGATGAGGATCAACTCACCGCCGCTCAAACCCAACATTGCGAAACATGCGTTCATAGAAAGCCTTTTGTTTTCCGAAACCTAGCCCTCAGCAACGGGCAAGTAAAGAGACAATCCCGCCGGGCTGTTTATTCAGCGGGGCGGGATTGATCGGGTTGCGCTCAGTTCTTGGGCTTGAGGAGGACGAGTTCACCCCGGCGGTTCTTGGCCCATGCGGCCTCGGTGTGGCCGAGTTCCAACGGCTTGTCTTCACCATAGCTGAGGGTGCGGAGCCGGTCCGGCGAGATGCCCGCCTTGGCGAGGCGCTCGCGGATGGCCAGCGCACGGCGTTCGCCGAGCGCGCGGTTGTACTCCTCGGTGCCGCGTTCATCGCAGTGACCTTCGATGAGCAGCTTGTTCTGGGGCGAAGCCTTCAGCGCGGCGATGACCGGCTGGAGCTTGCCAACCTCGCTGGCCTTCACGATGGACTTGTCGTAATCGAAGTGGATCGTGTTCGCGGCGAACGTGCCACGTTCCATGATCATATTGTCAAACAACTGAGGATCGGCGGCATTGCCACCACCAGCACCGATGGGCGTGATCGGGTTCGTCGGCGGGAACTCAGGCGGGACGGAAGTGACTGGCACAGGCGTTGACCTGATGGGCGAAGTAGGCGTCCCGCCGAGTCCGCCAGGGGGAATGGTATCCAAAGGCGGTGTTGTCGGCGGCGGGTTCTTGAGTCCGGTCAAGTCCTGAGGGGTCTTCGGATCAACGCGTGTCGGCAGGCCGGAGATGGGCGTGATGTCCTTGGGCTTCTTCGTGGCGCAACCGGTGACGGTGACCGCCGCAAGGAGGGTGAGGACGGCAAGCTTGTGGAAAATGGAATGTTTCATAGTTTGTATTCTGCTGGTGAAAATCTTCAACGGGCCCATGCGGGCTGGGAACAATTTCCCAAATTCAGCGGCACATCCTTGACGCGCTTCGTGGGTACGTCAAGCAGAGACAGGGACATCGGGCCACCGCGGCCCCGTTTGCTGAACATGATCGTACGGGAATTCGGCGCCCAGGTCGGATCCTGGCCGGCCACGAGGGTCTGCACTTCACCGCCGGCGGCGGGCACAATGCAGATGTCGAATTCGCCACGCTGCGTGGTGAACGCGATCCACTTGCCATCCGGCGACCAGTCCGGCTCCGTGGCGTTGTAAACGCCCGTGGTGGCAATGCGTTGCGGCGTGCCGCCCATCGCGGAGACCCGGTACAGCCGGGCTGGACCGTCCTCGCTGGACACGTAGCAGATGCTCTGGCCATCCGGCGACCAGCAGGGTGAGGAGACACCCTCACGCGCGTTCGTAAGCTGCTGCAACCCGCGCCCACGGATGTCCGCCACATAAAGATCGGGCTTGCCGCCCTTGCTCAGCACCATCGCCACGAGCCGTCCGCCGGGCGAGACGGCCGGTGACAAGTTGGAACCACCATAGCGGGCCACGATGTGCCGCTCGCCGGTGGTCAGATTGTGCGAGAAGATGTCCGGGTTGTTGAGCTTGTACGAGGTGTAGGCGAGCCACTCGCTGCCGGGTCCCCACGAGGGCGAAGCGACGATCGCGTTGTCCCGCGTGACCGCGAAAGCATTGTGCCCATCGTAATCGGCGATGAAAACCTCCCCGGTACCACCCGGGGCCTTGCCCTTGAACGTGACCCGCGACTGCGCGATGCCGCGCGTCCGGGTCAGCGCGAAGATCACATCATCGGCGAAGGCGTGGGCGAGCTGGCGCGGATTCGCGCCGGTGTAGGCTTTGGTGAGCAGGTAGTTCTTCTGCCGGTCAGAGACATAGCCTTCCAGCTTCGCTCCGTTGCTGCCATGCACCAGCACGACGGCCTGCTCCGGGCTGACCACGGCGCACCCGGCCACTTCCAAGTCAAACCGCAACGCGGATGCCACTTCGCCCGTGAAACCGCTAAGGGAGATCGGGATGGGCTTGGAACCATCACCAGTCACGTTCACATTGAATTTCGGCTCCTGTGCGGAGGTGGCGAAAGGCGCGACAGCGGTGGCAGCGAGGGCGAGGGAAAACTGGCGGCGGTTCAAATTCATCCGGTGTTGCGTTTGGCTTTCAGGTTGAAATCAATGTTAAAGGTCCGCTGCGATTCCCGGAAGCTCGCCGGAAACGGCTCGAACTGAATGACCTTTTGAAGCGTTTCCCGTACCGACTTGTCAACTGCGCTGTTGCCACTGGGCTTGCTTATTTGCCAGTCCAGGACGCGCCCATTGCGCGCGACGGTCACTGTAACGCCCACGACGGAGAGCGAATCGCTGAGAGTACCCGGCACGAGCCACATCTGCTCGTAAATGCGGACCATCATCTGGCCGTAATCGAGAAACGCCAGCGCATTCGGTCCGCCACCGGCATCCACATGGACATCCACGGGCGAGGACAAACCGCCCTGGATGCCACCCAGAATGGAATTCAGCTTCGCAACGCGCTGCATGTGGGCCTGCTGGGCGGCCTTTGCCGCGGCGGCGGCTTGGGCGCGTTCCTGGGCGCGTTCCTCTTCCTGTTCGCGCTGCTCACGCTGCTTGGCCTTCGCCGCCTCATCGGCGTGGCGCGAGGCCAGGTGCGAGGTGTCGGCGATTTTGATCGTGGGCTTGGCGGTGGTCTTCGCGGTCGGCTTGGGTGGCGTCGGCTCGGAGTCGTCGTCCTTCGTCTTTTTGGCGTCGCGCTTGGGAGGCGCCTCCTTGCCCTTGGGGGTGACGGCCAGTTTGCGGGGGTCCGGCTTGGTGGCCTTGGGGGCGTTGTCTT
>RFSE01000371.1 GCA_009924135.1 Pseudomonadota bacterium | reverse complement strand
CAGTGCTGCCGAAGGTAGTGCGGGAGGAACCGCCGCCGTTCCGTTCCGCGTAATAGGCCGTGTATTCCGTAAGGTCTACAAACCCGTCCCCGTTTTTGTCCATGAGCTGGAAACGGGGCTTGAGCCGGCTGTCAGCCTCTTCAAGGGAGATCTTCCCGTCGCCGTTGCGGTCCTGCTCGCGGATGCGGCGTTGCGCGGATTCGGCCGGGCTCTCACCGCTGGGGGACAACGTGCGGCCGGTGATCGAAGAGCTGCCCAAACGCAATGATCCCAGGCTCAGGGTGGGCGGCGGAGTGTAGCTGGTGCCGTAATCGCTCGGGCGGTCCGCCTCGAACATCTGCCACGGGCCGTTGTCTTCGCGGCGCATCTGGTAACCCACGCGCAGTTCCAGCGCCTGGCCGTTGGCGTCCAGCCGGATCACGTTCTGCTCGATGCCCGTAATCTTGCAGCCGGCGATGCTTTCCTCGACCTTGGCGCTCTTCGGATACGACGGGTTGGAGCTTTCAAAAAAGGCGACCGGCCCCTTTTCATTGTTGAGCGTGCCCAGCAGTGAAAACGTCTCGATCACCCGTTCGCGCCGGACTGGCGGCGGGACTTCTTCGATGGTGCGGCCGGGCGCGCGGCGGGCGTTGAAAATGTTGCGGTCGGGAATGGTCTGGAACGCGGAGAAGCTCGCGACCGGCGCGGGCGCGGCAGCCGGGCGGGCGGGACTGGCCGGAGCGGGGCTGTTCGAATGCGTCTGGGCGGCGACGGAGCTGAGGGCGAGCAGCCACGCGGCGCCCCAAACCAGGGCGCGGGATTTCATGGCGATAACCTCGCACGCAAGTTGCCGGGCGGCGAGTGCGATGTGACGCGGATTATTTGGCAGGGGTTTCATTGTTCTTCGGCGTCAGCACCAGGCCGCTCAATTGCAGCGACATGGTGAGGTTGCGTCCGTCCGTGTCCCGGGTGGCAAGGTCCACCACATCCACCCGCATGGCCATCGGGTCCTTTTCCACCTGATACAGGAATTTGGCGAGGCTCGCCAGGGTGCCGGTGGCATCCGCCCGGCACTCGAGGGTCTGGTAATCCTCCCCGGTGTTGGCGCGTTTCCAGGCCGGCTTGATGCCGCTCATGTTCACTCCTGAATCCTTGGACCACCGTTCAAAGGCCCGCAGCGCCTGGGCTTCGGCCGCCGAGGTGTCGTTGGTCAGGGCGTTGGCGCGCATGGAGTTCCAGCGCTCGCGCACCACGCGGTCGCGTTCCAGCAGCTTGCCGCCTTCCGACACCTTCTTCTGCAAGTCGGCGATTTCGGTCGTGCGCGCCTTCCAACTGGCCGTCAGCGGCTGCAGGACAAAGCGGTCGCCCACCATCAACACAATCGCGGCGACGGCCACGATGAGGAGCAATTGTTCGCGGTTCTTGTTGTTCATCGGCTGACGCTGTCCATCCAGCGGAAGTTGATCGTGAATTCCATCGGCTGCCCGTTCTGCCCGGCCTTGGTGTGCTCGGTTTTCAATTCGGTGATCTGTTTCGAGGCCCGGAGACGGTCGAGCATGTCCAGCAACGCCTTGTTGCTGCGCGCGGTGCCGCTGCACGTCACCCCGGAGCGGTCACGGATTTCGACGGACTTGGCGGCGACCGCGCCATCTTCCGGAAATGCCTCGGTGATTCGTTTGAGAATGCTCAAGGTGCGGAACGACTCATCAAACCACGGCCGGTACTTCCGGATGTTGGCCATCATGTCTTCGACCTGGCCGACGCGCTGCTTCATGCCGCTCCATTGCGTATTGAGCTTGTTCAGCTCCCACTGCTGCCAGCCGAACATTCCGGCTACGACCAGCGAAGCCAAGGCCAGCACGGCTGCAGCGTAAAAAAACTTCTTCGACGCATGCTGTTCCGTGAATTGTTTCCACCGGCTCACCCGGGGCGGCAGGAACTCGAAGCCGGATGGCTTCCCGATCAACTGCCGCACGACGAGGGCCAGGGCGGCGGAGGCGGCGGTCTTGGGGGGCAGGGTGACGCCGAATTCAATGGGCGCAAATTCCTTCACCAGTTGCGCCCGCAGGCCGAGCGACTCGGCGCGCGGACGGATCTGCTCGTAAAGTTCTTCGGCCAGCTCGTCGGACCCGAACACCTTCAGGTTCCGCACGGTGCTGCGGACATCCTCCGGCAACTGCCCGAGCGTGATGCGCAGCTCGCGGGCGAGGTAATCCTTTTGCACGCGCCGCTCGGAGCCTTCCTGCTCAAACGCGCCTTCCAACAGCCGCAACGCCGCCACGCCACCTTGCGCAGTGACTTGCAGGCCAACGCCCTTTTCACCCGGGAGCAGCGCCACCGCGCCGCCGGCGGTCGTGGAATCCCCCGCCGTTTGCAGCGCGGTCAGACCGAGCGAGAAACTCAGGGGACGCAGCCCGATGGATTCCAGCGCATCCTGCAGCCGGATGATGTGATCGCGCGGAATGGCCACCAAGGTGGCCGTGCGCTCGCCCTCCGCAGGGCCGACGAGCGACTGGGAAAGCAGCAAGGTCTCCGGGGCGTAGGGGAAGCCGCGCTCTGCCTCCATCGCCAGCATGCTTTGCACGTCTTCAGGTGCGAGGCCGGCGGGCACCTTGACGGCCAGCGTGAGCGCCCAGTTCAACGGCACGCCGACGACGCACCGGCGGTCGCGCACGCCGGCCTTGTCCAGATGCGTGCGGATTTCCGCACCGACGAGGTCGGGGTCATTGGTCAGCGGGTCCAGTGTCAGCGTGGCGGTTTCGGAGTGGCGGATTTCCACCGAGCCGTTCGTGCGCTTGAGCGCAACGAAGTCCAGGCGGTTGCCATCCAGCACCAGGCCGAGCAACGCCGTCGCGGAGTTTTTCTTGGAGCCAGTCATGAGGGGAAAAGAGAAGGGGCGA